>JBKPFU010000181.1:0-6266 GCA_046728975.1 Actinomycetota bacterium | reverse complement strand
TGCGCCGAGCTTGCGGCCGCGGCCGGCGAGGGCCCGCAGAAGGGTGAGCGGATCGCACAGGCGCAGGGAATCCCGCTCAAGTTCCTCGAGAACATCCTGCTCGACCTCAAGCACGCCGGCATCGTCGCAAGTCAGCGTGGGGTCGAGGGCGGCTACTGGCTGACGGGCCCGCCAGACGAGGTCGCGCTCGCCGACGTGATCCGCGCCGTTGAGGGACCGATCGCGAACGTTCGCGGGGTGCGGCCGGAGCAGGTCGAGTACACGGGCTCGGCCGAGGGGCTGCGTGCGGTCTGGATTGCGGTCCGGGCCAACCTCCGCTCCGTGCTCGAGACGGTCACGCTCGCCGATCTCGCCGCGGGGCGCCTGCCGGACGAGGTGGCCACGATCGCGGCCGACCCCGACGCCTGGCTACCGCACTAGCATTATCGGAATATGCGCTCGCGGCTCGTGCGCACGTAGACGATCTGGCCCGCCTCGAGCTCGAGCTCCTCGGCCTCCTCCGCGGTCAACTGGGCGACGAGGTGCGTTCCGTCGCCGCGGACCAGCTCGGCGCGAACCTCGAAGCCGAGGTGGATGAGCCGCTCGACCATGGCCTCCTGGGCGCCGTCGTCGGAGTCAAGAGCGAGCTCCAGGTCGCGCGGGCGGACGAATGCCGCCCCGACCCGGTTGACCGGGCCGACGAAGCTCATCACGAACTCGTTTGCGGGGTGGTCGTAGAGCTCCCGCGGCGAGCCGACCTGCTCGATGCGCCCTTCGTTCATGACCGCAATCTGCTCGGCGACCTCCATCGCCTCTTCCTGGTCGTGCGTGACGATGATGGTCGTGACGTGGGTTTCGTCGTGCAGGCGCCTGAGCCACTTGCGGAGCTCCTTGCGCACGCGCGCGTCGAGCGCGCCGAACGGCTCGTCGAGCAGGAGGACGCGCGGCTCGACTGCCAGCGCCCGAGCGAGCGCCATCCGCTGTCGCTGGCCGCCGGAGAGCTGGGCCGGGTAGCGCCGCGCGAGCGCTTCGAGCTGGACGAGCTCGAGCAGCTCGTGGACGCGGTCACGAATCACGGCGCGCTTGACCTTCCGGATCTTCAGCCCGAAGGCGACGTTCTCCCAGACCGTCATGTGCTTGAAGGCGGCGTAGTGCTGGAAGACCATCCCGACGCCGCGCGTCCTGGCCGGCCTCCCGGTAACGTCCTCGCCCTCGATCAGCACCTGTCCTGCGTCCGGACGCTCGAGCCCGGCGATCACGCGCAGCAACGTCGACTTCCCGCTGCCGCTTGGCCCGAGGAGCGCTGTCAGCGAGCCTTCGGCGATTGCCAGCGAGACGTTGTCGAGCGCGGCGAACTTGCCGAATCGCTTCGTTACGTCCATCACCGTGATGCCCATCAGCGCTCCTCCTTTGGTTTGAACAGGCTCATCGCGAGCACGACGGAAAACGCGAGGACGGCCAGCACGACGGACGCCGCGTAGGCCCCGGCGATGTCGAAGCCCTCGAACTGGGCCTGGACGTAGAGCGTCAGCGTCTGCGTCTCGCCCTCGAGCCGGCCCGAAACGACACTGACCGCGCCGAACTCGCCGATCGCGCGGGCCGTCGTCAGCACGATCCCGTACGCGACCCCCCAGCGGATCGCCGGCAGTGTGATCCGCCGGAACACCTGGAACGGCGACGCGCCGAGGGTGGACGCCGCCTGCTCCTGCTCGGTGCCGATTTCCCGCAGCACGGGCACCACCTCGCGCACGACGAACGGCAGCGACACGAAGATCGTCGCCAGCACCATCCCCGGCAGCGCAAACAGAACCTGGATGCCGCGTTCGGCCAGACCGTCGAACCAGCCGCCGCTGCCGTAGAGCAGATACAGGGACAGCCCGACCACTACCGGCGACAGCGCAAGCGGCAGGTCGACGATCGCGTTGACCAGGCCGCGCCCCGGGAACCGGTGCCGCACGAGGGCGATGGCAAGCGCCACCCCGAAGACCGTGTTCGCCGGCACGGCGATCGCAGCGATCAGCAGCGTGAGCCAGAAGGCGTGCTTCGCCTCCGGCGTCGTCACGGCGTCCCACGCCGGCCCGACCCCGTGCTCGAACGCGCGGTAGAAGACCATCCCGACCGGGAGCAGCAGGAGCAGCGCCAGGTAAGACAGCGCGCCGAATCGCAGGAGCCACCTAGACGGCATCGTGGCGGGTCCTCCAGCGCCTGAAGGCGCCGATCGCGAGCAGGACGGCGAGCGAGATCGCCAGCAGCACGACGGAGACGGCGGCCGCGGCGGTGACGTTGTTCGATTCGAGCTGGATGAACACGTAGACGGAGGCGACCTCCGTCTTGAAGGGGAGGTTCCCGGAGATCAGCACCACGGCGCCGAATTCACCGACTGCCCGAGCGAACGCGAGCGCGACGCCGGAGAGCACCGCCGGCAGCAAGTTCGGAAAGACGATCCGGCGAAAGATCGCGAACGGAGTCGCGCCGAGAGAGGCAGCCGCCTCCTCCATCTCGCGGTCGAGCTCGAGCAGGACGGGCTGCACGGCGCGAACGACGAAGGGCAGTGTCACGAAGAGCAGCGCCAGCAAGACCCCCGCACGCGTGAATGCGACGTTGATTCCGAACGGGCCGTTGGGCCCGTACAGCGCAACGAGCGTTAGCCCGGCCACGATCGTCGGCAACGCGAAAGGCAGGTCGATCACGGCGTTGACTAGCCCCTTGCCGGGGAAACGGTCGCGAACGAGCACCCACGCGATCGTGGTGCCGGCGACCGCGTTGACCGCGGCGACGATCAGCGACGCCACGAGCGTCAGCTTCAGAGCGGCGACGGCCTGGGGCGCGGTCACCGCGTCCCAGAACGCGTCCCGGCCGTCGGCGCGCGAGCGCCAGACGAGCGCGGCCAACGGCACCAGGACGACAATGCTCAGGTACCCGGTGACGATGCCTCGGCCAAGCGCGCGGCCCGCGAGGCCTGCGCCCGCGGGCGCCGTGCGAACAGCGGCGGTGGTCGCGTTAGCGGCCAAGCGAGCGTTCGACCTTGGCCATGATCCCGCTGCGCGGGTCGAAGAAGCGCTTCTCGACCCGGTCCCAGCCGCCCAGCCCGAGCTTGCGGATCGTGAACAGGCCCACGGGGCGCTTGAAGCCGAACTGGCGCGTGACGCTGCTGAGGACGGGGCGGTACCCGTTGTCGGCGAACACCTTCTGTGCCTTGGCCGAGCGCAGGAACGCCAGGAACGCCCGCGCTTCCTTCTTCCGGACGCCCGTCCTGGTCAGGGCAACAGGGTTCTCGATCAGGATCGTCTGCCGCGGCGTGACGTAGTCGGTCCGTACGCCCTTCTTGTTGGCGAAGATCGCCTCGTTCTCGTAGGTGATGAGGACGTCGCCCTTGCCGGCGGCAAACGTCTGCAGCGCCTCGCGCGCGCTCTTGTCCTGCGAGACGACGTGGTGGAAGAGCTTGTACAGGTAGTCGACGGCCTGCTTGTGTGACTTGCCCTGCTTGCGCTGCGCGCCGTAGGCCGCCATCACGTTCCATCGAGCGCCGCCCGAGGTGAACGGGTTCGGCGTGACGACATCGATCCCCTTGCGGACGAGGTCGCTCCAGCCGCGAATCTTCTTTGGATTGCCGTCGCGGACGACGAAGACGACGACCGACTTGGTGACCATCCCGTTGAACCGCTCGCGATTCCAGCCGCGCGGCACGATTCCGGCCCGGACGAGATAGCTCACGTCCGGCTCGAGGGAAAGGGCGACGATGTCGGCCTTCAGCCCGGCCTTCACCGCGCGCGCCTGCTCGCCGGAGCTCCCGTACGACTGGCTGAAGTCGACGTTACGGCCCGCGTTCGTGTCCTTGAACGCGCTGATGATCTTCCCGTACGCCTCCTTCGGCGTCGAGTAGGCGACCAGGGTCAGCTTCGTCTTCTGGGCGGCGCCGGTTGCCGATCCTGCGAAGATCAGCACGGCTGCCAAAGCAATCCAAATTCGGCGCATTTGATCTCCTTATCGATTGATTTGGTGGAGAATGGCAGCGCGCCCGGACTGCGTCAAGTGCGACCCGGCCTCGCGTACCTCAAGCGGCCGCGCGCTCGTGCCGATGTGAACAGGTATGGCGGCCGCAGCCGGCGAACGTGCGCGCCCGCACGCGCGCGTGACTCTTCGACTCGCCATCCTCATGGCGATCACGTTTGCCGTGGCTGCGGCTGGAACGTTCTGGCTCGCCCGCGACCTGACGACCGAGCGTGCGGAGACGAACGCGTCCGCGCACGCGCAGTTCGTTGCGGCGTCGCTCCTCGACAACGTCGTCCGTCCGCGCGACTTCGCCGTCCCGGCCTCGCGTCGCAGGCTCGCCGAGCTCGACCGGTTCTTCGAGCAGGACGTCCTCGTCCAGAACGTCCTGCGCGTGAAGCTCTGGCGCCGGGACGGAACGGTCATGTACTCGAACGACCACACGCTGATCGGCGAGAAGACCGACGAGCCCGAGGAAATCGAGGAGGCGGCGCGGGGCACCGCTGTCAAGGGCGTCTCGCGCCTCAACGCCGAGGGAGGCTCCGGAGCCGACCGCAAGGTGCTCGAGAACTACGTCCCCGTCCGCCTCGCGGGGCGTAGTCGGCCGAGCGGCGTCCTCGAGCTGTACCAGGACTACGCACCCGTCGCGCACGCAGCCCGCGCCGCCTTCTGGCCGCTCGCCGGTGCGTTCGGCCTTGCCTTCTCCTCCTCTACGCGTCCCTGTTCCCCCTCGTTCGCCGCATGACTGTCACGCTGGCGGCACGCGATCGGGCCCTGCGCGAGACCGACGCCAAGCTGCGCGCGCTGATCGAGCACGTTCCGGTCGTCACCTACATGGACGCTCCGGACGGAACGACGGAGTACATCTCGCCGCAGATCGAGCAGCTCCTCGGCTACCCGGTCGCGCAGTGGCTCGAGACCCCTGACTTCTTCGCCCAGATCCTCCATCCCGACGACCGCGACCGCGTGCTCACGGAGGTCGCACACTCGCGCGAGCTCGGAGCCCGGTTCCACGCCGAGTACCGGATGATCGCCAGCGACGGCCGCGCGGTCTCGGTGCTCGACGGCACGGTGCTCGTGCGAGACGAGAGCGGCAAATCGCTCTACCGACACGGCTTCTTCCTCGACCTCACGGCTCAGAAGGAAGCCGAGAAGCAGACGGTCCGGCTCGAGGAGGAGCTACGCCAGTCGCAGAAGATGGAGGCGATCGGCCAGCTCGCGGGCGGGATCGCCCACGACTTCAACAACCTGCTGATGGCGATCGGCGGCTACAGCGACGTCGCCCGCTCCAAGGTCGACGGCGGCGACCCCGCGCTCGCCAACGCGCTCGACGAGATCAAGCTCGCCTCCGACCGAGCGGCCGCCCTGACGCGCCAGTTGCTTGCGTTCAGCCGCAAGCAGATCCTTCAGCCGCAGATCGTCGACCTGAACGAGATCGTCTCCGGGATGGACGCGATGCTGCGGCGCCTGATCGGCGAGGACATCGACGTGGTCACCGAGCTCTCACCCGACGCCGGGCGCGTCCGAGCCGACCCCGGGCAGCTGGAGCAGGTCATCCTCAACCTCGTCGTCAACGCGCGCGACGCAATGCCGGCCGGCGGCCGCCTCACGATCGAGACCGCAGGTCTGGCGGTCGACGGGCCCGAGACCGGCCGCGAGTCGCCGGCTCCAACCCGGTTCATACGCGATGCTGCCGGTCAGCGACACCGGCGAGGGCATGGACGCCGAGACGCGGAAGCGGATCTTCGACCCCTTCTTCACCACGAAGGAGCCCGGCAAGGGAACCGGCCTGGGGCTCGCGACCGTGTACGGAATCGTGAACCAGAGCGGCGGCTCGATCTTCGTGTACAGCGAGCCCGGCCATGGGACCACGTTCAAGGTCTACCTGCCGCAGACCGACGCGGTCGGGGAGCTCGAGCCTCCCGAGGTGGACGGGCACCGGGGGTCGGAGACGGTCCTCCTCGTCGACGACGAGGACATCGTGCGCCGGCTCGTCGCGCAGATGCTCGAGACCCAGGGCTATCGCGTGCTCGCCGCAGGCGACCCCGATCACGCGGTCGATCTGAGCTCCGCGCACGAGGGCACGATCGACCTGCTGATCACCGATGTCGTCATGCCGAACATGAGCGGCCGAGAGCTCGCCGTCCGGCTGCACCTCGACCGCCCGGAGATGAAGATCCTGTACATCTCCGGCTACACCGACCGCGCGATCGTCCATCACGGCGTTCTCGCGCAGGGGACGGTGTTCCTCCAGAAGCCGTTCACGGGCGACGATCTGGCGCGGAAGGTGCGCGCCG
>JBKPFU010000180.1:0-12570 GCA_046728975.1 Actinomycetota bacterium | reverse complement strand
GCGGACGAACGGATCCTCGAGTGGATTCGCGAACGCGCGCTCCTCGAGAAGCGCGAGGCGTACCGCCACACCGTGGCGCTCTGCGAGCGCTGCAAGAGCCGGATCGAGCCGCTGATCTCCCTCCAATGGTGGTGCGCGATGGCCGACCTGGCGAACCATGCGATCGAGGCGCTCCGGCAGCGGCGCGTCCGGTACCACCCCGAGTCACAGCACCGGTTCGCGGTCGAGTCGCTGGAGACCGCGCCCGACTGGTGCATCTCGCGCCAGCTCTGGTGGGGCCACCAGATCCCCGCCTGGCATTGCCCAGATGGACACGTCACGGTGGCCGAGACGGAGCCCGAAGCCTGCGCCGAGTGCGGCTCGGCGGAGCTCACGCGCGAGGAGGACGTCCTCGACACCTGGTTCTCGTCGGCGCTGTGGCCGTTCGCGACGCTGGGCTGGCCGGACGAGATCCCCGACCTCGAGTACTTCTACCCCGGCGATGTCTCCGTCACGGCGAGGGAGATCATCCGGCTCTGGATCAACCGGATGATCTTCTCCGGCCTGGAGATGATGGGGGACGTCCCGTTCACGGACGTGATCATCACCTCGACGATCCTGGCACCTGATGGGCGGCGGATGTCGAAGAGCCTCGGCACCGGGATCGACCCGCGCGACGTGATCGAGCAGTACGGGGCAGACGCGACGCGTTACGGCCTGCTGAAGATGTCGTCGGCGCAGGACGTGCGCTTCTCGTACGGCGCCGTCGAGGAAGGGCGCAAGCTCGCAAACAAGCTCTGGAATGCGAGCCGCCTGATTCTTTCGGCCACCGAGGGAGCTTCGCCCTCGATCGAGCCCAAATCGGTCGAGGAGCGCTGGATCCTCGCGCGCCTCGACGCGACCAGGGCGGACGTGGAGCGCTTCTGGGGCGAGTTCGACTTCGCCCACGGGGCGCAGGCGCTCTACCGGCTCACCTTCGACGACTTCTGCGACTGGTACCTCGAGGCGATCAAGCCGCGCCTGTACGGCGGGGACGCGGCCGCGCGTGCGACCGCGGTCGCGGCGTTGGAGCGCCTGGTGAAGCTGCTCCACCCGGCCATGCCGCACGTGACCGAGGAGATCTGGTCGAACCTGCCGGCCCGCGAGACGAGGCTGATCGTTGCGCCCTGGCCGCAGCGCGACGGCGCTTTCGCCGATGCGGCGAAGGCGCTCGAACGCGTCCAGGACGCGGCCGAGATCTTCCGCCGCAGCCAGGTGGTCGCCGCGCTCGAGGACGACGAGCGCCGCATCTTCGAAGCCGTCGTCAGGCCCGAGCGGGCGGCCGGCAACGGCAACGCGGCCGCAGAGGTCGAGCGGCTGCACAAGGAGGTCGAGCGGGCCGAGAAGATGCTTGCGAACGAGCGCTTCGTCGAGAATGCTCCGGCGGAGGTGGTCGAGGCCGAGCGCGAGAAGCTCGCCCGCTACCGCCGTGAGCTCGATGCGCTCTCGCAGTAACCGCGACTGGATCGAATCGCTCTCGCCTTGGCCGGCGGAGTTCGGGCTGGATCGAATGCGCGCGCTCGTCGGCGAGCTCGGCGAGCCGCATCGCAGGTACCCGTCGATCCACGTCGTCGGGTCGAACGGCAAGTCGACCGCGACGCGGACGATCGAGGAGCTGCTCGCGGGGGACAGCCTGGCCGTCGGCGCCTACACGTCTCCGCACGTGCGCGGGTGGAGCGAGCGCATCCGGGTGCGGGGAGGAGAGGCCGACTTCGAGGCCGCCGTCGAGCGGGTCCGTGCTGTCGCGGAGCGCCTGGAGGCGACTCAGTTCGAGGCGCTCACCGCCGCGGCCCTGGTCGAGTTTGCAGACGCCGGGGTCGACGTGGCCGTCATCGAGGCCGGCCTCGGCGGCCGGCTCGACGCGACGAACGTGGTCGATGCCCCGGTTGTCCTCCTCACCAACGTCGCCTTCGATCACACCGATGTGCTCGGCGGCACGCTCGAGCAGATCGCGAAGGAAAAGCTTGCAGTAGCGCATGTCGCAAGGGTAGTTGTCCTACCGGACAACACGCACGCGCGCCTGGTTCCGCACGCGAAGGTCGTCATCGGCGGCGCGCGCGAGGCGGCAGAGGCGTTCGTCGGCCGAGGGATCGCCGCGGAGCCGCAGGTCCAGCTGCCCGGCCACCTCGAGCAGCGAACGGAGTCGGAGCTCTGGGACGGCGCCCACAATCCGGCCGGAATCCGCTGGCTGGTCGAGCGCCTCCCGCGCGCCGATTACGCGATCGTCGCCTCGATCCTGCGTGACAAGGACGCCGACGAGATGCTCGAGGAGCTCGCATGTGTCGGCGACCGCTTCATCGCCACCGCCTCGTCGAACCCGCGCGCGCTCCCTGCTGCCGACCTCGCCCACCAGGCGCGGGCGCACTTCGCGTCGGTCGAAGCCGTCGACGACCCGGCGGGCGCCGTCGAACGTGCGCACGAGCTCGCCGACCACGTGCTCGTCACGGGGTCGCTGTATTTACTCGCGGATCTGTCTGTCCGATTACAAGGCGTACGATGGGGCAAGTAACAGAACGGCTGAGCGTCTTCGCGGTCGCCGGCATCGTGATTGTTGCGGTCATCGGCCTCGCGTTTGCCGCCGGCTACGTCGTCGGAAAGCTCCTCCTGTAGACGCGGAGGGTAAAACTGGCAGCGACAATCGGCAGCGTTCTCTTCCCCGGCGACTTCTTCAGCTTCTTCAAGTCCGGAACCTGGCCGGTCGTCCGCAACCTCGCGATCTTCTTGGTCGTCGTCTTCTGGCTCGCCGTCGCGGTCTGGGTCTACAAGGATGCGCGCCGCCGCGTCGAGGACCCGTGGCTCGTCGCGATGGCGGTGATCATCGGGCTCGCCGCACCGTTCCTCGGCGCGCTGATCTACCTCCTGCTGCGGCCGCCCGAGTACCTGGAGGAGGCTCGCGAGCGCGAGCTCGAGATCAGGGCGATGGAGGACCGGCTCGCCCGCCGAGACCTGCACTGCCCGGTCTGCCGGGCACAGGTGGAGCCGAGCTTCCTCGTCTGCCCGGTGTGCACCACGAAGCTGAAGCAGGCCTGCCGCAACTGCCAGGCGCCGCTCGAGGCGCTGTGGCAGGTTTGCCCGTACTGCGAGACGCCCATCGAAACCCCCGCCTCGCTTGAGCTCGGCCGCACTCAGCGAGCCCTGCAACCGCCCCGAAGGGAGCGGCGGCGCGCTGAGTAGACTCCGCCGCCGTGGCGGTGGAGCAAACGCTCGTCTTAATCAAGCCCGATGCGATGGCGCGCGGCCTGGCCGGCGACGTCCTCTCGCGCTTCGAGCAGCGCGGCCTGGCGATTCGGGACTCGAGGCTCGTGCACGTCGACCGCGATCTCGCCGAGCGCCATTACGACGAGCACCGCGAGAAGCCGTTCTTCGGCGAGCTGGTCGAGTTCATCACCTCAGCGCCGACGCTCGCGCTCGTGCTCGAGGGCGAATCGGCGATCTCGGTCGTGCGAACGACGATGGGAGCCACCAATCCGACCGAAGCGGCGCCGGGAACGATTCGCGGCGATCTCGCGCTCGCGATGCCCGACAACCTCGTCCACGGCTCCGACTCTCCCGACTCGGCGAAGCGCGAGATCGAGCTCTGGTTCGGGTGACGCTGCCGGATTACGTCGCGCGGAATCGCGCGATCTGGACGCAGGCGAATGCCGACTACACGGACGCGCGTGCACGGGAGGCATGGGCGAAGGACGAGATCGACTGGGGCGTGTTCGGCTATAGGGAGTCCGAGGTTCGCGCCCTCCCCGACGTGGCCGGGAAGGAGGTGATCGAGCTCGGCTGCGGGACGGCGTACTTCGGTGCGTGGCTGGCGAAGCGCGGCGCCCGCGTCGTTGGCGTCGACCCGACGCCGGCGCAGCTCGAGACGGCGCGGCGGTGCCAGGAGGAGTTCGGCCTCGAGTTTCCGTTGATCGAGGCCGGCGCCGAGGACGTGCCGCTTCCTGACGGCTCCTTCGATCTCGCCCTCTCCGAGTACGGAGCGTCGATCTGGTGCGACCCCCAGCTCTGGATCGCGGAGGCTGCGCGTCTGCTCCGGCCGGGCGGAGACCTCGTCTTCATGTGCAACTCTCCGCTCTCGGTCCTCTGTTTGCCGGACGAAGGGCGCACGGAAGAGCGGCTGCTCAGGCCGCAGTTCGGCATGTACCGGATGGAGTGGGAGGGCGACGACGAGGGAATCGAGTTCCACCTGCCGCACGGAGAGATGCTCCGGGTCCTGCGCGAGAACGACTTCGAGGTCGAGGCGCTGATCGAGCTGCAGCCGCCGGCCGATGCGGAGACCCACGACTACTACGACTTCGCGCCGATCGAGTGGGCACGGAAGTGGCCCGCCGAGGAGATCTGGAAGGCGCGGAAGCGCGGATGACCGTCGTCCGGCTGCCGTCCTGGAGCGAGTTGCTGGAACCGCGCGCGCCATGGGCGCTCCTGCTGCGGGCGCGGCCGGAAGGGCTCTGGCTCCTGCGGGGCGAGGCCGAGTCGGTCGAGGGGCTTGTCGTCCGAGTAATCGACGGCCGCCGGTGCTCGACGTCGAAACAGCTCTTCCGCGAGTGGGCGGCGGCGCTGGACTTCCCCGACTACTTCGGCCACAACTGGGACGCGTTCGAGGAGTGCATGCGGGACCTCGACGACTGGCTGGGGGGCTCCGCCGTTGGGATCCTCGTCAGTGACGCCGATCGAGTCCTCGACGCCGAGCGCAACCGGCTCGCGACCCTGCTGGAGATTCTCGGACAGACATCTGCGCGCCGGGTGCCGCTTCGGCTCGTCTTCCAAGCTTCGCGGGAGGCGGACGACGACCGGCTCGCAGTGTTCCGCGAGTTCGGCGTCGTCGAGTGGGCGTAGATGGCCGCGCCGCCGGCGCCGCCGTTGATCCTCGCCTCGACCTCGCCGCAGCGGCGCGCGATCCTCGAGCAGCTGGGCGTCCCCTTCGTCGTCGTGCCGCCCGAGTACGACGAGCGCGGAGACGATCCGGTCGAGCACGCGGCCGGGAAGGCTCGTTCGGTCGACGCGGCCGGCGAGCCCGTGCTCGGCGTCGACACGACCGTCGTCTGCAACGGGAAGACGTATGGGAAACCCTCCGGACCGGCCGAGGCCGAGGAGATGCTCGATGCGCTCGGCGGCAGAACGCACGAGGTCGTTTCGGGTCTCTGCCTGCGGACGGGCGCCTGGGAGGAGTTGCACCGGGAGGTGACGAGGGTCGCGTTCCGCCCGCTCACCGCGCGCGACCTCGCCACGTACGTGGCGAGCGGCGAGTGGGAGAACCGCGCCGGCGGCTATGCGATTCAGGGGCTCGGCGCGGCGCTCGTGGAGCGCATCGAGGGGGACTACCTGAATGTCGTTGGGCTGCCGGGCGCGCTGCTCGTTCGTCTGCTCGCCCAACGGTTCGCCGGGGTGTATGGGTTTGGCTAGCGACATCGTCACCGGCGCGGACGGGAAGCTCCGCTGCCGTTGGGGCGACAGTGACGATCGCTACCGCGAGTATCACGACGCCGAGTGGGGCCGACCCGTCGTCGACGAGCGGGGGCTGTACGAGAGGCTTTCGCTCGAGTGCCTGCAGAGCGGCCTCTCGTGGGCGCTGATCCTGCGCAAGCGGGACGGACTCCGAGACGCCTTCGCGGAGTTCGAGCCCGACCGCGTCGCGCGCTTCGGCCGGCGCGAGATCGAGCGGCTGCTCGGAGACGAGCGCGTCATCCGAAACCGGCGGAAGCTCGAGGCGATCGTCCAGAACGCGCAAGCGACGGTGGCGCTGCGAGATGAGCTGCCGCTTCCGCAGCTCGTCTGGAGCTACCGGCCGTCAACGCGCCAGGCGCCGCTGAGCTACGCCGACCTGCCTGCGTTCACGCCCGATTCGAAAGCCCTGACCAAGGAGCTGAAGCGCCGCGGCTTCGCCTTCGTCGGCCCGACAACGGTCTATTCGACGCTTCAGGCAGTCGGCGTCGTCAACGACCATCTGGCCGACTGCTTCGTCCGCGACGACGTCGAGGCCGCTCAGGCCGACGTGCAGGTGTTTTCGCGCAACGATCGCTAGACTCGGCGGACCCTATGGCGTGGCTCAACTACTTCAACGGCTTCGGCGGCAGGGACATGGCCGTCGATCTCGGCACCGCGAACACGCTCGTCTACGTTCGCGGCCGGGGGATCGTTCTCTCGGAGCCGTCCGTGGTCGCGATCGACCAGCGCACGAACGAGGTGCACGCCGTGGGCGTCGAGGCGAAACGGATGCTCGGCCGCACTCCCGGCACGATCTCGGCGATCCGTCCGCTGAAGGACGGCGTGATCGCCGACTTCGACGTCACGGAGCAGATGCTCCGGCACTTCATCCAGAAGGTGCACCAACACCGATTCGCGCACCCGCGCGTCGTCGTCTGCGTCCCCTCCGGCGTCACAGGCGTCGAGAAGCGGGCGGTCGAGGAGGCGACGCTCTCGGCGGGCGCGCGCCAGGCCTATCTGATCGAGGAGCCGATGGCCGCCGCGATCGGCGCCGGCCTCCCCGTCTCCGAGCCGACGGGAAACATGATTGTCGACGTCGGCGGCGGGACGACCGAGGTCGCGGTCATCTCGCTCGGCGGGATCGTCGTCAGCCAGTCCATGCGTGTCGGCGGCGACGAGATGGACGAGGCGATCATCAACCACATCAAGAGCGAGTACAAGCTGCTGATCGGCCAGCAGACGGCCGAGGAGATCAAGCTCGAGATCGGTTCGGCCTTCGACCTGCGTGAGGAGGTGCAGGCCGAGGTTCGCGGGCGCGACATGCTGACCGGCCTGCCGAAGACGATCATCATCTCCTCCGAGGAGGTACGGCGCGCGCTTGACGGCCCCGTCTCGCAGATCGTCGACGCGATCAAGTCGACGCTCGACAAGACACCGCCCGAGCTCGCGGCCGACATCATGGACCGCGGGATCGTCCTCGCCGGCGGCGGCGCGCTCCTGCACGGGCTCGACGAGCGCCTTCGCCACGAGACCCAGATGCCAGTGCACCTCGCGGAGAGCCCGCTCACGTGCGTTGCCGTCGGATCCGGGCGCAGCCTGGAGGAGTTCGAGGCGATCCACCGCTCCGCCAAAGCCAAGCGCAACGGCCGCAGACTCTAACTTCACCACGTTCCGGTGACTTCCCTACACTAGGGCTCTCTCGTGCCTCGCAACCGCACAGCACGACTGGCGGTTCTGGGCGCGGCGGCGCCGCGCCCGCGACCGGTCCCTTACTCCTCCCGCAGCTCCAGAGCTCTCAAGCGGCGGATCGTGGCGGGAGTGCTCGTCCTGCTCTCGCTGGTCCTGATCACGATCTACTTCCGTGAGCCCGCCGACGGCGGGCTGCATCAGGTGCAGAGCTTCGGAACCACCGTCCTGCGGCCGTTCGAGGTCGCCGCCGACCGTGTCTCGCGGCCGTTCCGGGATGCCTACGGCTACATGAGCGACCTCGCCGGGGCGAAATCGGAGAACGAGCGGCTCCGCGCCCAGATTGACCAGCTCCGTCAGCAGGCGATCGCGAACCAGATGGCGGCGCAGGAGAACGAACGGCTTCGGGCGTTGCTGCACTACCGCGACCTGCCCAGCTTTCCGACGGGGTACGAGCAGGTCGCGACCCGAGTGATCGTGCGGCCGGCGGACGAGTTCGACCAGCAGGTCCTCGTCGCCGCGGGATCCGACGCCGGCGTCCGCAAGGACGCGCCGGTGATCACGGACGACGGGCTGGTCGGGACGGTCACCAAGGTGGCAGACCACTCGGCACTCGTCACCCTCCTGACTGACGAGTCGAGCGCGGTGTCCGCGGTCGATGCCAACAGCAGGGCTCCCGGTGTCGTGCAAACGGCCGGCGGTGGAAGCGAAGCGCTGATGCTCCAGCGCGTGACGAAGGACCAGGTCGTGAACCGCGGGGACACCATCGTCACCGCCGGCTGGCGCTCCCGTGACCTCGCCTCGATCTACCCGCGCGGAATTCCGATCGGCGTCGTCGCGAGCGTGGGTCAGACCGACACCGACATCTACAAGCAGGTGCAGATCCAGCCGTTCGTGGACTTCTCCTCGCTCGACTCGGTCCTCATCCTCGTCGCGAGGAAACCGCTCCCGGGGCTGCCGTGAACCCCGCGGAGGTGGCGAAGGCTGCGGCGATCGTCTTCAGCGCCGCGATCCTCCAGGTCACGCTGATCTCGTCGATCGAGATCCTCGGTGGCACGCCCGATCTGGTGCTCGTCACGCTCGTCTCCATCGCACTTCTGCGCGGGACGATCTTCGGGGCCGTGTGCGGGTTCGCCGCCGGGCTGATCGTCGACACCGCCACGCTCGCGACGCTGGGCGTGACTTCCCTCTTGCTCACGCTCGCGGGCTACTGGATCGGCCGCTACGGCGAGACGACCGGCCGCGACCGCTCGCACGCGCCGTTCGTCTCGGTCGCGGTCATCACCGTTTTGTACGCCATCGGCGCGCTCGTCCTGCACTACATGCTCGGCGAAACGGCGTCGGCACATCGGGTCCTGATCGAGACCCTGCCGGCAACCATCCTGCTGAACCTCGCGTTGACGCTGCCCGTCTATGCGCTCGTCCGGCGCCTGCTGACGCCGCGGTCGCGGCTCGAGGAGGTGCGGCTCCTTGGCTAGCACAGGCCTGCGAGGCTCCGACCGCTTCCTGCCCCCGGATCCCCGGGTCGAAGAGCCGTTCCGCCTTACGCCTAAGCTCGCGTTCCGCCTCGCGCTGCTCGGTGCGCTCGCCCTCGGGCTCTTCGGCGTCCTCTTCTTCCGGCTGTGGGCGCTTCAGGTCCTCTCGGGGCCCCAGTACCTGAGCGCGGCCCTGAACAACCAGGTGCGGAGCGTGCCGGTCGAGGCGCAGCGCGGAACTGTCTACGACCGCAACGGGAAAGTGCTCGTCGAGAACAAGGCCGGGACGGCCGTCCAGATCTGGCCGGCAGACCTGCCCAAGAACCGGGCGCGTCGCCTCAACGAGCTGCGCCGCCTGTCCAAGGTCGTCCGCGTCCCCGTCTCGCAGATCCTCGTCCAGCTACGGAAGCGCTCGAAAGACCCTGTGACGCCGGTCACTGTGAAGGAGGGCATCCACCGCGACCAGATCTACTACCTCTCCGAGCACAAGCTCGATTTCCCGGGCGTGAAGCTCGCCCAAACCTACCTGCGCCGCTACCCGTATCAGGCGCTCGGCGCGCAGCTGCTCGGCTACGTCGGCGAGATCTCGCCCGACCAGCTGAAGGCGCTGCGCGGAAAGGGTTACCGCCTCGGCGACAAGATCGGCCAGTCCGGCGTCGAGTCCGCCTACGACGCGTACCTGCGTGGCCGCGACGGCGTGGCCGAGCTTCGCGTGGATTCACTCGGGCGCCCGCGCAGCCCGCTGCTCGTGCGGGAGCAGCCGCAGACGGGCCAGTCGATCCGCCTGACGATCGATATCGGCCTCCAGCGCGCCGCCGAGCGGGCCATCCGCTATGGCATCCAGCGCGCGCGCAGCTCGGACTGCGTCGGCTGCTGGTCTTCGAACGGCGGTGCGATCGTGGCGCTCGACCCGCGGAGCGGTGAGGTGCTGGCGATGGCCTCGAACCCGACGTACATGCCGAGCGTCCTTGCCGGGCGCGCCGACCGGAAGAAGCTGGCGCCGCTGCTGAACCCGAATGCCGCCCGTGACGCGAACTATCCGGCTCTGAACCGCGCGCTCGTCGGCCTCTATCCGAGCGGCTCGACGTTTAAGCCGGTGACCGCGCTCGCGGCGCTGCAGGAACGAGTCGTCTCGGCCTACGACGAGCTCCGCTGCACCGGCTCGTACACGGTCGCCGGACAGACGTTCAAGAACTGGGACCCGTACGCGAGCTCGTCGATGACGCTGCCGACGGCAATCGCCGCATCGTGCGACACCTACTTCTACCAGCTCGGTTATCGCTTCTATCAGCTGCCGCCCGAGCGCGGGCAGCCGCTGCAGCTGTGGGCGCGGAGGTTCGGATTTGGCTCTCCAAGCGATATAGACGTGGGGCCGGAGGCCAGCGGTCTCGTGCCGACGATTGCCTGGAAGAAGAGGACCTTCACGCCGAAGGCGGATCCGTGCTGCTGGCGGATCGACCAGCTGTGGAAGCCCGGTGACTCGATCCAGCTCTCGATCGGCCAGAAGGACGTGCTCGTCACGCCGATGCAGATGGCGCGCTTCTACGCCCTCGTCGCCAACGGCGGCCGTCTTGTCAAACCGCACGTCGTCGAGGATGTCGAGCAGGGCGGCGATGCGCGGGCACCTGCCCGGATCCTGCACACGTTCGCGCCGCCGCCCGCGCAGCGCGTCCGCCTCGACCCGACCGGGCTCGCCGTCGTCCGCGACGGCCTCTACCAAGCGACCCACGCCAACTACGGGACGTCGGCCGGGATCTTCAGCACGTTCCCGGTCGAGATCGCCGGCAAGACGGGAACGGCCGAGAAGTCGACGCACATTCCCGGGTTCACCGGAATGGTCGACCAGTCGTGGTGGTGCGGCTACGGCCCGGCCAACGACACGCCCCGCATCGTCGTCTGCGCGGTGATCGAAAACGGCGGCCACGGCGCCGACGCGGCCGCCCCGGCTGCGCTGAAGGTGTTCGAGCAGTACTTCCATACGCGCGGAGCGCCGCAGGAGGCCCGTGGCGACTAGAGCGGTAATAGAAGCTGTCGACAGCCGTGCGCGCGGCCTCCGCTCGCGGCGCGCGGAGCGAGTCCACGCGACCGCGGCCGTCTGGCGCCTCGACTGGATCCTGCTTGGGGCGGCGGCGGCGATCGTCGGCTACGGCCTCTGGGCAATTGCCGGGATCACGCGCCACGACTTGCCCGGCGACTCGAACTACTACGTCGTCCGTCAAACCGTGTTCGCGCTGATCGGGATGGTCGGGCTAATCGGCATGGTTCTCGTCGACCCCGAGTGGCTGCGCAGGCATAAGCGCGTGATCTACGGCGGCACCACGGCGCTGATGGTGATCGTGCTGCTCGGTGGCGCCGTCACCCGCGGGTCGAAGCGCTGGCTCGACCTGGGCTTCTTCCGGTTCCAGCCGTCCGAGTTCGGAAAGCTCGCGTTCGTCCTCTTCCTGGCGGCCTTTCTCGCCGACAGGGGAAAGCGCGCCAGCGAGAGCCAGACGGTGCTGACGACGCTCGGCTTCGCCGCGATTCCGGTGCTGCTCGTCTTCACGCAGCCCGACTTCGGGACGGCGATGGTCTACACCGCCGCGGTCGCAGGCGTCCTGTTCGTGGCCGGAACGCGCTGGACGCATCTCGCAGTCCTCGGCCTGGTGACGTGCCTGACCGCAGTGCTCGTGCTGTGGTTGCTACCGGCGTGGGGCCACCAGGTGCTGAAGGACTACCAGCAGCAGCGGTTGACGAGCTTCACGCACCCGAACCTCGACCCGAGCGACGCGACGTACAACGTCGCGCAGTCGATCAACGCGGTCGGCGCGGGCGGCTGGCACGGGCGCGGAGTCGCGGGGGCGACCCAGACCAACCTGAACTTCCTCCCCGAGCACGCGACCGACTTCGTCTTCGCGTCGCTGGCCGAGCAGCGCGGCTTCGTCGGCGCGTCGATCCTGCTGCTGCTCTACCTGCTCGTGATCTGGAGGGCGGTGAAGATCGTCGCCGCTGCCCGAGACGCCTTCACGGCCACGGTGGCGGGCGCGATCGCATTCGTTCTGCTGTTCCAGATCTTCGTCAACGTGGGCATGACGATCGGGCTGGCGCCGGTAACCGGAATCCCGCTTCCCTTCGTCAGCTTCGGCGGCTCGTCGATGGTGGTGAACCTCGCCGCGATCGGCGTCCTGCAAGCGATCGCAGTTCGACGCAGATAAGCGCGAGTTGTCTGTCCGGTCCAGGTCCTACCTTGTGGGCCATCCCCGACGTGGAGGTGGCAGCGGACATGGCTACGGGCAAGCGTGAAGCGCTGGAGCTTCTGCTCATCGAGGAAGCCGACGCGTGGTTCGAATATCTGGCCGCCACACGGGGCCAGGCCGAGACGCGGTACGGGCAGATCGAGCCCTGGGCATGGGCCCGGTTGAGCCAGCGGCTGCGGACGATCAGGACCCGCCGGACGAAGCTCCGTCCCGCGGCCGCGTAGGCGCGCTGCGCCGAACCCCTTGCTAGCCTTGGAGCCAGGTCATGTTTTCGACTTGGCATCACACGAACCCAGCGCAGCACGTGCTCATCCCGCTTGGTGAGCCGGATCAGGCTCCGGCACGCGCGCGCGACACACGAGAAAGAGGCTTCTTTTGCTCCGTTTCTTCCGGCGCCGAATTCGGCGCGACGACGCGGCGCCCACCGAGGCTGCCGCACCAGCACCCAGTGAACCCGTAACCACCGAGCCCGCCCGCGAGGGTGGGGAACAAGCCAGGACTCGCCGCCGCCGTGGATCCCGCGGAGGCCGTGGACGCAGCAAGCGCCCGGCCGCCGGCACGAGTCAGGCGGCCGCCGCTACCAAGACGGACGAACGCCAGGCGAAGCCGGAGCGGCGCCAGCAGCGCCGTTCGTCCACGCGCCGCCGCGCGCCGGCCAAGCGCCCGCAGCTGCCCGCCGCCAAGCGCGAGTTGCTGATCTCCGTCGACGTCGGCGAGCAGCGCGTCGCCGTGCTCGAGGACGA
>JBKPFU010000179.1:0-13762 GCA_046728975.1 Actinomycetota bacterium | reverse complement strand
TCGTCCGCAGCGAGCGTCCGACGCGTGACCTCAGCGGCGATCGCTTGAACGAGCGAAAGCAGCAGCGGGCCAATCGATCAGGCCAGCCGGTGCGGCAGCGCCCTGTCGCATGGAAGTCGATAGCGCGGGCGGCACTGCTGTTCTCGTCGACAAAGGAGAAGTCTCGCCCCGCGCCTTCGGGGTCAGGGGCCGCCTGCATGCGCCGCGTGATCCACCGGCCCGAGCTCGGATGGCCGGAGGATGTCCCGGTTGGCGCAGGACGTGCGGACCCGGTGAACGTCGGCGGCCGGCCGGAGCGGCGGTCAGGGCGCGCGCGCGACGCTGGCGGAGTCGACGGGGTCGCTGCTCGGGGATAGCGGCAGCGGGATCTTGGCGCGGATACGGGTGCCCTCGCGGGGCGGACTGTCGACGAGCAGCGTGCCATCCAAGGCGGCTACGCGGTCTTGCAGGCCGGAGAGCCCGCTGCCCGGCGACGGTTTCGCGCCGCCGACGCCGTCGTCCTCGACGGCGATGACGAGGGCATCGGCGGTGCGTGTTGCGGTGACGCGCGCGGTCGAGGCGTGGGCGTACTTGGCTACGTTCGTCAGCGCCTCGGCGGCGACGAAGTAGGCCGCCGACTCCGCGAAGGCGGGGAAGCGATCGTCGGGGATGTCGACGTGCACGGGCACCGGGGCGCGATCGGCGAGCGCCTCGACGGCGGCCGCGAGGCCGCGATGGGTCAGGACCGCGGGGTGGATGCCGTGCGCGAGCTCGCGGAGCTCGTCGATAGCGGCGCGTGTGTCCTCGAGGGCCTCGCCGACGAGCCGCGCGAGCTCGGGCGGGGCGTCGTCGCGGCTGTGCGCGAGCTGCAGGATCGTGACGGCGTGGATGAGGCGCTGCTGCGCGCCGTCGTGGAGGTCGCGAACGACGCGTCGGCGCTGCTCGTCCGCGGCCTTCACGAGCCGCGCCCGTGACGCCAGCAGCTCGTCTCGCGTCTCGGCGTTGTCGATCGCGTAGGACACCAACTCGGCGAAGGCGGCGACCCGGTCCTCGGCGCCTACCGGCATCCGCTCGCCCTGCGGCCAGGCCGCCGACAGGGCACCCCAGATCCGGCCGCCGAGGACGATCGGGCCGGCGACCGCCGATCGAACTCCGAGACTGCGCATCTCCGCTGCGGCCGCCCCACCCACCTCGTCGAAGTCTTCGAGCCTGACCGCCTGTCCGGTGCGCAGGATGCGACCGAGGAGCCCGTGCCCATCGAGCACTCCCCGGCTCCCGACCGGCACGGGCGTCTCGTCGTGCGACCAGCCTGCGACGATGACCGCCGTCTGCGGGCTCTCCACGCGTAACAGGGCGGTCATCCGCGCCCCGAGCAGCATGCCGGCCTCGCGCGTGACGACGGCAAAAACATCCGCCGTCGGCGGTTGGCGCGCCACGAGGATCGCCACGCGCTGCAGCGCCGCGTGCTGACCGACGAGCTGCTGCAGCGCGTCGCCGGTGATCCGTCGGGCCACGGACCGACTCTAACCCGGGGCGCACTTCGTGACACACGTCGTGGCGGCGGTCTGTGCCGAGCTCGTCCTAACGTGATCGCCACGCCCGCGGACCGCCAGTACCGGCACGCCACCGGGCATGGGTCAACGGCTTCGCGGGCTCCGAGCGCGCGTTGGCTGACGCCGCCAGCTCGTCCCCGAGCAGGGGTGGCGGGCGAGCCGCCCATCGCTTTCCCCGGGTCCACGCGACGAGCGGGGAGGGCTCGCGTGGCGGAGCTTGAACACGATGACCTTCGCGCGGTCGTGGATGGCCACGGTGTGGTCGCCCTCGCGGCCGCTGAGCGGTGATGTCGGTGGTCGCGACGGCGCACAGCGAGCGGCCCGAGCTGCGTCGGCGGGACGCAGGCCCGATGGGTCGGGAACCGCGAGCCGCGGATGCCGGCGCACTATGTCGAGTCGTCGTCCTCGTCCGGCCAGTGTCCGTAGCGGTCGAAGTAGGCGCGGGCGGCGTCCTCGGCGTCGCGCTCGCGGTCGCCGCGGACCCCGAGGCGGTACAGCTCGTTGAGCAGCCAGATGCTGAGCCCGGCGGCGACGATCGCCGCCGCGCCCTCTGGAGGGCCGAAAGCGAAGAGGATCACTCCGGCGAGCACTACCGCGGCCGGGATGCCGTAGCGAACGGCGATCAGCAGGGCGGGCATCAGGGGACCAGCCTCTTGGTGCGCGACACGCGGCGGAACGCGGCATACGCGTAGGGGTGATGGAAGGCGGCCAGGCCTTCGCCTGCTTCGACCTCGATCTCGAACGCATCGCCGGTCTTGGCGTCGATGACGGCGACGAGGACCCGGTCGTCGGTTTGGTTCCAGAGCAGTCGAACGTCGATGCCGTCGCTGGTGCGGCGGTCGAGCTCTCTGATCACGAGAGCGGCGCCGCCCTGAGCGCCAGGGTCGAGAAACGGATCGGCGGTCGTCGGCTCGAGGCGGCGAGGCAGTTCGGTGACGGTCGGGGTGGTCATGGCGGCCCTTCGTTCGGTGCGACGTGACTGCCGCCGACGGTACGTCGCCACGCTCGTCGCTCCCAGGGGGCGAGCGTCAGAGTCGAGGCCGGGCTGGCGCAATGCCGGCCGTGGGGAACACCCCACGTCTCCCTTGAGATGGCCCCCGGGGATGGCCTCGCCGAGCGGCGTAGCCTCGCGTTCGATCACCGAGGAGGAGGCATGACGATGCGCGCTGACATCGGACCGAGAGTGACGTTTCCCGACTTCGAGTTGCCCGACCACACCGGTCGCCTGCGCCGGCTGTCGGAGATCCAGGGTGATGATCCGATGGTCATCGTCCTCGCTCGCGAGGCCTACTCGGCGAAGGATCAGGTGCAGCGTGAGGGCCTCGTGGTGCTGTGGAGGGAGATGAAGCCCGGGGTCGGCTACTGCCGCATGGTGACGATCACGACCGCCGACCCGCAGGAGGCGCTCAACTATCGAAACGGCGTGGGGGCGGAGTGGCCGTTCCTGGCCGACCCGGGCCGGGTCGTGCAGCGCGACCTGGGCATCGCCGAGAACACGGACCCGGCGCATGACCAGCTGGTCCCGCACACGATCGTGTGTGAGCCCGGGCTGAGCGTCTACAAGGTCGACAACGGCTATTGGTTCTTCGGGCGCCCCACCGTCGAGGAGCTGCGCCAGGACCTGCGCGCGGTGTTGATGAGACACCACTGGGACTGGGATCTGTCGGACCCCGAGGTCAGGGCGGCCTGGGAGCGCGGCGAGATCGAGCGGTTCTACCCGCCCGAGCTGGGCTGGCCTCAGGGCGCCTCGGGCCCGCCCCCGCGCTCGGCGTGAGCGCGCGGCGCGGCGCCTGCCGAGCCGGCTTGCTTGCTGCTCTTGCCGGGTCGCAGCGGGATCTCGGCGCGAATGCGCGTGCCGGCGCCGGGCGGGCTGTCGACGGTCAATGTGCCGTCAAGCGCGGCCACGCGATCGCGCAGACCGGACAGCCCGCTGCCGGGGTAGGGGTTGGCGCCGCCGGCGCCGTCGTCCTCGACGGCAAGGACGAGACGGTCGGCCGACTGGGCGGCCGTGATGCGCGCCGTGGAGGCCTGCGCATACTTGGCGACGTTGGTCAGCGCCTCCGCCGCGATGAAGTAGGCCGCCGACTCGACGGCCGCGGGGTAGCGCTGCTCGGGGATCTCGAGGTGCACGGGGAGCGGCGCGCGATCGGCCAGTCCCTCGACGGCGGCCGCCAGGCCGCGGTGGGTGAGGATCGCGGGGTGGATGCCGTGGGCGAGCTCGCGGAGCTCTTCGATGGCCGCGCGGGCGTGCTCGAGCGCCTGGCCGACGAGCTCGGTGAGCTCGGGCGGTGCGTCGTCGCGGCCGTGCGCGAGCTGGAGCGTCATGACGGCATGTAGGAGGCGCTGTTGGGCCCCGTCGTGGAGGTCGCGTACGACCCGTCGGCGCTGCTCGTCTGCGGCTTGGACGATGCGCGCCCGAGAGGCGATCAGGTCGGCGCGCGCGGTTGCGTTCGACACTGCGGTGGCGATGAGTTCGGCGAAGCTTGCAAGCCGCAGCTCGGAGCCGGGTGGGAGGGGCTGGGGTTCGTCGGTTCCCGCGATGAGCGCACCCCAGACTCGGCCCTCGATCACGACGGGGGCCCCGACCTCGGAGCGGATGCCGAGCCGCCGGAGATGAGCCGCGAGCTCGCCGGGCGCGCCTTCGTAGCTGTCGAAGCGGCCGGGGGCGGCGGTGCGCTGGACGACGGCGTTGATCGTTTCGCCTTCGAGGGGGAGCAGCGTGCCGGTCGGGACGTGGACCCCGCGCACGCTCCAGCCCGCCATCGTGAGGTTCAAGCCCTCTGGTGTGAAGTGGGCGAGGTTGACCGTGGTGGCGGCGAGCAGGCGGCCGGTCTGCTCGCACACGGCGTCGAACACGGCGCGCGCCTCTGTCCCCTGGGCGACCAGGGTGGCGATGCGTCGCAGCGCGGCTTGCTCGTCGGCCAGCCGGCGCAGATCCTCACGCGCCTGGGTGTTGGAGATGGCGGTGGCGACGAGCTCCGTGAACTGGGTCAGGCGGGCGTCGATGTCGGGCGGCAGCGCTTGCCGATCCGTCGCGCCGGCCGCGATCACGCCCCAAACCCTGCCGTCGACGACGATCGGCACACCGACGCGCGAGTGAACGCCCAGGTTTCGGGCGACGTCGGCGATGGTGCCCGGGCCGTCGGGGGCCTCGTCGAGCCTGGCGGTCCGGCCGGTTTGCAGCACGGTGGCGGAGATGCTGGGGCCATCGAGCGTCCAGCGCGCTCCGGCCCGCAGGGGGTGGTCGCCCCAGGCACCGACGACGGTCGCGGTCCCGTCGGGTTCGTAGCGCGAGATGAGCACCATCTGGGCGCTCGAGATCTCACCGACCTCCCTGGCGACCGCCGTGAACACCTCGGCGGGCGGCGATCCCTGCGCCACGAGCGTCGCCACGCGGCGCAGCGATGCCTGCACGTCCGCCACCCGGCGGAGATCCTCGCGCGCCTGGATGTTGGAGATCGCGGTGGCGATCAGCTCGGTGAAGGCGGCGAGCCGATCCTCGATGTGGTCGGGCAGCGGCTCGCGATCGGTCGTGCCGGTCGCCATCACGCCCCAGATCTGGCCGTCGACGATGATCGGGGCGCCGGCGCCCGCGCGGATCCCGGTCTCCCGGACGGCGTCGGCGATCGTGCCCGGGACGTCGGCGAAGTCGTCGATCCTCGCCGGGCGACCGGTCTCGAGGACCGACTTGGAGATCGTCGGGCCGTCGAGGGGCCAGCGGGTGCCGACCTGGAAGGGATGCGGGCGCTCGCTCCAGGCGCCGATCACCGTCGCCGTCCCGTCGGACTCATAGCGCGACATCTCGACCAGCGGCAGGTCGAGCACGCGGGCGACCTCCCGCGCCACGACGGCGAACACCTCGGCCGACGCCGCTCCACCGGCAACCAGCGTCGCGACGCGCCGCAGCGCGGCCTGCTCGGTCGCGAGGATCGCGTCGTGCTCGCGCAGCACCTGTTCGGCTCGCAGCCGGTCCTCGATGTCGGTGAAGGCGACCACCGCGCCGCGACCGTCCGGCATGTCGATCGGCGCCGAGACATAGGAGACCGGGAACATCGATCCGTCACGGCGGAAGAACCAATCGAGGTCGCCCTCGACGGTCTGCCCCGTCGTCCGTGGCAGCAGCATCGGGCACTCGGCCGCGGGATAGGGCGTTCCGTCGGGGCGCTGGTAGTGGATGGTCTCGTGGCTGGGCCGGCCGAAGAGTTCGTCGGCGCTGTCGTAACCGAGCGCCGAGATCGCGGCCGGATTGGCGAACCGGATCAGACCGTCGGGGTCCACGACCCAGATCGGCTGGGCGGCGGTCCGCAGCACGGCCGCGAGAAACTCCTCGGCACCGACCCGCCAGCCACCGAGATCCGTCACGGAATCAGCCATCTCAGACCCCCTGCGGCCGAGTCTACGCCCGCCCACTCGGACGGAGCCGAAGTCGAGTCCTCCGTCGTCGACCGGCCCGCCGACCGGCGCCGGCGGCCCGGCCGCGACGATTTTCATGCGGGTGATCAGGAGCGTCTCGCTAGGCATCACCTCCTCGGGCGCGCGTCGGCAGCTCGGCTCGAGAGCCGGTCGCGCAGGAAGCCGCCCGCCTGGGCGATCGCGGCGCGCGCGGCCGGCGTGCGGGCAAGCGCGTCGAGCACGACGAATGCGTGCATGGTGCCGAGGTAGCGCACCGCGGTCACGTCGACGCCGGCCTCGGCGAGGCGGCGGGCATAGCTCTCACCCTCGTCGCGCAGCACGTCGGACTCGGCGGTGATCACGAGCGCCGGCGGGAGGCCACGCAGCGCGTCGAGCGAGGCTCGCAGGGGGCTGGCGGTGGGGTCCACGCGGCGACTGACGTCGGGGAGGTAGTGGTCCCAGAACCAGCGCATGGTGGGCTCGTCGAGGTAGGGCCCGGCGGCGAACTCCCGGTAGGAGCCGCTGTCGAAGCCGGCGTCGACGGTCGGGAAGAACAGGACCTGGGCGGCGAGATCGATGCCCGGGCG
The DNA here is from genome assembly GCA_046728975.1 of Actinomycetota bacterium. GTDB lineage: Bacteria > Actinomycetota > Thermoleophilia > Gaiellales > Gaiellaceae > JBKPFU01. Next base: position 7,251 of record JBKPFU010000179.1, on the reverse strand, counting down.
GTCCCTGGAGAGCATCGCCCACACGGTCGCGAGATTGGCGCCGGAGCTATCGCCCGCGACGGCGACGCGGCCCGGGTCGAGCCCAGCCATCGCGCCGTGCTCGGCGATCCAGGCCAGGAGGATCTCGCCCTGACGGACCTGCACGGGGTGGCGGGCCTCGGGCGCGCGGGTGTAGTCGACGAAGACCAGGGCCGCGTGCGCGGCGACCGCCAGCTCGCGGACCACACGGTCGTGCGTGCCGGGGTCGCCGAACACCCATCCCCCGCCGTGGCCGTAGACCACCACGGGCGCCGGGGTCGCCAGGCCGAGCGGCCGCACGATGCGGATCGCCACCTCTCCGGTTGGGCCGCCGGGGATCACGCGGTCCTCGATGAGTGCCGGGGGACGCTGCGCGCCGGCCGCCGCCTGCAGCGCGGGCAGGCCGGCTCGCGCCTGCTCGAGGCTGAGCTCGTACGGCGGCGGGCCGTCAAGGGTCGCGGCGAACGCCGCGGTGACGGGCTCGAGCGGCGGCCGGGCGATCGGTGATGCGAGGGAGCTGGTCATCTTGGGCCTCCTCGATGGATCGGGCGATCGACGCTACGCAGCGGCCGCAGGCCTGCCCATTGCGCGTTCCCCCTGGCAGAGCGTGGGGGATTCCCAAGGCCGCGACCGGGTCAGCCCGCGCCGCTCGCTGAGGACCGCTCAATGGCCGCGGCGGTCGCGACGGAGGACGGTCCGGACATGCACACCACCACCTCTGACATCCGCGATCGCGCCGCACGCCGCGTCGAGGTCCGCCCGCTTGCTCCCGGGGACCGGGAGGCGCTGGCGCAGGCGTTCTCGCGACTCGGCGAGGAGACGCGCCGGCGTCGGTTCCGCGGGCTGGCCAGCCAGCTGGCCGAACGCGACCTCGACCGGCTGACCCAGATCGACCATCACCACCACGAGGCGCTCGCCGCGATCGCACCCGGCAGCGGCCGGATCGTGGGCGTCGCCCGCTTCATCACCATGCCCGACGACCCCCGCGCGGCCGAGGTCGCAATCGCCGTGGACGACGAGTGGCAGGGCCGCGGGATCGGTCGCAGGCTGACGAACGAGTTGGTCGGCCGGGCCCGCGCCGAGGGCGTCGCCCGCCTGCTGGCCTACGTGAGCGCGGACAACCACACCGTGCGGTCCTGGATCGCGCGCGCCGGTGGCGTCGCCGAGGCCTACGACGGCGACGAGACCGTCTACAGCATCGCCCTCGACCGTCCTGCCGACGAACGGAGGGCGGCCTGATGATCGCCACCACGGAGCAGTATGCGGCGATGCTCGACGCCGCATCGGCCGGCGGCTACGCGCTGGCGGCGGTCAACGTCACGTCCTCGGAGACGCTCAACGGCGCCATGCGTGGCTTCGCCGAGGCGGGCGCCGACGGGATCGTCCAGATCACCACCGGCGCGGCCGAGTTCCTCTCGGGCGGCGCCGTCAAGGACATGGCGCTCGGAGCCCGGGCGCTCGCCGAGTACGCGCAAGTGCTGGCCGAGCGCTACCCGGTCCTCATCGCCCTGCACACCGACCATGCGCCGCCGGAGAAGTTCGACGCCTTCGTGCGCCCGCTGATCGACGAGTCGCGCCGGCGCCGGCAGCGCGGCCAGGAGCCGCTGTTTCACTCGCACATGTTCGACGGCTCGACGCTGCCGCTCGCCGAGAACATGCGGCTCTCGGCACGGCTGCTCGACGAGCTGACGCCCCTCGGTGTCGTGCTCGAAGTCGAGAGCGGCCTGGTGGGCGGCGAGGAGGACGGCATCGCGGGCCCGCAGGCCAACCGCGGCGAGCTTTACACGACGACCGACGACCTGATGCGCGTCGCCGACGTGCTCGGCACCGGCGAGCGCGGCCGCTACCTGCTGGCCGCGACCTTCGGGAACGTTCACGGCGTCTACGCGCCCGGCAATGTCAAGCTGCGCCCCGCCGTCCTCAGCGAGGGCCAGGCGGCGCTCGCCGCGCGCCACCCCGGCGCCCGCTTCGGCTACGTCTTTCACGGCAGCAGCGGCTCCGACCCGCGAGACGTGCGCGCGGCGATCGCCGCCGGCGTGGTCAAGGTCAACCTGGACACCGACGCCCAGTACGCGTACACGCGCGCGGTCGCCGACCACCTGTTCACCCACTACGACGGCGTGCTGAGGATCGACGGGGCCGTCGGCCGCAAGGCCGCCTATGACCCACGGTCCTGGGGCCGCAAGGCCGAAGCGGCGCTCGCACAGCGCGTCGCCGAGGCCAGCGAGCTCTACGGCGCCGCCGGAAGGAGCCTGCTGCGATGACGCCCCTTCACCGCCTGACCGCGCTCGGTACGAGCGTCTGGATCGACGGCCTCGTGCCGCCCGCCGAGCTCGAGCGCCTCGCGCACGATGACGCCGTGACCGGGTTGACCTCGAACCCGACGATCTTCCGCGCGGCCATGCTCGGGTCCGATCGCTACGCGACCCGGATCGCCGCCCTCGCCGGCCGCCCGCCGCTCGAGGTCTACGAGGCGCTGGCCATCGAGGACGTCCAGGCGGCCGCCGACGTGCTCGCGCCCGTCTACGCGCGCACCCGAGGAGCCGACGGCTTCGTCAGCCTCGAGGTCGCGCCGGCGCTCGCCGACGACGCCGACGGCACCGTCGCGGCCGCCCGCGAGCTGTGGGCGCGCGTCGGGCGCCCCAACACCATGATCAAGATCCCCGCCACGACCGCGGGCGTCGAGGCCACGCGCCGCGCGACCGCGGACGGCATCAACGTCAACGTGACGCTGCTGTTCTCCGTCGAGCGCTACGCAGCGGTCATCGACGCCTACCTGGACGGGCTCGGAGAACGGCTGCGCCGCGGCGAACCGATCGACCGCCTCGCCTCGGTCGCCAGCTTCTTCGTCTCGCGCGTGGATACCGCGGTCGACCGGCTCCTTGCCGAACGCGGGCGCGACGACCTCGCCGGCCGTTCCGCGGTCGCCAACGCCCGGCTGGCGTTCGCCCATGCCACCGACCGGTTCGCCGGCGCGCGCTTCGCCGCGCTGCGCGCGGCCGGCGCACACCCGCAACGCCCGCTGTGGGCTTCGACAGGCACCAAGGACCCGCGCTACAGCGACACCAAGTACGTCGACGAGCTCGCCGGGCCGGGCGTGGTGAACACGATGCCGCCCGCGACGCTGGCCGCCGTGGACGCGCACGGCGCCCCGCGCGACCGGCTCAGCGGCAGCCGCTCGGCGGCACGCGCCACGCTCGACCGGCTCGCCGCCGCCGGCGTCGATCTGGGCGCAGTCACCGACCGCCTGCTCGAAGACGGCGTCGCCAGGTTCGCCGCGTCGATGGACGAACTGCTGGCCGGGCTACAGGACATCAGCCGCGCTTCAGGTACTCCAGAACCGCCAGCACGCGCCGGTGGTCCTCGGGCGCCTGCCTGAGTCCGAGCTTGTCGAAGATGCTCGTCACGTGCCGCTCCACGGCGGGGACGGTCACGACAAGCTCGGCCGCGATCCCGCCGTTGGAGCGGCCCTCCGCCATCAACGCCATGACCTCGCGCTCACGCGGCGTCAGCTCATCGAGCGGGCTGCTCGCCCGGCGCCGCCCGACCATGCGCTCAACGACCCGCGGATCGAGCGCCGAGCCGCCCGCCGCAACGCGCCGCACCGACTCGACGAACAGCGCGAGGTCGCCGACGCGCTCCTTGAGCAGGTACCCGACGCCCTCCGCGCGATCGCCCACCAGCTCGAGCGGATAGCGGTCCTCGAGGAACTGCGACAGCACGACGACACCAGTCTCGGGGCGGCTTCGGCGGATCTCGATCGCGGCGCGCAGGCCGTCATCCGTGCCGTCCGGCGGCATCTGGATGTCGGTGACCACGACGTCCGGCTTGTGCGCGTTGGTCTTGCGGATCAGATCCGGCGCGTCCCCCGCGACGGCGACCACCTCGAAGCCAGCCCGCTCGAGGACGTGGACGATGCCCTCCCGCACCAGCGGCTGGTCCTCGCCGACGACGACTCGGACTGCCATGCGGGCAACGCTACCGCCTCGGGATATCCCAATGGCCGCGCTGCTCGCCAAGCCTCATGCTGTCTGCTCCCGATGCCGACACGAATCCTCATCGTCGACGACGACGAGCGCTTCCGCGCCCTCGCGCGCGCGCTCCTCGAGGCCTGGGGACACGCGGTGGTGGGCGAGGCCGCCGACGGCGAGCAGGCGCTGGCCGCGACCCGACGACTGCATCCGGACACGGCGCTCGTCGACGTGCAGCTGCCCGACACCACCGGCTTCGCGCTCGCGCGCCGGCTCATCGATGGCAACCGCGGCGTGCGGATCGTCCTCACCTCCACCGATCCGACGCTGGGCGCCGGCGCCGCGATCGCCGATTCCGGCGCCGTGGCCTTCGTGCCCAAGGATCAGCTCGCCATCAGCGATCTCGCGACCTGGCTCGACCGCCGATCCTCGGGATAGCCCCACGGCCCAGCATGGGACGGCCTGCACGCGCTGTTAGGCCCGCTCCCATGGTCACGGCTCAGGCGGCGACGGACGATCGATGTTGCCGCCACTGCTCTCACCGACCGAAGGAGGGGCACCCAAATGCTCGGCACCATCATCCGCTTTGCCACCAACCGCCCGAAGCGGGTCATCGCCATATGGCTGGCCGTCGCCATCGGGCTGACCTTCGCGGGCACCCAGCTCGGCTACAAGGTCACCACCGACGACACCGCGCAGTTCCTGCCCAAGGGCTCGGAATCCGCCCAGGCCACGAAGTACGCCCAGACCGCCTTCGGGCAGCAGAAGGACACCCGGACGGTCACCATGCTCGTCAAGCGCTCAGACGGCGCTCCGCTGACCGCCGCCGACCGCGCCGAGGTCCGCGCGCTTGCCTGGGCCATGCCGCACTGGCGGGCCGACACCAACCGCACCGCGATGAAGGGCCAGCCGGGGGACCTGCACGAGCGCGCCGGCCGCATCATCGCCGCGCAGGCCGGCCCGCTCGCGCCCGGCGGGCGCTTCCGGCTCGTCGGCCTGCAGTGGAAGGCCCAGCCGACCGATCCCGTCGCCCAGGACTACTTCCGTCAGGTTCGCGACCGGGCCGCCGACGGGGTCCGCGCGCACCAGCTGCGCGTCGGGTTCACCGGCGGCGTCGCCTCGCAGGCCGACTACGTCAAGGCCACCGCCCGCACCCATGGGGTCCAGCAGCTGCTGCTGTTCGGCACCGTGATCGTGCTCAGCCTGCTCTTCTTCCGCGGGCCGGCGGCCGCGTTCGTCCCGCTGCTGGCGATCTACCTCGTCGCCGCCGCCGCGAGCGGACTCGTCGTCCTGGCCGCGCTGACCTTCGACTTCAAGCTCGACGTCAACACGCCGCAGCTGATCACCGTCGTCCTCGTCGGGATCGGCGTGGATTACTTCCTGTTCCTGCTCTTCCGCCTGCGCGAGCGCCTGCGCGCCGGTGAGGACCGCCGCACCGCCGCAGCCAACGCGGCGCAGCGCGTCGGCCCCGTCATCGCCTCGGCCGCGCTGGCCATCGTCGTGGCCTTCGCGACCCTCGGCCTGGCGCGCTTCGGGCAGTTCCGCGTCCTCGGGCCGGCGGTGGCCATCTCGGTCCTCATGATGCTGTTCGCCGGCGTGACCCTGATGCCGGCGCTCGCCGCAGTCACCGGGCGCGCTCTGTTCTGGCCGTCCAAGAGCTGGATGCGCGAGCACACCGACGGTCCGGCCGCCCGCCTCGGCGCCCGTATCGCGCGCCGGCCCGGCCGCGCGGCCCTGGCCGTGACCATCGTCCTCGTCGCGATGGCGACCATGGCCACCGGGACCAAGATGAACTACGACCTCTCCAGCGGGCCGTCAACGGCCGCCACACGAACCGCCGACGAGATCGCCGCCGCCCTGCCCAAGGGCGCCAGCGACCCGCAGCACGTCTACGTGAGGTCGCGTCGGCCGCTGACCGTCGCGCAGCTCGAGCCGCTGCGCCGGCGCCTCGCGCTCGTTCACGGCGTCGGCAGCGTCAGCACGCCCGTCCTCACCACCGACCACCGGGGCGCGCGCATCGACCTTGCGCTGACCGTCGCCGCCACGACGAAGACCGCGATCGACATCGCGCGCGGGCCGCTGCGCACCGCCGCGCACGAGGGCACGCCCGCCGACGCGCACGCGATGGTCGACGGCAACGCCGCCGTCTTCGCCGACGTCGCCGACGCGGTCAACCACGACCTCAAGCTCGTCTTCCCGGTCGCGGCCACGCTGATCCTGCTCATCCTCGTCGTGACCCTGCGCAGCGCCGTCGCGCCGCTGTACCTGCTGACCGCCGTCGCGCTCGAGTTCGCGGCGACGCTGGGCGCGTCGGTGCTCGTCGTCCAGCACCTCAGCGGCGACGCCGGCGTCGCGTTCACCCTCCCGCTGGTCCTGTTCCTCTTCGTCGTGGCGCTGGGAACGGACTACAACATCCTCATGACCGCACGCCTGCGCGAGGAGATGCTCGCCGGCAAACCCGTCCGCCGGGCCGTGGCCGACGCGGTCCGCCACGTCGCCCCGGCGATCGGCGGCGCCGGACTGGTCCTCTCCAGCGCGTTCGGGACGCTGATGCTCGAACCCGACTCCGGCTCACGCCAGACCGGCTTCGCGATGGCCCTCGGGATCCTCATCGCCTCGCTCGTCGTGTCCTCGATCCTGGTGCCGGCGATCACCGCGCTCGTCGGACGGCGGGCGTGGTGGCCCGGTCGGGCCGTCCGCAAGCGCCGCCCGGTCCCGGCGCCGCGCGTGAGCGAGGAGCCGGCGCTCGACCCCGCCTGACGCGGCCCGCGCCGACGACCCACGCGCACCCGGCGCATGCGCGGGGGCCTTCACGGCCCCCGCGCTGTGCGTCGGCGTCGCTGTTTGCCGCACCGGCGACGTCCCCGGCCGAGCGCCGCTCCCGCTCGCATCTGAGCGAGAGCCGGGACGGCGCTGCCGCACACGGTCGATCAACCGCGGCGCCCGTCCAGACTGCTGCTCCGCGACACAAACGGCACTCCACGTCGCCGGGGTCGACGCCTCGGCCGTTACCGAAATGGACGAATCTGAGCAGGCTCGATACGCGACGCGAACCGAAGCGCCGCTCCTCCTTATCTTTCATAGGCGGGCGTCTCGACAGGCGCCGCGCGCACGCCTGGTCTGGACGACCAGCGAGCGTCGCAAGGCACGTTCGGCAGACGCTCGCTCCGGACGGAAGCGGAAGCGAGCAGCGGACTTCGCGCCGCGCCCAGGGACGAGACGATGGCTCTCAGGGCATCACACCGCCGCGGCGAGCTGGGCG
>JBKPFU010000178.1:0-14149 GCA_046728975.1 Actinomycetota bacterium | reverse complement strand
AGATTCGACTTGGGGTCCGGATTCGTGGCGAAATACCTTCTCGCCACGTCGGCGTCGAGCCGTCCGGCCCCGGCGTATTCGCCCCAGATGAACGATTGTGGGAGAGCGAGCTCCGATAACAGCGACTGGAACCAGAATCCGCTCGCGTCGCCGTCGTCCGCAGACAGCCAAGCGCTAAGCGTCATCGGCGCCGAGAGGGGGGCGCTCTCCGAGGTGGTCTCCATGAGCCCGAAGTACGTTGCGACGCGGACGTTGCCGCCCTTGATCGGCAGGAACCACCAGCGGTCGGGGATGTCCGTCCTCATGGTCCGGGCGAGGTTGTCGGTTCGCTTGCTGCAGCTCTCGTCCCGAGAGCAGAGGACCGCGTAGCGGGCGATCAGCTCGTCCGTCGTCTTCGGGTACCAGAGGAAGTGGCCGGGCGGGTTCGCGGCGATCATCACCGACCGGTGGATGCTCCTCGGATAGCGCCAGGCGTAGATCATCGCCGTGCGCGTCCCGACGCTCTCGCTCAGCAAGTCGATGCGCTCGTAGCCGAGCGCTTTGCGCGCAGCCTCGAGATCGTCGACCCGCTGCGGGAGGCTGTAGCCGGTGACATCGACCCCGTCGTCTCGGAGCCGGTCGGCGCAGTCCCGGAAGCCGTCGGCATAGGCGCGGAAAGAGTCGTCGTCGAGGACGTCCTTCGAATGCTTGAGCGCCGACTCGACCTCTGGGCAGTCGAGCTTTTCCGAGCCCTCGACGCCTCGGTAGCCGACGAGCACGAAGTCGCGGTCGTCGGCGAACCGGCTCGCCTTCGAGAAGCTCATGTTCGAGATGCCTGGGCCGCCTTGAAGGCGGAAGATCGGCTCCTTCGGGCTGTCCGAGCGGGCGCGGATGCGCTTGACCGGCAGCGCGATCAACCGGGACTGCGGATCGGCCCGGTTCTCCGGCACGACCAGCGTGCCGCAGTCGGCGTCGTAGCTGCCCTTCTCGGTGCCGTACTTGCACGAGTGGAGGTCGAGCTGGCCGGCGTGCGCGCCGGAGGGAACCGAAACCTCGTCGTCGCCAGGCCCGAAGCGGAGGTACCCGAGGCCGAGCGCGACGAGCGCGATCAGCACGAGAGCGACGATTCGCGCCGGGGTGAAGACCCGACGGCTCCTCGGAGCGTCCATGAGCGCTCCTATCCTCGACGAGCACGAGAAGCCTGGTCAACCTTGCGACGCCTAACCATGCGGTTTTGCGGGCAACGGAGCGGCGCAGGAGTCGAACCTAGCCGGCCTGGGGCTACGAGACCTCACCGGTTTTGAAGACTTCCGGCGAGAGTGCAATCTGCAGGAAGAAGCCTCTACGAGCGCCCGTGCGCGCCGAGGTGACCCACCTGGCGATGCTTGAGGTCGACGACGAAGGCAATCCCGCCATGTGGGGCCATTGCGTCACCGACGAGGAGTACGGCGCCGCGCCCCATATCGGAGACTGACCCCGGCGTCAGGTCGCGAGCTCGGGGTGCCGGACCTGCATCCGATGCGCGCGATAGCGGATCACCTCGTACGCCACGATCAGCGAGCAGACGAAGCTGACGAGGCCGAGCGCCGCGAGTGCCGGAATTGCGGTCGCGGCCGGAATCAGCGCGAGCAACACAACCGCCCCGACAGTCCGCCGCCGAAAGAGGCGACGCGTCGCTCGGAAGAGGAACGCGATGTGCCCAAGCAGGTAGAGCGCGGCGCCGCCACAGAGCCCCACTGCGGGCACAGTGTCGAGCTCGTCGCCGACGTGGCCAAGGGTTGTCTTGAGGCCGAGAGCGAAGAGCACGATGCCAGCGACCATCGGCAGATGGAGATAGCTGTACGCGTCCCGCGCGAGCCGTGCCTGCTCGACACCGGTCGCCTCCCGGAGCCGCCTCCGGGCGAAGATCGCGGCCACATCGAAGTAGAGCCACCAGAGCGCCGAGACGACGACGATCGCGAGCGCCGCGGCGATGATGACTCGCGTCGTCAGCTCGAAGCCGGCGCCGACGCCGATCGCAACGATCGACTCGCCGAGCGCGATCAGGATGACAAGACCGTGCCGCTCCGCGAAGTGCTCGGGCGCAATCCGCCAGCCGCGGCCGGCGCCGAGAACGGCGGGGCCGAGATAGTCGATTGCAAGCGCAACCACCCAGACCACGATGCGCACGTCCCCTTCTAGGAAACCGGCCAGCACGAGCAGCGACGCGCCGACGATCGACGTCGGCGCGAATCGGAGAACCGCGCCGAGAAGGTCGGGGTCGTCGCGACCGACGATCGCGTAGAGCACGATGTGGAGGAGGCGGACGAGGAGGTACGCGACGGCGAATAGGACGGCGTCGTCCGCGAAGGCGCCGGGTACCGCCAAAGCGGCAACGAGCATCGCGCCCATCGCCGCGAGCATCGCCAGCCGCACGCCGCCCTCGTCGACGTCCAGTGTGCTGGTCAGCCACGCGTAGCCGGTCCACGCCCACCAGAGCGCGACGAGGACGAGCATTCCGTGGAGGACTCCGCCCCATGTCGCGTCGTGTGAGAGCAGGCTCGTGACCTGAGTAATCGCGAACACGAACACCAGGTCGAAGAAGAGCTCGAGCGGGGTGACCTGGTGCTCTTGGTCCTCGAGCTGGGGCTCCGGGTCCGACACTCGCCGACCTTACCGAGCGGCGCACGCCGATCAGGCTCTACGGAGCGGCGCAGGAGTCGAACCTACCCAGCCGTGTCGAGGTTCGATTCGGTGAGCCGGCTGATCACCGCCATGGGCCCTGACAGTCCCGGGGCGGCCTGGGGTGAGTTCACGGTGGATCAGGCGCGTGCTGGGCCACCCGATTTCCGTTTAGCGTCATCATCGATTTGGATAGGGGAGCCGTGGGAGTCGACGAGAGGATCGCAGCGGACGTCCGGCTTCCCTCGGCGCTGCCCCACGACACTGAGCCTCCCTCGGAACTGACGGCGCTGATGGAGCATTTTCAGATTCCGGCCGTTAGCCTCGCCGTTGTCGCTGGCGGGACGACCGACTGGGCTCGCGCCTGGGGCCTGCGCGATGCCCGAACCGACGAGCCGGTGACGCCGCGGACGCTGTTCCAGGCGGGGTCGATCAGCAAGCCGGTAGCGGCGATGTCTGCCCTGTGCCTCGTCGCCGAAGGCAAGCTCGAGCTCGAAGCTGACGTGAACGAGCTCCTCGTGACTTGGAAGGTGCCCGCGAACCTCGGCTGGCAGCCGCACGTGAGCGTGCGGCAGCTCCTTTCGCACACGGCGGGTCTCACCGTGCACGGCTTTCCCGGCTATCCCCGTGATGCGCAGGCGCCGACCCTGATTGAGGTCCTCGACGGCAAGGGCAACACGCCGCCGGTCCGCGTGAGCACGATTCCAAGCCTCCAGTTCAGCTACTCGGGCGGCGGCTATTGCGTGCTGCAGCAACTGCTTGTCGATGTGACCGGGACGCCCTTCCCTGAGCTTGCCCGCGAGCTGGTGCTCGATCCACTCGGGATGGCGGACAGCACGTATGAGGAGCCGCTGCCGGAGCACCTGTGGCCGCGGGCGGCAAGCGGCCATCGACAGGGCGGAAAGCCTGTCGAGGGGGGCTGGCACGTGTACCCGGAGATGGCGGCTGCCGGACTCTGGACGACCCCCACCGACCTCGCTCGGTTCCTGACAGGGGTCCAACGGGCAAAGGCCGGCGCGCCGGCCACGATCTTGCCGCGGGAGCTGGCGGACGAGGTTCTGCGCCCGCAGGCGTCGAACGTTGCGTATGGATTGGGCTTTAGGTTGGAAGGCGAGGGGCCCTCGCTCCTGTTCGGCCACGGAGGAGACGACCAGGGCTTCATCGCCTGGATGGGCGCTTACGCCGAGGTTGGCCTCGGCGCCGTGGTGATGACGAACGCGGACGATGGCTGGCGTTTAATCGGTCCGCTGCGCGACGCGATCGCGCGAGCGTACGAATGGCCCGACTCTCTTTCGTGCGAGCCGCAGGTTGGGCAATCGAGCAGGGGCCACGATCTGTACGTCGGGCTCTATCAGCTGGGAGATGGTCAAGCGCTCCGCATCGAGCACGGCCCAGCGGGACTCCTACTCGTTCCGCCGGGGCAGGATCCGATCGAACTCCTACCTGCGGGCGGCGACGAGTGGTTTGCGCAGGCGGCAAAGGTGAGAGTTGTCTTCGATCCAGGGGAGGATGGCAGGGCCGAACGCCTCGTCATTCACCAAGAGGCGGAATACGTCGAAGACCTCGTGGCAGACCGGATGAACGACCCCGGTGGCGCCAGTCGTTCGTAATTACCGGTCTCATCGCTCTCAGCTACTTCGCCGAAGAAATCGACCGTCGCGACCCGCCGGCCGAAACGGCTGTGCTCGAGGGTGTACGAGCCTCCAGGCGGGAGACCGTCGAGCCTGTACTTCGCGACCACGCTTCCGCTGCTGGTGCGCGGAAACGGAGCGGCGCAGGAGTCGAACCTACCCAGCCTGGGGCTGCCAGACGTCACCGGTTTTGAAGGTCTGAGGATTAGGCCAGCTCCGCTCAGCTAAGCCGCTGCCGGCTCGCTCAGGTCATGCTCGGTCGGATCCGGTCGGCTCAGATGGGCAGAAAAGCGGGCAGAAATTCGGCGCCGATTACGCGCCGGTTCGAGTCCGGCTAGCTCCATCTCCTGCTTAGGCGGCTGAAGCGCGTCCGTGGCCGAACCGTGCTGCTCGAATGTGACGCGATCGCTAGCCGTGCTTTGGCGTCCTCACCTTGTCTCTCTTTGACCCCAGATGAGGTGCGCCGCCGATGAGGTCGAAGAACCGCTGCCGTCGGGCGTCCCACCGCGTCTCGCGAGAGATGTAGCGGTCCCTGCTCCGCCGCAGCCTCCGGCCGTCTTCGGCGTAGAAGCGGCGCGCCCAGATCGAGCTCGGCTTCGCGAGCCGAAGGGCGCCGACCATCGAGATGGGGAAGAAGACGATCCCGAAGAGACCCTGCTTGAGCTTTCCCTTCAGCATCGTCACCGCGATCAGGCAACCGTTAAGGGCGAGCAGTAGGTCGGCAAGCAACCATCCGAGCTTCTCTTCGGCGGAGTCGGAGCTGAGGGGGAAGGTCGCCAGAACCACGAGCCCGAGGAAGCCGATCGCCGCCACGCAGGCCTCGATCGAGAGACGACCCTCGGTCGTCCAGTAGACGTCGTCGAGATGGAGGAGCATCGCGAACTCGTCGAGAACGAGGGCGGCGCCGGCTCCGAAGGCGGCTGCAAGCACTGCGACCCAGAACTCGCGCGGGTGGAGCCCGATGACGAGGCCCGCTGCGACGAAGCTCATCAGGAGGCCAGGCACGAGGTGATGAACGTGTACGTCACCAACGATCGCGCTGCCCCAGCCGCGGACGCGAGCCATGCGTGTGTAGAAGCGAGTCCCCGCAAGCGTCAGGATGAACGCGAGCAGCATCAGGAACGCGGGCTCGCGGCCACTGTCGTAGATGTGCGCCTCGTACCCCGGCACGAAGCCGAAGAGGTTCATCGCTTCACCTCGACCATCGTACGCTCGAGGCAGAGATCGGCCAGCATGACTACGCATTGCTCTCGAGGCGGCCGACCCGCATGGTTGACCGAAGCGGCCGCCGATTAGCTACGGCGCGGCGAGAGGCTGTTTCGGCAGAAAAGCGGGCAGAAGTAGCAGTCGCGTCGCCTCATCCGGCAACGGAGAACCCCGTTTCGGCGGGGCTTTTCCCTGCAAAGGACTCTACGGAGCGGCGCAGGAGTCGAACCTACCCAGCCTGGGGCTGCCAGACCTCACCGGTTTTGAAGACCGGTTGGGCCACCGGGCCCGTGCCGCTCCGGTCGGAGGGTAGCCGGGTCCGCCGCGCCAAGCGCGGCGGTTGACTCGCCGCCCAACGGCGCCCACAATCGCTCTGCCCGGGGACGGAGGTGATGACGATGTTCGCGTGGGCGCCTGCGGCAGAAGAGCCTGCGGCCCGTGCCGGACGGCTGGTTCTCGGGCCCCTATCAGAAAGGAGGAGCGATGTCGAAGATCCCAGCCTTCGTTATCTGCATCGGCGTGCTCGCGCTCGCGGCCGGGAGTGCGGGTACGGCGGCCCGCGTCCACCGAGGACATGGTCCGAGCATCACCCACGGCGTCATCGTCGGCGACGTGACGGCGTCGTCTGCGCTCCTTTGGGCGCGTACCGATCGCACGGCGACGCTGAACGTTGTTCTGTCGGGTGGTCGTCACGGCCACATCGCGCGCGCGGAGGCGATCGCCGACGCCGACTACACGGCGCGCGTGCCGCTCGAGCACCTCGCGCCCGAAAGGACGTATCGCTACCGGGTCTGGTTCAGCCTTGGCTCGCCCGGCCGCTCACAAGGGCCGGCGGTCAAGGGCTCGTTCCGGACGGCGCCGGCCGATGACGACGCCGGGCCGCTCCGCCTTGCCTTCGGCGGCGACATCGCCGGCCAGAACGTCTGCCGCGACGCGACGGAAGGCATCCCGATCATGGACACGGTGCAGGCTCGCCGGCCCGACGTCTTCGTCGGCCTCGGCGACATCATCTACGCGGACAACGCCTGCACGAGCACTGGTCTCTACGGCAACGTGCAGATCGCCGGCGACTTCGGGCCCGCCGCCGATCTACCGACCTACTGGAAGCACTGGCGGTACACGCGAGCGGCGCCGAAGTTCCAGCGCCTGCTCCAGGGCACCGACTACGTCGGCGTCTGGGACGACCACGAGGTCGTCAACGACTTCGGGCCGCTGACCGACACTCGCACCACGCCTCCGTACACGCCCGGCGTCCACCTGATGCCGATCGGGCTGAAGGCGTTCCTCGACTACACGCCGATCCCGATCGCGGAGAACACGCCCCTCCGCCTGTACCGCTCGCTCCGCTGGGGCAAGAACGCCGAGCTGTTTGTGCTCGACACGCGCCAGTACCGCGATCCGAACTTCGCGGAGGACACGGACGCTCATCCGAAGACAATGCTCGGCCGCGAGCAGGTCACCTGGCTGAAGGAGCGGCTGCTCGCCTCCGACGCGAGGTGGAAGGTGATCGTCTCCAGCGTGCCGATGTCGATCCCGACCGGCTTCCCCGCGGCGAACGGGCGCGACGGGTGGGCGAACTTCGATCAGAACACCGGCTACGAGCGCGAGTTGCTGGACATCCTGGGTTTCATGCAGCAGAACCGAATCCGCAACACCGTCTGGATCACTACCGATATCCACTTCGCAGAGGCATTCCGGTACGTGCCGTTCGCAGACTCGTCGTTCGTCGTTCACGAGCTCGCGACGGGGCCGCTGAACGCCGGCATCTTCCCGACGGCCGACTTCGACGTGACACTCAATCCGACGAAGCTGTTCGGGCCCGCGCCGCCGGCGCCTGTCACGTCTTGGGCGGCCGCGAAGGCGGCATTCAACTTCGGCGAGCTCGACATCTCGAGCGGCGGCTCGCTGACGATGCGCATCGTCAACACGGCAGGGGCGACCCTCTTCGAGCGCACGCTCACGCTCTCCTGAACTATGGCCAACTATGGGACGGGGCCGGTGTCCACCGGCCCCGTCTCCTCACCGACGAGAAGCCGTGCGCCGGAGCACCCGTTCGTCGCCGACCCGGCGGGTGATGCCGTCGGCGTCGAAGCGTTCGAGTAGGAGCTGCGCTGCGCGACGCGAGATCCCGAGCGCGTCGCGGAAGCCGGCGAGCGTGATCGGCGAAAGTTCGCGCAGCGCGGCGAGCCCCCGCTCGTACAGCTCCGGCGAGACGGCGAAGCCGTCGCCGACCCGTCGCAGCCGGCCCTCCTGTTCGAGGAAGGACGCGAGCTCGCGGTC
Source organism: Actinomycetota bacterium (assembly GCA_046728975.1). Taxonomy (GTDB): domain Bacteria; phylum Actinomycetota; class Thermoleophilia; order Gaiellales; family Gaiellaceae; genus JBKPFU01. The sequence goes on along the minus strand of JBKPFU010000178.1, from coordinate 6,392 downwards.
GTCGACGCGTGCGATTCCAGATGCGGCGAGCTCAGCTTCGAGAATTGCCGCGGCGTCGGCGCGCTCGCCCAGCGAAGCCGTCGCGCCGGGCAGGTAAGCCTTGCCACCGCGGCGCTCCACCTGAAGCAGTGGCGCCACGGACGGCGCCCACGAAGCGGCCGGGAGGAGCTCCGCCAACGGCACGCCCGGGTCGAGCGGCGCCGCCTCGGCGCGCGCCGCGAGCCGCGCCCGAACTCGTGCCCGCAGCTCGTCGACCCACTCCGGCGCGAAGTACCAGTCGCCGGCGTTTCCCAGCGCCGCGAGACCCTCGGCCAGCTCTCCCGGATCGAGCAGGCCGCGTGCCTGGAGCGACGCGCCGGTCACCGGCTCGTGGACGAGCGCGGCAACGATCTCTTTCGCATCGCCGTGGTCGAGCCGCTCGAGGCGCGCGGGGTCGAACGCGCGGGGAGGCGCGGGATCGAGCACCCGCCCGGCGCCGACGGTCGTGGTCGTGCGCAGGACGGCGACGTCGCCGCGCGCCGCGACCACGGGCGCCTCGAGACGGAGCTGCGCGAAGCGCCCGCTGCGCACGACGCGCGCCGGCACGTCGGCCGTCCCGAGGTGGACCTTGACGGCCGCCGGGATCGACTCCAGCTCGTCGAGCACGACGTCGAGCCGAAACGTGACGGGGTAGTGGCCCGGCGCGACGAGGGCGTCGCCGCGCCTCAGATCGCCGCGCTCGAGCGCCGGCAGGTTGACGGCGACGCGTTGGCCCGCCTCCGCACGCTCGACCGGCTCGTCGTGCACCTGGACGCTGCGGATCCGGACCACCCGCCCATGCGGCTCGAGGCGGAGCAGGTCGCCGGCGCCGATCGAGCCGGACCACAGCGTTCCGGTCGCGACCGTTCCGACCCCCGGCAGCGTGAACGAGCGGTCGATCCAGAGGCGGGTGGCGGCGAGGCGCAGCCGGCGCTCGACCGCGTCGGCCGCTCGCCGGAGCGCAGCGCGGAGCTCGTCCAGACCGGCGCCCGTCTTCGCCGATACCGCAACAACCTCGGCTTCCGGGACCAGCTCGCGCGCCTCCTCGACTGCCAGCTCGAGCGCATCGGCATCGACAGCGTCCGCCTTCGTCACAGCCACGACGCCTCGCTCCACGCCGAGCAGGCGCAGGATCGCGAAGTGCTCGTGCGTCTGCGGGCGCGCACCCTCGCCGGCGTCGATGACGAGCAGGAAGAGGTCGATCCCGGTCGCTCCCGCGACCATGTTGCGAACGAACCGCTCGTGCCCCGGCACGTCGACGAGCGAGAGGCGGCGCCCGTCGCCGAGCTCGAGCGGCGCGTAGCCGAGGTCGATGGAGATCCCGCGCTCGTGCTCCTCGGGCAGCCGATCGGTGTCCTTCCCCGTCAGCGCTCGCACGAGCCACGTCTTGCCGTGGTCGATGTGGCCGGCCGTGCCTACGACGAACGGCATGCATGCACCGCTTCGGCGATCTTGTCCGCGTCGCCGTCGGTGAGCGTGCGGCAGTCGAGCAGTGTGCGGCCGTCGCGGACGACGCCGACGACGGCCGGCTCGACGACGCGGAGCTTCGCCGCGAGCTCCTCCTCGACTGCGCAGGCGAAGCTTGGCAGCTCGGCGAGTGGCAGCGCCCCACCCCCGACGCGAGCGATCGTCTCCTCGACCTCGCCGCCGACGGCCGCGGCCATGCGCTCGGCGCGGGCGCGTACGAGCTCGACGGGCTCCTCGAGCATGCGCAGGACCGGGATTCGCTGCGGCGCGTCAAGGTAGAGCCGGAGTGTCCCCTCGAGCGCCGCGAGCGTCAGCTTGTCGGCGCGGAGAGCGCGTTGCAACGGATGGCGCCGGAGGCGCTCGACAAGGTCGGCGCGCCCGACGACGATTCCCGCCTGCGGGCCGCCAAGCAGCTTGTCGCCAGAGAAGCAGACGAGATCGGCGCCCGCGGCGAGGCTCTCGCGGGCCGACGGCTCGTCGTGGATCCGCCCCAGCGCGCCGGAGCCGAGGTCGTCGACGAGCGGCAGGTCGTTCGCGCGCGCGATGCGCGCGAGCTCTTCCAGCCGCGGCTGCTCGGTGAACCCGACGAGGCGGAAGTTCGATTGGTGGACCCGCAGCAGAAGCGCCGTCTCGGGCCCGACGGCGCGCGCGTAATCGGCGGCGCGCGTCCTGTTCGTCGTCCCGACCTCGCGCAGCCGGGCACCCGAGCGCACGAGGACGTCGGGGATCCGGAAGCCGTCGCCGATTTCGATCAGCTCGCCGCGCGACACGAGCACCTCCCGCCCTTCGGCGAGCGCCGCGAGCGCGAGCATCACCGCCGCGGCGTTGTTGTTCACGACGAGTGCGGCCTCGGCGCCGGTCAGCCGGCGCAGGATCGGCGCAGCGTGGTCCTGCCTGGAGCCGCGCGCGCCTTCCGGCAGGTCGTACTCCAGGTTCGAATAACCGGTCCCGGCCTCGCGCACCCGCTCGAGCGCCTCCGGCGCGAGCGGTGCTCGGCCGAGGTTGGTGTGGACGATGATGCCCGTCGCGTTCAGCACGCGGCGGAGTCGCGGTCTCCGGATCATGGCGACCTCGTCGAGCACGCGTTGCCGCAGGTCACCGGGGTCTGACCCCGCTTTTATCTCCTCGCGCGCGCGCGAGAGAACTGTGCGCGCGGCCTCGACGGCCACCGGATCGTCGACCCCTCGCGCAAGCTCGTCGACCGAGGGCAGATCCCGCAACTTCATGCGGTCAGTGTAGGCTCGCGCCTCGATGCAGCCCTCCGTGCTCCAGCCGGTGGATCGGCGCCGGCTGCGAAGGCGACATCGCGGCCGGCGGCGGATGATCGCACTCGCTCTCGTCGCCCTGGCCGCCGCCATGGCCGCGGCGTTCGCGGTGGCCGGGTTAGGTCGGCACGAAGCGAAGGCCCAGCACGCACGGCCGCTGCCGCCGCCTCGGTCGGTCGAACGAGTGCCGCAGCCGCAAACCCAGCGGAAGCCGGCGCCCCTCCTGACGCCGGCGTTCCGGCGCCACCGGCTTCCGCTCCGCGCACCGGCTGCGATCGTCGTGGACGCACGGACCGGGAACGCGATCTGGGCGAAGCGGGCTCATGCGCGCCGGCGGATCGCGTCGACCACGAAGATCATGACCGCCGCCCTTGCGCTCGAGCGACTCCGCCTCGGGCAACTCGTTCCCGTCTCACCGCTTGTCCCCCGCGCGGCGCCGATCCGCGAGGGCCTCCGCGCGGGCGAGCGCGTTCGCGCCTGGAAGCTTCTGTACGGGTTGATGCTCTACTCGGGGAACGACGACGCGTTGGCGCTTGCGATTGCTTCCGCGGGAAGCCGCGCCCGCTTCATCGGGCTGATGAACGAAAAGGCGCGTCAGCTCCGCTTGCTGGACACGCACTTCTCCACGCCGAGCGGCGTCGTCGACCGCGGGAACCGGTCGACCGCCTGGGATCTCGCCGCGCTAACGCGGTACGCGATGCGCAAGCCGGCCTTTCGGCGGATCGTCCGGACCCGGATCGCGCACGTCCGCTGGTCGGCGCCGACCTACGAGAAGGTCTACGTGAACAAGAACGACCTCCTGCGCACCTACCGCGGCGCCGACGGCGTCAAGACGGGGTGGACGACGCTGGCCGGCCACTGCCTCGTCGCCTCCGCGCGGCGGGGGCGCACGAGATTGATCGCGGTCGTCCTCGACTCCGCCGATCCCTACCGCGACGCGAAACGGCTGCTTAACTACGGCTTCAAGACCGTGCCGCGCTAGAGGGGATTTCTTGACGACGAAGCGAATCTTGCGAGCCTTCCTACCCCTGCCGATCCTCGCTGCGGTCGGGGTCGCCGCCGTCGGGACCGCAGGGTCCGTGGACGGCGTTGGACGCATGAGCGTGACGCCCGGCCGCGTTGCCGCCGGGAGTATCAACCGTCTTACCTTTACGTTCACGGCGGACACGGGCGCACTCCGCGGCCAGACGATTGTCGACGTCGCCCGCGGCTGGACGACGCCGCAGTTCCGGAATCCCAACGCGCCGGGCTACGTGAGCCTCAATCGCGGCTCGTGCGCGGCCGGAACGCGCATCCTCCGCATTTCGGACCGGAGGCTCTGGATCAGCACGTTCTGCGGCAAGGGCCGCACGTACACCCTCACCTACGGTCCCGCTGCGGCGCCGCGGTTCGCCGCCGACGGATACGTCTTCCTGACGCAGACGAAGCCGAATGCCGCGCCGCCCGCACGGACCAAGAAGGAGCGGCAGGTTCGTCGAGCGCTGCTCAGCTTCCGAGCGCTCGCCGCCAAGAAACAGCCGGTCGTCGTCGTGACCGGCGGCCCCGCTCATCATCTGATCGCCAGCTCGACCAGCATCGCGACGGCCGGCGTTCCGTTCACCGTGACCGTACGAGCCGTCGACCAATTCGACAACACCGCCGCGGACTACCGCGGCGCCGTCACCCTGTCCAGCACGGATCCGGAGGCCGTTCTGCCCATCTCGTATCGCTATGGGCCGAACGACGTGTCGACGCACCCGTTCACTGGGACGATCCTGAAGACGGTCGGAACCCAGCGCGTCTCAGCAACCGACGACGCCGGCCGCACGGGCCAGACCGGGCCGATCAGCGTCTACCCGTTTCCTACAACCGGGCCACGCTAGGGCGTTACTCGGCGTCGGCTTTGACGGCGGCCGCCGGCATCTCGGCGCACCGCCACTCGTAGCACTCGACGATCGTCTCGATCGCGTCCTCCGGATCGTCGGTGACGTGGAGGAGCTCGAGATCGTCCGGCGAGATCATCTTGTCGGCGAGGAGCCGACCGCGGATCCACTCCATCAGCGGGCCCCAGTACTCGCTGTCGAAGAGGACGACGGGGAAATGCAGAACCTTGCCAGTCTGGATGAGCGTGAGCGCCTCGAAGAACTCGTCGAGCGTCCCGAAGCCGCCGGGGAAGATCACGAACCCCTCGGCGGCCTTCACGAACATCGTCTTCCGTGCGTAGAAGTGGCGGAAAGTGACGGCGATGTCGAGGTACGGGTTCGAGCTCTGCTCGTGCGGCAGCTCGATGTTGAACCCGACGGAGACTCCGCCCGCGTCGCGCGCGCCGCGGTTTGCCGCCTCCATCACGCCGGGCCCGCCGCCGGTGACGACGGCGAAGCCGGCTTCGGCGATCCGGCGGCCGAGGTCACGCGCCTCGTCGTAGACGGGATCGCCTTCGCGGACGCGTGCGGAGCCGAAGACCGACACCGCCGGGCGTCCGATGCGCTCGACCGCCTCGAAGCCCTCGAGGAACTCGTCGGCGATGCGCCTGACGTGGCCGGCGAGGTCGCCGTCGCGGCGCTCGAGAAGGCGTCGGTCTTCCACTAGACGTTAGAAGTCGCGCGGCACGTGGGTGGCCTCCATGCCGAGCACGAGCAGCGCCGCAAGCCCGAAGTACAAAACCGCGATCGTGAGCCGTCTTCCCGGCGTGACGCGGTAGTACTCCTGCATCTCCGGATGGCGCCGCAGCTGCCACCGGCGCCAGAGCTCTGACGCCGCCAGGATGAGGATCAGGATCAGGATCGGGTTCGGCCGGAAGAACACGAGCGCGAGGAGACCGACGAACCCGAGCACCCACACGACCGGGTGCAGCGCCGCGGTGATCCGCCCGCCGTCGAGCGGGATCACCGGCAGCAGGTTGAAGAGGTTGATGAAGAAGCCGAGGAAGGCGATCGCCTTCAGGGGCCGCGAATCGGTCGCGACGCCGGCGACATAGAGAGCGAGTGCACCGGCCGAGCCGACGAGCGGGCCCGCGATCGCGACCTTCGCCTCGTTCCAGGCATCACGCGGCATCTCCTTCATCGTGATCGCCGCGCCGAGGAAGGGAATGAACAGCGGCGCGGTCACCGGCAATCCCTGCCGGCGCGCCTCGATGACGTGCCCCATCTCGTGCACGAACAGCAGGAGGATGAGGCCGATCCCGAACCACCAGCCGCCGAGCCAGACGTAAACCGCGGCCGAGACGAACATGCTGAACAGGAACTTGAACTTGAGCAGGACGCCGCCGAACTTGACCAGCAGGCCGACGGCGGCGGCGATCGGCGCCCACAGCCTGCGGAAGAACCCGCGCCAGTCCGTGCCGCGCGGGTGGACGGGCTCGTAGTCGCGGAAGTCGAAGGTCGGGGGCTCGGGGCGCGGCTCAGGCGTGAATTGGCTCACACGACCCATCGTAGCCGTGGCCGACGGCGATGCCGTCACCCGCGCGTGGTATTCAAGTCCGGCCCGTTCGCGGGAAGAAAACCGCGCCGGGCTGTGTCCTGTTCGCGAAAGCCGTCATCAATCGAGAGAGGGGAAAATGATCAGCAGCTTCGGATCGCACGTGCGCAGGAACCTGATTGCGTACGCGGCGCTGTTCTTCGCGCTCGGCGGCACCTCGTTCGCCGCCGTGCAGGCGCTGCCGAG
>JBKPFU010000177.1:0-33949 GCA_046728975.1 Actinomycetota bacterium | reverse complement strand
AGCTCGGCGCGGTGCCTGCGGCTCTTGAACCGGCCGAGCCCGGCGGCCTCCTCCACCAGCGCCCGCCGTTCCTCCGGCTTCGAGGCCAGGATCTCCTCGACGCGGCCCTGGGAGATCACCGAGCCGTGGCCGCCGCCGAGGCCGACGTCGGCGAGCAGCTCCACGAGATCCGTCCGTCGCACCGCTGCGCGGTTGACCAGGTACTGGCCCTCGCCGCCGCGATGCAGGCGCCGCGCGATCGACACTTCGGAGAAATCCAGCGCTTCGAAGGCCCCGTCCTCGTTGTCGAACAGGAGCTCGACGTCGCAGAAGGCGGCGGGCGGCCGGTCGCTCCCGCCGGCGAACAGGACGTCGTCGGGCTTCTCCGCGCGCAGCTCCGACGGGCTCAGCGAACCCGCGGCCCAGAGCAACGCGTCGGCGACGTTCGACTTGCCCGAGCCGTTCGGTCCCACGACCACCGCGACGCCCGGCTCGAGCCGGACCTCGACGGGATCGGGGAACGACTTGAAGCCGCGGATGCGGATCGAGCGCAGGTGCACGCGAGCCGAACGCTAACGACGGACGCGGATGGCGCCGCGCGGCCTCCGGTCAGGCTTCGTAGCGTTCGAGCGCCTGCTCGGCCGCGGCCTGCTCGGCGGCCTTCTTCGACTTTCCGACGCCCACGCCGACCTGCTCGCCGTCCACCACGGCCGCGCACGTGAAGTTGCGGTCGTGCGGCGGCCCCTCGACCTCCAGCACCGAATAGCTGACCTGCTGCCCAAGCCGCGCCACCACCTCTTGCAGCTCGGTCTTGTGGTCGACGTGGGTCGTCATCGCATACTCGATTCGGCCCCAGAAGGCGTCGACGACCGGCCGTTCGATCGCCTCGAACCCGTGCTCGAGGAACAGCGCCGCGAGCGCCGCCTCGAGCAGAGCCGCCAGCACGTTGCGGTTGCGCGTGAGGCGGTTGAGCTCGTCGGCCGGCAGCGCCGCCCCACCCGTGTCCGCGAGCCGGTCGCCGAGCTCGAGCTCGCGCGCGACCACTGCGCAGCTGGCACGCGAAACGACGTGCGAGCGCACCTTCGCTAGCCGGCCCTCCGAGAACTCGGGATAGCTCTCGTAGAGCGCTCGGGCGACCGCCAGCTCGAGGACGCTGTCGCCGAGGAACTCGAGGCGCTCGTACGAGGACGCGCGATCCGGCGCCCACGAGGTGTGCGTGAAGACGTTCTCGACCAGCTCGTCGGGCAACGCGTCGATCAGGCGGCGCAGCTCTGCCGCGTCACCGCGCGGCGCCCTACTGGTGCGAGCTGACGTAATCCACAGCCTGTCCGACCGTCTGGATCTTCTGGGCGTCTTCGTCCGAGATCTTGATCCCAAACTGGTCCTCGAGCTCCATGATCAGCTCGACGAGGTCGAGCGAGTCGGCGTCGAGGTCTTCCTGAAAGGACGCTTCCTCGGTGATGTCGCCCTCGTCGACGCCGAGCTGCTCGCTCAGGACTTCCTTGACACGCTCGAAGACTTCCTCTCGCGAAGCCGCCATCTCACCTCACCTGCCGCTCGGGGTCCCGGGGAGCGCGGATGCTAACACGCGCGTTTGCAGCCGTTCGTTCAGTCTCCCGACAACATCGTGCTCGACGCCGCGCCCGGCCAGGCGGATCGCGTTCGCGATCGCCCGCCGCGACGAATCCCCGTGCGCGATCACCGCCAGATGACGAAGACCAAGGAGATATGCGCCCCCGTACGTGTCCGGATCGAGGCGCTCGCGGAGGCCGCGGCCGGCCGGGCGGATCAGCAGCCCGCCGAGGCGGCCGCGGCGGCTCGAGCGAACCTCCTCGCGCAGTGCATCGAGGACCGACTTGATCGTCCCCTCGAGCAGCTTGAGCGTCACGTTGCCGGTGAAGCCGTCGCAGACGACGACGTCCGCAGCTCCGTCGAGGAGTACGCGGCCCTCCGTGTTGCCGCCGAAGTTGAGCCCCTCGCTCTCGGCCAGAAGCGCATGGGCCTCTAACGTCAGCTTGTTGCCCTTTTCGGGCTCCTCCCCTATGGAGAGCAGGCGCACCTCGGGGCGATGGATTCCGAGAATCTCCTCCGCGAACACCGACCCCATGTGGGCGAACTGGCGCAGGTGCTCGGCCCGTGCGTCCGCGTTTGCGCCGGCGTCGATCAGGACCGAGGGTCCGCGGCGCGACGGCACCACCACAGCGATGCCGGGACGGTTCACCCCTGGGAGACGGCGCAACTCGAGCAGACAGGCCGCCAGCATCGCGCCGGTGTTCCCGGCGGACACGACCGCGTCCGCTCGGTCCTCGCCGACGATCCGGCACGCGACGACGAGCGAGCTGTCGGGCCGGTCGCGAACGGCCTCGCCCGGCTTCTCGTTCATCTGGATCGTCTCGCTTGCCTCGACGAGCTCGAGGCCGCCCGTGTCGAGGCCGCGCGGCCCCACGAGCACAGGCTGGATGTCTCGCGAGGCTGCCTCCAGCGCGCCCGCGACGATCTCTTCGGGAGCCCGATCGCCCCCCATCGCATCGACTGCGATTCGAATCACGGCCTCGGGCACGTCATTTCAGACGGATCGGAGGCGAAGCCTCCGATCCTGAGATCGGCACCGCAAGCGGTGCCTCAGCGTCAACCGCGACGCGAACCAAGGTCTAGGGAACGGGCGTCGGGAGCGGCTCGATCTCGCGGCCGCCGTAGGTCTTGCAGTTCGGGCACATCTGGTGCGGTCGCTTCGGCTGGCCGCACTGCGGGCACAGGTTCAGGCGCGGGCCTTCGAGGCGGTGTGTCGCCCGCCGCTTGTCGCGTCGCGACTTGGACGTCTTTTTCTTCGGAACGGCCACGGCGGCCGAGTATAGCCACGCGGCCACGCGGGTCCTGTTTGCCAACCCTTAACCAAGGTTTTCCGCTCTCTTCGCCCGCGTTTGCCCGACCTTGGCCGGCGCGCGGGAACCCTGTGCGAGTCAGACGAACTCGAATCAGAAGGAGCGAAAGACGATGAAGAACGCATTTGCGATGATCGCCGCGGTCCTCGTGCTTGCAGGCGTTGCGACCGCGGGCACGTTCGCGGGCCTCGGCTCGAGCTCGAGCCCCTCGATCGAGCCCGCACAGGCGCCTCTCACGACAGATGTGCGGCGCGAAGACCGCCGCGCGGATCGGCGGGCCGACCGGCGCGAGGCCGAGGTGCGCGGACGAGCCAACGAGCCCGGCGAGGACCTCCGCGGTCCGTGCGACGAGGCCGAGCACGCGGCCGATACGCGCTGCACCGGCGCGACGGCGCCTCGCGTCGACGACGACAACGAGGTCGAGATCGAGAACGAGGTGGAGGACCGAGACGACGACCGCGCCGAGCGCGGCGACAACTCCGGCCCCGGCGCGAACTCCGGCCCAAGCGACCGATCCGGGCACAACGGCTCGAGCGATGACAACTCCGGCCACGGCGGTGGAAGCGGCCACAGCGGCAGCGGCCACGGCGGCGGCGGAGACGACGACTAGAAAGCCAGGCTTCTCATCCCTCTCGCCAAAGGAGGCGGCTCCGATCCTCAGGGGCCGCCTCCGCCCCTTCGAGCCGATAGGAACAATTCCGGACGATGAGCCAGCCCAGACGCACGATCCTGCTCGTCGAGGACGAACGGTCGATCACGGAGCCGCTGGCCGCGGCGCTCGGCCGCGAGGGGTTCGACACGGCGGTGGTGGGCACCGTGGCCGAGGCGCTCGAGCTTGCGGAGCGCACTCGCCCGGACCTCGTGCTGCTCGACGTGATGCTCCCCGACGGCTCCGGGCTCGATGTCTGCCGTGAGCTACGTCGGAGCTCGCGCGTGCCGATCATCATGCTGACCGCCCGCGGTGAGGAGGCCGATCGCATCGTCGGGCTCGAGCTCGGCGCCGACGACTACATCGTCAAGCCGTTCAGCGCCCGCGAGGTGGCGGCGCGGATCAGGGCCGTGCTGCGGCGAGCAGACGCGCCGGAGGCCGAGCCCGAAGAGGAAGGAGCGATCGAGATCGGCGGCGTCCGCCTCGATCCGGCAAGGCGGGAGGTCACCAAGAACGGCGAAACGCTCGAGCTGAGCCGCAAGGAATTCGACCTCCTCCACCTGCTGATGCGAAACGCAGGCTCCGTCGTCCGTCGCGAGCGTCTGATCGAGGAGGTCTGGGATACGAACTGGTTCGGCTCCACGAAAACGCTCGACGTGCACGTGAGCGGGCTGCGGCGAAAGCTCGGCGACGATCCCGCCAGCTCCCGCTACCTCCACACCGTCCGCGGCGTCGGCTTCCGGTTCGCCGGGCCGGACGAGGCGCCGTGACGGTCCGGGGCCGACTGCTCGCGGCTTTCGCGTACGTGCTCGTGCTGGTCCTGGTGGCCCTCGAGGTGCCGCTCGCGTTCAACCTCGCTCGCCGGATCCGCGCGGAGGTGAAGAACGACGCCGCGTCGCAGGCGTTCATCGTTGCGGCCGGGGCGTCGGGACGCATGGATCAACCGGGAAGGCTTCGGCAGCTCGCTCGCGAATCGGCTGCGGATCTGGGCGCGCGCGTGATCGTCGTCGACGGCCGCGGGCGCGTGAAGGCCGACTCCGCAGGATCGGGCACGGCCAACGTCTCGTATGCATCGAGGCCCGAGATCCGGGTCGCGCTCGACGGCCGCAGGGCGCAGGGCGAGCGCCACAGCGACACCCTCGGCAAGGACCTCCTCTACACCGCCGTGCCGATCACGAACGAGAGCCGGACGGTCGGTGCCGTCCGGGTGACCCAGGACGTCGGCGAGGTGGGTCGCCGGATCCGCAACAGCATCCTCGCGCTGGTCGCGATCGGGGGGTTCACGCTGGTGATCGGCCTCGGCCTTGCCTGGCTGCTCGCGAGCTCGCTGTCACGCCCATTGCGGTCGCTCGCCGCGACGGCGCGGCGCGTCGAAGCCGGCGATCTCAGCGCGCGCGCCGAGGTGACCGGGCCGAAGGAGCAGAAGGAGGTCGCAGTCGCCTTCAATGACATGACCGACCGCGTCGAACGGGTGCTCGCCGCCCAGCGAGACTTCGTCGCGAATGCCTCCCATCAGCTGCGCACGCCGCTGACCGGGCTGCGGCTCCGGCTCGAGGCGGCGCGCGCGCAGGGGGGCGCCGATGCCGAGCTCGAGGCGGCGGAGCAGGAGGTCGAGCGGCTTGCGAGCCTGCTCACGTCGCTGCTCACGCTCGCGCGCGAGGGCGAGCGGCCGGCGGGCGGACGCCCCGTCTCGCTCGCCGACTCGGCCTCACGCGCGCAGGAGCGGTGGACCGCCCGCGCCGAACAGCGCGGGCACAACCTTCGGTTGGCGGGCAACGGCGACGCGACGATCGAGGCCTCCGAGGACGACGTCGCGATCGTGCTCGACAACCTGATCGAGAACGCCCTGCACTACTCGCCGTCGCCGTCGACGGTGACGGTGGACTGGGGCCAGAACGGCCGCGAGGCCTGGATCGCGGTCCTCGACGAGGGGCCCGGCCTCGCGCCCGGCGAGGACACGGAGCTGTTCGAGCGCTTCGCGCGCGGAAGTGCGGGCCGCGGCGGCCCGGCCGGCACGGGGCTCGGGCTGGCCATCGTGGACACGCTCGCCCGGCGCTGGCGCGGACGCGCTTCGATGGAGAATCGACCGGAGGGCGGCACGCGCGCCGAGGTGCGGCTGCCGACGCGAGGCTAGGCTGGTCCAGGCATGCGGGGAAGGGTCTTCATCGCGGTGCTCGCCCTCGTCGGGCTGCTCTCGGCCGCCTCGATCGGCTACGCCGCTTACCTCGTCTCGCGCGACTCCGTCGGGCAGCCCGTGACGAAGCTCCAGCCGGCGCCGAGCGAGATCGCGCCGCAGAGCGCCCGCAGGAAGAGGGGCTCCGTGGCGCGGACGCAGACGCGCGGCGTGACGACGCGGCCGGTCACGACGGTCGAGGACCGCGGGGGCGATCGTCGCGGGCGCGGGCGCGACGACAATTCAGGGCGCGGAAGTGGCAGCGGCAGCAGCGACAGCAGCGGGAGCGGGAACAGCGGGAGCGGCAGCAGCGGCGGCTCCGACCACGGCGGAGGGGACGACTAGAGCCGGTCCCTGAGCTCGGCCAGCGCCGCCCAGCGCGAGTCCAGCTCCTCGTCGTCGTGCGTGTGCGGCTGGCGGTTCAGATCCTTGCCGCAGATCGGGCACAGCCCGGCGCAGTCCGGCCGGCAGAGGATCTTGTCGGGCAGGGCGAGTGCGAGCGCGTCACGCGCCCACGCCGACAGGTCGAGCTTGTCGTCGACCAGGTAGGGCGTCCGCAGCTCGTCTGCGGACCCGGGGCTCGTCGCCTCGTATTCGAGCGCCGAGATCGGCAGCCCCAGCGCCGCGTCGGCAAGGCAGCGGTAGCAGGGCCCGTGGAGGCGGGTGCGGAAGCGAAGCTCGAACACAGTCCCGGTCGTCGCGCGGCTGATCGAGAGCTCCGCGGGCACCTTCTCGGGCACCGGCAGGTAGCGCTGGCCGCCGAGCTCGAGCGGCTCGAGCTGGACCTCCCGCCCGTCCGTGAACTGCTCGCCCGAGCGGAGCCTGATGGTGCGGAGATTCAGCGTGGTCACGCAATCGAGCGTAGCAACGCTTGGTCGGCGGTTCGGTGGCGCAAAAGGGCGCCTAGAGTCGCTTCACAAGCTCGTCGAGCGGCTTGCGGTTCGCCTCTGCGCTCCATTCCGTCGCCGGCTTCGATTCGGGGTCGATCGGCCGCTTGGGATAGCCGAAGCTGGGCATGTTGACCGGCAGCCAGCCCTCGTCGAGACCGAGCACCTGCGCAGCCGCCTGCGGGTCCGGCATGCCGTTCGGGCACGAGGCGACGCCGTCGTTCCACGCGACGAGGAACATGTTCTGCATCGCCCGGCCGACATCGAGAGCGGCCTTGCCTCCCTCGGTCGCGATCGCGATCACCACCGCCGCGCCGCGCACGTTGTCTCCGGCGTACACCGTCTCGGCGACCCGCTCCTTGGCCTCCGGCGTCTCGACGACGACGAACCTCCACGGCTGGCGATTGACGGCGCTGCCGGCGAGGCGGCCGGCGTCGAGGATTCGGGTCAGGACCTCGTCGGGGATGGGCGCGTCGGAATACGAGCGCCAGTCGCGCTTGCTCGCGACGGCGAGGAACGTATCCACGCCGGCGACGCTTACGCGTAGGGCTGCTCGTTCGTGGAGCCGTCCGCCGCCACGCCGGCGACGACCGACTCCTGCGAGCGCTCGTGCAGCCGCTCGCGACCCCGCCTGACCGCGGTCAGGAACTTGTCCAGGTTGATCTCCAGCGTGGACAGGATCCCGTCGGCCCAATCCTCGATCTCGAGCCGCATCTCGCGGGCCTGGCGCCGTGCATCGTCGATGATGTCCTGCGCCTGGCGCTCGGCGAGCTTCACGATCTCGGTCTGCGAGGCCTCACGCGCGGCCTGCTCACGGGCTTCGCCGAGAATGCGGTCGCATTCCCGCTTGGCTTCCGCGAGCATCTCCTGCCGCTCCTTGACGATCCAGCGGGCCTGCTTGATCTCCTCGGGGATGGTCGCCCGCATCTGGTCGAGGATGTCGTAGATCTCCTCGCGGTCGATCCGAACCTGGTCGGTCAGCGGCACGGCCTTCGCGTTGTGCACGAGGTCGTCGAGCTTGTCGATGAGGACCAATACGTCCATGAAGAACGGGAGTTTACAGGGGTGGCCGGAGGCCGCTGACTAACGGGCCGTGCGCCTTACCGCCCCGAGAAGAGCCGGCTGAAGAAGCCCTTCTGCGGCTCCTCCGGCTCTTCGGGCTCCTCGACCGTGATCGGCGGCGCGGGGCGGCCTGCCCCGCCGACCCAGCGACGGCCGCTCGCGCGCAGCTCGTCGAGCAGGCTTTCGGCCTCGGGACGATCGAGCGTGACCTCGTCCGCCCCGTGCGCGAGCCGTTCTTCGAGCCGATCCGCTGTGGCGCTGTGCCCTCCTCGGGCACGAAGCTTCTGAAGGACGTCGTGCGCCTCCCGCCGTCCGAGCCGAACCTCGCCGCCGCTGCGTAGCTGTTGCTCCAGGGTGCTCATTCCTGAGGGTTCTCCGGGGTGCCTGGCCTCCCGTCGGGGAACATCTCCTTGAACCGGCGGGCCACCGCCGCCGGGACCAGCTCGTCCACGTTTCCGCCGAACTCGGCGATCTCCTTCACGCCGCTCGAGGAAACGAAGCTCACCTGCGGGCTCGCCATCACGTACACCGTCTCGACGTCGGGCGCGAGGGTTCGGTTGAGCTGGTTCATCTGGAACTCCCATTCGAAGTCGGAGATAACGCGCAGGCCCTTGACGATCACCTTCGCGTCCCATTTGCGCGCGAACTCGACCACCAGCTCGGAGAAGACGTCGACCTCGACGTTGTCGAGGTCTGCGAGCGCTTCCCTCAAGAAGCCGACGCGTTCCTCGAGCGAGAAGGTGGGCGCCTTGTGGTGCGGGTTTCCGACGACTCCGACGACGACGCGGTCGAAGATGCCGGCCGCGCGCGTGATCACGTCGACATGACCGTTCGTGACGGGGTCGTAGGTGCCCGGGTAAATGGCGGTGATCATCGTTCGAAGACGGTGAGGCGGGCCGAGCCGTAGCGCCGGCTGGTGCGCTTCGGTAGCGGGAGGTCGGGCTCCTCCTTCGCGGCGGTCTCCACGACGAGCACGCCGTCGTCGGCGAGGACCGCCGGGAGGTAGGTGGCGAGCCCGGTTTGCAGGGAAAAAAACATGCGGTACGGCGGGTCGACCAGCACCAGATCGTAGCGCCTGCCCGCCGCGGCCTCGGCCGCGAGAGCCTGCATGGAATCACGGGCGACGATCGTCGCGCCGGTCAGCTGCAGCTTGTCGAGGTTGCGCTCGATCTTCCGGTATGCGTCGCGATCTGCCTCCACGAACACGGCGGAGGCGGCGCCGCGCGAGAGCGCCTCGAGCCCCATCGCGCCCGAGCCGGCGAACAGGTCGAGGACCGTCGCGCCGTCGACCATGGGGCCGATCAGGTTGAAGGCGGCTTCGCGGACACGGTCACTCGTGGGACGCGTGTCCTGTCCCTTTGGGGCAAAGATCCGCGCGCCCTTTCGCGATCCCGCAATGATCCTCACGTCTCGACCGGTCGTCTCAGACGGACGCGCAGGCGAAGCCTGCACGTCCTGATTGTCGGCACCGCAAGCGGTGCCGACGCGATCCGGCGATGATCCTCACGTCTCAGAAAGCCACGTCCAAGGGTCTGACCCTCGTTTACATTCGCTTCTCGGCCTGCGCGGGCAGCGGCGGATCCTCCTCCCCGGCGAGCACGCGCAGCGCCCACTCAGCCTCTTCGCCGACCGACCACCACCCGTCCACGCGCGCCGGATCGTCGACGAGCCGCTCGAGTAACCAGCGCGACTCGCGGAGGTCGAGCACGGCGGCGGCGAAGGCGCTCCAGAACCGAACGTCGGGCGAGTGGTCGCGGAGACCGCGCGCGATCTGCGTCCGGACGGGCGCAAGCACCGTGGAGCCCTGGAGAAGGTGCCCGAGCGCCTCGGCCGCGTAGGCCCGCACCTCGTCTTCCTCGTGAACGTCGCCGAGAGCGCGCGCGAGCGCGCCGGCTGCGTCCGGCTCGCCGAGGAAGCCGAGGACGTAGGCGGCGGCTGCGCGCCCCTGAGCACTGTCTTCTTCGGCCAGCATTTGCTCGAGCCGCTCGCGTAGGCGTCGGCCGCCCGCCCCGCTGAGCGCCCGCGCGGCGCGCCAGCGCGCCGCGTCGTCCTCCCCTGCCAGCGCCTGGAGCTGGCGGCGCCGGTTCAGCGAGAGGATCACGCCAGCGCCGCCGGGTCGGCTGCGGCGAAGAAGCGCTCGACCTCGTCGTCGAGCGGCCCGCTCACGTCGACGAGCTCGGGCGCGAGCTCGCGCGCACGCTCGAGCAGGGGCCGGTCGGCCCGGAGGCTGGTGAACCTGAACTCCGAGAAGCCGGACTGCCGCGTCCCGAGCAACTGGCCCTCCCGGCGGATCTCCAGGTCGACCTCGGCGAGCTCGAAGCCGTCAGTCGTCGACACCAGCGCCTCCAGGCGAGCACGCGCGGCGTCGGTCAGCTCCTCCTTCGCGCGCGAGACGAGCAGGCAGTACGACTGCTCCGCCCCGCGCCCCACCCGCCCACGGAGCTGGTGCAGCTGCGCCAGACCGAAGCGGTCGGCCTCCTGCACGATCATGATCGTCGCGTTGGGGACATCGACGCCAACCTCGATCACCGTGGTCGCGACGAGGACGTCGAGCTCCCGCGCCTTGAACCTCGCCATCAGCTCGCGCCGCTCGGCCGGCCGGAGGCGGCCGTGGAGCAGCCCAACGCGATAGTCGCGCAGCTCGCCGCGCCGCAGGCGCTCCGCCTCAGCCTCGGCCGCCCGAGCCTGCGACGTCTCCGACTCCTCGATCAGCGGGCAGACGACGTATGCCTGACGCCCCTCGTCGAGGTGGCGGCGCAACCGCGTGTATGCCTCCGAGCTCTTCTCGGCCGTGATCCAGGCGGTCACGATCGGCTTCCGGTTCGCCGGCGGCTTCGTGATCTCCGTTACCGCCAAATCACCGTAGACGGTTAGCGCAAGCGTGCGCGGGATAGGCGTGGCCGTCATGTGCAGGACGTGCGCCGTCCGACCCTCGGCGAGCGCGCGCCGTTGCTCGACGCCAAAACGATGTTGCTCGTCCACCACGGCCACTGCGAGCTCTCGAAGATCGACGCCTTCCTGGATCAGCGCGTGCGTGCCGACGACGATCTGTGCATCCTCGATCGCCGCCTTCACCGAGCCCGTCAGCAGGGCTGCGCGGACGCCGAGCTCGGTGCAGATCGGCTCGAGCGTGAGGAAGTGCTGCTCGGCGAGGGTCTCGGTCGGCGCCATGAACGCCCCCCGTCTCCCCGCCTCGACGGCGCGCAGGAGCGCGTACAGCGCGACGACCGTCTTTCCCGAGCCGACGTCGCCCTGCAGCAACCGCTGCATCGGCCGCTCCGCCGCGAGATCGGCGTCGATCTCTCCGATTGCTCGCTCCTGGTCGGCCGTGAGCCGAAACGGCAGCGCCTCACGGTAGCGCCCGACGAGCTCGCCCGGCTTCCCGAGCGGCGCGGCCTTCGCCTCTTCGCGTCCGCGCCGGATCCGAGCCAATCCGACCTGGAGCAGCAGCAACTCGTCGAAGGCGAGCCGGCGCCTCCCCCGCTCCGCTTCCGCTTCGTCGCGCGGCCGATGCAACGCAACAAACGCGTCGGCGCGAAGCGGCAGGGACTGCCGCTCCTTGAGCGCAGCTGGCAGCGGATCGTCGAACCCGCGCGCGAGCGGCAGTGCCTGTTCGACGAGCCCGCGCAGACGCGGCGAGGGAACCTCCTCGCTGGCCGGATAGATCGGCGCGAAGTCGGCGGTCGCACCGGCGCCGTTCAGGTCGTACGAACGGACGTGGAACTCGTTTCGCTTCAGCTGACCACGGAGCCGGATGCGCGTCCCCGGCGCGAGCTTTTCGGCCAGCCACGGCTGGTTGAACCAGACGGCGGTGATCTCGTCGCTCGCGTCGGCGATCGTTGCCTTCACCACGGTCAGCCGCCGTCGCGTCGGTCGCACGCTGATCCGCCGCACCTGACCGGAGACGACGGCTTCGTCCTCGCCGAACAGATCGGCGATCCGCGTCTCCCCTACCGCCCGCTGGTACGTCCGCGGACGGTGCTCGAGCAGGTCACGGATCGTCCGGAGCCCCAGCTTCGCGAGCTTCCTCTGGAAAGCTGGGCCGACGCCGTCGAGCGTGGCTAGCGGCGCCTCGAGGCGTCCCGGACGAACGCGACCGCGCGGCCGCGCCCATCTCTCGGGCCGGTCCAGCCCCGCGAACACGGTCGGCAGATCGCTCATCTGGCCCGATTCTAGGTCCCGAGGCGGAAGGTCCCGCGGCGCTGCCAGATCCCGTCCGGTTCCTTCTCCAGCGCCAACACCTCCTCGGCGCGCGCCGCGATCGGCAGGAGCGGCTTCAGCGCCACCTCGGCGCGCGCCAGCACGTCCGGGTCGGCACGGCTCACAATCGTCAGGTGCGGGACGATCTCCTCGTGGATCCCGCCGTAGGGCAGGTAGTCGGGGAATCGCTGGACGAGCGCCTCGGTCAGCGCAACAAACGGTTCCGCCGGCTCCGGTGCGAGCCAGGTCGTCTCCGGAAACCGCTCAACCTTCGAGAGCCGGAACGAGAACGGCTCCGCCGCCGCGAACAACGCCCTCAATTCGTCGTGATGCTCGTCCACCGGGCCGAACGGAATGAGCAGCGTCACGTGCACCGGCGCCCCCGGCGGCGGGTCCCACCCGTCGACCCACTTGTCGTAGATCTCCTGGGCTTCCGGAACCTCGACGACCAGTGCGGTCTCGGTCACTCCTTGTCCTCGAACCAGAAGAACCCGACGGTGCCGGGACCCGCATGTGCGCCAAGCACGGGCCCGAGCATCGTCACCAGCTCGATCGCCGCCTGCGGCCGCGTCCGCCGGACCATCTCTGTCAGCGCCTCGGCGCGTTGCGGCGCGTCCGCATGCGCGATCCCGACCCGCAGCGCCGCGGAGTCACGCGAGCCTTCCTGGAACGCCGAGACGAACTCCTGGAACGCCTTCTGGTTACCGCGGACGCGCTTGATCGGCTCGACCTCGCCGCGCTCGATCGTCAGGACCGGCTTCACGTGCAGCAGCCCGCCTGCCCAGGCGCGGGCCCGACCGATGCGGCCTCCGCGGGCGAGGTACTCGAGCGTGTCGAGCGTGAAGACGAGGTGCGCCGTCTCCCCGTACCTCCGGGCGAGCTCCTCGACCTCCTCGTCGGTCGTTCCCCGCTCCAGCCGCCGCTGGATCGCGGTTCCGAGCATCGCGATGGCCACCGACGCGGTCTCCGTGTCGAACAAGCGCACCTGGTCGGCAAACTCCCTGGCGGCGGTTCGCGCGCTTTCGATCGTCCCGGACAGCCGTCCGGCGATGTGCAGTGAGAGCACGCGTTCGTAGCGCTGCAGCCCCTCGTAGGCGGCCAGGAAGTCGCCGGGTGTCGGCTGTGAGGTCGTCGGCGGCAACGCCGAGTCGCGGAGCCGTTCATAGAACGCCTCCGGCGTGAGCTCGACGTAGTCCCGGAAGCTCTCGTCCCCGAAGCGGACGTAGAGCGGCACGACGCGCCAGTTCGGATAGCGCTCTTGGGCGTGCGGAAAGTCGGCGGTCGAGTCGACGACGATCGCCGTGTTCTCGGCGGTGAGCTTCATCAGTTCGGCGTTGCGTAACCCGCCGCGCGCTGAATCACCGCCACGATCTCGTCCAGGTCTTCGTCCTTCGTCACGCACGCGACCGCGCCGGCCTCGTAGAGCGCGCTGCGCTCGCGTTCGTTCGCCTCCGCGGTCAGGCAGATGACCGCGGTGGCCGGCGACGCGGCTTTGACGGCCGCGGTCGCCTGGATGCCGTCGATCCCCGGCAGGCGGTAGTCCATCAGTACGACGTCGGGCTGGATCCGACGCGCGATTGCAGCGGCGTCCTCCCCGTCGTCGACCGATGCCGCGACCTCGATGTCCGAGCGCAGCGCGAGCACCATCTCCAGCCCCTGCCGGAAGATGTCGTTGTCTTCGACCAGGACGACCCGAATGGGCGAATTCATCTCCGCCGACTGTATTCCGTTATTCGGCCGACAGCAGCAGCGAGTAGTGCGGTTGCCCGCCTTCCTGGACCTCGATCTCGAGCTCGGGGTGAAGCTCGCGCAGCTCCTCGACCAGCGCCCCGATCTTCGGCTCGTCGGCCCCGGTGAGGATCGTGAGCACGTCCCGGGGCTCGGCGAGCAGACGCTCGACGACCGCGCGCGCGACGTCGTCGAAGCTCGAGCCCCCCACGCGCGGCTCGCCCTCGAGCAGGCCGAGAAAGCTTCCCTCAACAACCTGCGAGCCGTTCACGCGAACGTCCCGTGACGCGACGGTGACCGCTCCGGTGGCGACACGTTCGGCCGTCTCGCGCATCGCGGCCTCGTTCTCGTCCGCCGTCCGCGTGCCGTCGAAGGCGACCATCGCCGCCAGACCGGCCTGCAGCGACCTGGTCGGGATGACCCGCACCGGCTTCCCGGCGAGCTCGGCCGCCTGCTCGGCGGCGAGGATCACGTTCGGGTTGTTCGGAAGCAGAACCGCCTCGGGGGCGCCGGTGGCCGACACGGCGGCGGCGAGCTCGGCAGTCGCGGGGTTCATCGTCTGGCCGCCGTCGACCGTTTGAGCCGCGCCGAGGCTCTCGAACAGGCGCCGATTTCCATCGCCCGTGACGACGGGGACGACGTCGGTGCGGTTGTCGGAGTGGGGCACCGCCTGGAGCAGCCGCTGCTCGCGCTCCTCCGTCTGCAGGTGCATGTTCGCGATCTCGACGGCCTCCACCATGCCCACGCCGGTCCCGACGGCGAGCGCGGCGCCGGGGTCGTCGGTGTGGACGTGAACCTTCAGCGCCTCGCGGTCCCCGACGACGAGCAGCGAGTCGCCGAGCGCCTCGAGGTCCCGCTCGACGCCAGCTGCGTCGAGCGCGTCGCCCTCGATCACGAACGCCGTGCAGTAGCGGTAGCGCGAGAGTTCCTGATGGACAGCCTCGGCCGAGAGCGGCTCGAGCTGCGCCGGCTCTGGCAACGACTCGCCCGCGAGTGCCGCGGCGATGCCGCGGAAGATTTCGGCCAACCCCGCCGCACCGGCATCGACGACGCCGGCCTCGCGGAGGACGTCGAGCTGCTGTTGCGTGCGCTCGACGGCTTCGTCGGCTCGCCGGACCAGGGCAGCGAACAGCTCGTCCACGTCGATGCTCGGGCGCGCCTCGGCCTCCTCGGCAAGCTCGCGGATGACCGTCAGCATCGTCCCCTCCACCGGCTCGCGGACGGCGCGGTAGCCGGCATCGCTCGCGCCGCGCAGCGCACGGGCGATTGCCGCCGCGTCGACCTCGTCGGACGCGGCCAGCGCCTCGGCCGCACCGCGAACGAGCTGGGAAAGGATGACGCCCGAGTTACCTCGGGCGCCCATCAGCGCCGCCCGCGTCGCCTCTCGCGCGAGCGACTCGCGGTCGGCCGCATCGGACTTCTCCAGCGCCGCGACGACGGCGCGCGCCGTCAGCATGAGGTTCGTCCCCGTGTCGCCGTCGGGCACCGGGTACACGTTCAGATCGTCGATCCGCTGCCGGCTGCGCTCGAGCGCCGCGGTGGCGGCCCGCGCCAGCTCCAGGACCGTCACGCGGACTGCCTGACGCGCTCGATGTGGACGCCGACCGAGGCGACGCGCAGGCCGGTCAATCGCTCGACCTCGTAGCTGACCTGCGAGCGCACCGTTGATGCCACTTCGGCCAGGTTCAACCCGTGCTCGACCACGACGCGAAGCTCCAGCTCGACGCCGTTGTCGCCCCCGGAGACGGCGATGCCGCGCGTATTCCGCTTCCGCGGAAGGAGACTCTTGACCCGCGCCCGAGCACCCGGCGCCATGCCCACCACGCCGTAGCACCGAGTCACGGTACGCGCTGCGATCTCGGCGATGACACCCCGCGAGATCGTGATCCGGCCTTCCATCGCTCCTTTAGACGTGCGATGCCGAAGCCGCGGTTGCTGCCAACCGCGCTTCCTCCAGCGTCGGAGCCTTGCGAACACCCGGGCTGATTGTCGCCGCCAGCGCCACGACGAACATCACGACCGCCAGGACGGCTGCCGCGCGCGAAGCGCCGAGCGTCTCGATCAGGAGCCCACCCGCGAGCGAACCGAGCGGCAGCGCGCCCCACGCCACGAGGAGATCCACGCTCGTGACGCGCGCGAGAAGCCGGTCCGGGACCAGCGACAACTGGTACGCGCCGATCACGACGTTCCACGCCGGCCCGACGAAGGCCGTGGCCGCGGCCAGGGCGCCGAGCACGTAGGCGTTCGTCACGAACGCGACCGGCACGATCAGGATTGCCCAGACCCAGTTCGCGCCGATGACCACTGCTTTGGCCGGAACGCGGCGCTGCAGGAACGGTGCGGAAAGGGCACCTAGCAAGCCGCCGACGCCCAGGCCGGCGAGCATGATCCCGATCATCGCCGGGCTCGCGCCGTGATCTCTCGCGATCACGATCAGGATCAGGTTCAGCGCCTGAAACAGGAAGTTGCTGCCTGCGACGAGGAGCAGGGTCGCGCGGAGGAAGTGCTGTCGCCAGAGCCAGGTGAAGCCCTCATGGATCTCGGCCAGCATGCGCCCCCTTTCCCGCTCCCGCTCTTCCTGGAAGTCGGAACGAACTGCCAGCACGCACACGAGGGAGACGAGGTACGACAGCGCGTCGGCAAGGAACGGCACCGCTCGCCCAATGCCGTACAGGATCCCGCCAAGGGGACGACCGATGATTCCGGCGCCGCGATTCCGTGCCTCGTTCTGCGCGAGCGCGCTCGCCAGCTGCGTGGGCGGCACGACGTTCCGGACGGCGGCATGCTCGCCGAGCTCGAAGAAGACGTTGCCGCAGCCCTCGAGAAAAGCGACGACCATGATGTGGGCCAGCGTGATCTGATCGAGTGCGATCGCGGCGACCAGGCTCGCGATCGCGACCGCGCGGAGCGCATCCGAAGCAATCATCACCCGTTTGCGGTTCCAGCGGTCGACGAGCGCGCCCGCGGGTAGCTGGAAGAGCAGGAAGGGAAGCCAGCGCAGGAACCCGACGATCCCGGCGTCCACGGCCGATCCCGTCAGACCCAGCACGAGCAGCGGAAACGCCGTCCAGGACATGAACGTCCCGAGCGTGGAGACGGCGAGGCCGCTCCAGAGCAGCGTGAAATCGCGGTTCCGCCGAAGGGGCGGAGGTTCTAAGGCACCGCTTGCCGTGCCGACGTCAGGATCAGAGGCTCCGCCTCTGATCCGTCTGAACCGACCGGTCGACACGCCGGGCTGTTTCGCGCGGTGCTATATGGCCTTCTGGACCTTGCCGCTCTTCAGGCAGCGCGTGCAGACGTAGGCGCGCGTCGCCTTGCCGTCGAGCAGGACGCGGACGCGCTGGAGGTTCGGGTTGAAGCGTCGCTTCGTGGCCACCATCGAGTGGCTCCGGTTATGACCGAAGGACGGCTTCTTCCCGCAAACGGCGCAGATCTTGGACACGGCGGCGGAGTGTAGCTAACCGAGGCATGCCCGCCGGCGTCATTTTCAGAAGAAGAAGATGATTCGCCACTTCGTCGCGGTCGCGGCCATCGCGAGCCTTGCGCTCGCGGTTCCGGCGACGCTGACGTCGAAGCCTGACGAGCGGGCCCGGCCCTCGCCGCAGGAAGCTCGCGCATCTTGGGAGCGGGTACGAACCGCAGTCGCCCTCCGCCGAGACGCTCTTGCTGCCCACGCCATCAACTCCACGGAGCTTGACCCGGTCACGGTCGATGCGCTCCGAGCCCTTGCGCTCGAGGCGGCCATCGGGTCTGGTGAGCGGCACCCATACGATGGTCGCGTCTATGTGACGACGGTCCGAAAGGCGGCAGCGGCGACCGGTGACGGAGTCCCGGACGACCGGTCTGTCTTCTGGGTCATGCTTCGCGGCCACTTCGTCTTCGAACGCCATGGGCCACCCGGCATGGAGCCAGGCCCACCACCCACAGCGACGTTGATCAACTTCATGCTGAGCGCGAAGACCCTCAGGAGCGTCGGCGGTGGGTACTCGAACGATGCCCCCGACACAAGCGGCTTGGGGCCGCCAACGCCGCTCGACCTCGACCTGCCGCACGATTCGTGGCGCCAGGATTGTGTTGCAGCGAACGAGCGCGCGCTGCTGGCGAGGCAGGTCCGGAACCGGGCGGTCACGGCAGACGAGATCACCACCGAGTTAAACCCCCTAACGGTCGACGCTCTTCGCGCGCTCGCGTACGAGGTGGGCACATGTAACGGCGATCCGCATCCAGCTGCGGGTGTGCAGGTGACGACGCGCCGCGCAGCCAATCGGATCTGGAACGCGGGGATCGACTCCGACCGCCAGTCGTTCTTCGTCGTCCTTCACGGCACCTTCGACCACCCGACCGGGAAGATCGCGCCCGTCAATACGACGTGGATCAGCGGCGTACTCGACGCCGAGACGCTGCGAATGACCGACTACGCCATGGGGATGCGCGCCGAGGACAGCCGCGCCCTTGGGCCCGTCGTGCCGTTAATCCCGTAACTACGCGGAGGCCGTCGCGCGCAGCTGCGAGAACAGATCGGCCATCTCGAGCGCACTGCGTACCGCTTCGGCGCCCTTGTCGACACGGGCCTCTGCCTGCTCGAGCGTGTTGCATGTGAGCACGCCGAAGGCGACCGGAACGCCGGTCTCGAGCGACGCGAGCTGCAGTCCACTCGCGGCCTCGCCTGCCACGTAGTCGAAGTGCGGCGTCTCGCCTCGGATTACGCAGCCGAGCGCCACCACGCAGGTGTAGCGACGCGTCTTCGCGAGCGCCATCGCGGCCAGCGGTAGCTCGAACGCGCCCGGCACCGGCATCACCGTCACGGCCTCGCGCGCGACGCCGGCGTCCTCCAGCTCCTCGAGTGCACTCTCGAGCAGGCGGTTCGTGACGTCGCCGTTGAACCGACTGATCACGACGCCAACGGAGCGGCGCGAGCCGTCGGGGCTCCCCCGCAGGACCTGATAGCCGAGCGGGATCTGAAGTTCGCCGGCGGCGTGCTCGACGGTCCCGACGGGCGGAAGCTCGTCTTCCTCGGCCGGCAGCTCTTCGACCTCCGCGAGCTCAGGCACCTCGGGTGCTTCGGCCGCCTGGGGCTCTTCGGGCACTTCGGTCTTCGCGGAGGCCTCGAACGCCTCCCCCGGCCACGGCTCCCGCTCGCTCACTCGCGCGGCTCCGGATCGAACCGAAGATCCTGGTGGTGCAGCTTGTGCGCAAGCTTGTCGCGTTTTGCCTGCAAATAGCGCCGATTCTCGGCGTTCGGCGGGACCTCGATCGGCAGCTGCTCGACCACTGTGAGCCCGAATCCTTCCAGACCGCTGATCTTCTTCGGGTTGTTGGTGAGGATTCGGATCGTCGACAGCCCGAGGTCGGCGAGGATCTGGCTGCCGATACCCCAGTCGCGGGCGTCGGCCGGGAAGCCCAGCTCGAGATTGGCGTCGACGGTGTCGAACCCGTTCTCCTGCAGCTCGTAAGCCTTCAGCTTGTTCAGCAGGCCGATCCCGCGGCCTTCCTGCGCCATGTACAGAAGCACTCCGCGCTCCTCGGCGCCGATCCGCGTCAGCGCCTGGTCGAGCTGCTCGCCGCAGTCGCAGCGAATCGAGTGGAAGACGTCCCCGGTCAGGCACTCCGAGTGGACGCGGACGAGCACGTCCCGCACGCCGTCGACGTCGCCTTTGACGAGCGCGAGGTGGTGCTTGCCGGTCAGCTTCTCCCGGAACGCGACCGCCGTGAACTCGCCGTAGGCGGTCGGAAGCCGCACCGAGACGGTCCGCTCGACGAGCTTCTCCGTCCGGCGACGGTACTCGATCAAGCCGGCAACGGTGATCATCTTCAGCCCGTGCCGCCGGCAGTACGGGACGAGGTCGCGGACCCGCGCCATCGTTCCGTCCTCGTTCATGATCTCGCAGACGACGCCCGCCGGGTTGAGCCCCGCGAGCCGCGCGAGATCGACCGCGGCCTCCGTCTGTCCGCTTCGCTCCAACACGCCGCCGCGGCGCGCCTTGAGCGGAAATACGTGGCCGGGCTGGACGAGGTCGTTCGGGCCCTTCGACGGGTCGATCGCGACCTGAATCGTTCGAGAGCGGTCGTGGGCCGAGATCCCGGTCGAGATCCCCTCGCGCGCCTCGACGGAGATCGTGAACGCCGTTCCGTACGGCGTCTCGTTGCGCTCGGTCATCTGGCGCAGGCGCAGGTCGGCGACGCGTTCGTCGGTGAGGCAGAGACAGATCAGGCCTCGGCCGTGCGTCGCCATGAAGTTGATCGCCTCCGGCGTCGCGAACTGGGCCGCGATCGTCAGGTCGCCCTCGTTTTCGCGGTCGGCAGCGTCGACGACGACCACGAACTTGCCCTGGCGGATGTCCTCGATCGCCTCCTCGACGCTCGAGAAGGCCGTTGTTGCGTCGACTTCGTGACTCATCTTCGACCCATCGTAACCAGGAGCCGTTCGACGTACTTCGCCAGCACGTCGACCTCCAGGTTCACCTCGGTGCCCGGCTCGAGGTCGGCCAGGGTCGTCACCTCCAGCGTGTGCGGCACGAGCGCGACGGCGAAGCCGGTCTTGTCGAGCCCCGTGATCGTGAGCGCGACACCGTCGACGGCGACCGAGCCCTTCTCGACGCAGTAGCGGAGGATCTCGGGGGAGGCGTCGATCCACACCGGCTCGCCTACGGAGCGCACGCGGCCTTTCGCGTCCACGTGTCCCTGGACGTAGTGCCCGCCCAGCGGATCGCCCGCCCGCAGCGCCGGCTCCAGATTCACTTGCGGGCCGAACGGCTTGGCGCGGGCAAGCGATTCCGGAACGACGTCGAAGGCGATCCGCCCGTTCTCCGCCTCCACGACCGTGAGGCAGACGCCGTCGACGGAGATCGAGTCGCCGATCGAGGGGGCGAGCTCGGTTTGCACGACGAGGCGCCCGTTCTCGAATGATTCGACCGTGGCGCGCTCGCGAACGATGCCGGTGAACACGTGATTAGGCTAGCCGGATGGAGCGATACGGCCCCGAAACGTACGGCGAAGCCGCCGCCGAGACGTACGACGCTTTCAACGAGAAGCTTCGCCGGCTCAACACCGACGAGGCGGTCGCCGCGCTGGCTGAGGTCGCGGCCGGCGGCCCGGCGCTGGAGCTCGGCATCGGCACCGGGCGCGTGGCGCTGCCATTGCTGGAGAAGGGTGTCGAGGTGCACGGGATCGACGCCTCCCAGGCGATGGTGGAACGGCTGCGCGCCAAGCCGGGCGGTGACGAGATCCCGGTGACGATCGGCGACTTCGCCGAGGTGGCGGTCGAAGGCCGGTTCAAGCTGATCTTCGTCGTCTTCAACACGTTCTTCCTGCTGGGGACGCAGGAGGACCAGGTCCGCTGCTTCCGAAATGTCGCCGACCGCCTCACCGACGACGGCGTCTTCCTCCTCGAGGCGTGGGTGCCAAACCCGAGCCGGTACGAGCGTGGCCGCCAACGCGTCGGGATCTGGAACGTCGACGCCGACTCGGTCGATCTCGAGGTCACGAATTACAGCCTCGTCGACCAGACGCTGACATCGCAGCACGTTCACATCGACCGCGAGGGGATCCGCTTGAACCCGACCTACGGCCGCGAGGTCTGGCCGGGCGAGTTCAACCTGATGGCCGAGCTCGCCGGCCTGCGCCTGCGCGAGCGGTGGGAGAACTGGAAGCGCGAGCCGTTCAACGATCGGAGCGAGAGCCACATCTCGCTCTACGAGAAGGCTTAGCCGGCCAGGAGCTCCTCGACTGCCCGCGCCGCAAGCATCGTCGTCGCCAGCGCGGATACGCCGATGACCGCCTCGTGCTCCGGCGTCAGAGGAAGTGAGTCGAGCGTCTCGTCGAGATGGTCTCGGTGCCCGGGGTCGAGCTCACCGTGCTCGGCGTACGTGCGGAACCCCTCGCGCGGATGCCCCGTCTTCGCAATCAGCGCCTCGATCACGTCCGGCTGTGGCGGGTAGCCCTCCATCAACCCGACGTAGCCGAGGAACGCGATCGGGTGGTGGTGGAAAATCCAGTAGTACTGGCAGCCGACAAGGCTCGCCACCGTCGGAGAAGGCATTTGGGCAAGGACGGCACGCCGATCGCGGCCGAGCGCCTCCAGATCGTCGAGCAGGTCGTCATCGTGGCCGCGCTCCTCGTCGACGTGTTCCTCGAGGTACTCGACGAGCGGCGGGCCGATCGGGTCGCCCGTTGACAGCCGGCGCCCCTGCTCGAGTGCGGCTTCCGTCAGCGGCACGGTCGCGCGGATGATCTGATGCTGGAGGCCCAGATATTCCGGCCAGAGGTCGGCGATGCGCGGATCCTCGTACAGGGCGCGGCACGCTTCGGCGTACGGCGGGACCGCGAGAGCGATCTTCGCCCGGAGGCGCCGGCTTGCACTGCCGGCGTTCGTTTCGGTTTCGGCGCGGGTGCCCTTCGCGCGAGCCGTGCCGATGCCTGTCAATGAACGCCGGGAGGCCACATGTAGGCCTCGGCGTTCGCCTCGTGGAAGCTGGTCCCGACGCGGTCGAGAACGGCCAGCTCCTCCTCGCTCATCTCGTTCAGCGTCTCCAGCACGCCTGTGGGCAGGCTGGCGACCGCCGCCCGCAGGAGGTACCGCGCGACGTGCTCGCGAAGCTCGACCTCGCCCCCGTAGTCGATCATCGTTTCCCCCTTTCGTCGGACCGCCTGCTGTCTATATCAGGCTGCTGAGGTCGAGGCCGGCAGTTCTGCTCAAGGGGCGTGGATGTATGCGGTTAGCAGCACGTCCTCGCCCACCCGGCGCGAGCTGAACCGGAAGAGCCGCTTGGGCGATGCTCCGTCGCGGAACAGCGTCGGCCCCTCTTCCGAAAGCGTCGGCGCGACGAAGACGAGCAGCTTGTCGATCAGATCGGCGCGGAGAAAGGCGGTCGCGAGCGTCGGGCCTCCTTCGAGCAGGAGCGACTGGACGCCTTCGGCGGCGAGCGCGCGAAGCTCCTCCTCGAGCTCGCCAGAACGGAGCTCGAGCTCAGAGCCCTCGGGCAGCGGGCCTGAGCCGAAGGCGAGCCGGCGCGGCTGCTTCGGGGCGTCGACCTCGCGGGCTGTGAGCTGAGGATCGTCGGCCCGCACGGTGCCCATGCCGACGGCGACGGCGTCGGAGGCCGCGCGCAGCTCGTGCACGAGCCGGCGGCTTTCCTCGCCCGAGATCCAGCGCTCGCCCGGCAGAGTCATGCGCCCGTCGAGCGTGAGCGCGGCCTTGTAGGTGACGAACGGCCGGCCGTGGGCGCTCCACGTCCTCCACGCCTCGTTCTGCTGGCGCGCCTCGAACAGGTCGAGCACCTCGACGGCTATGCCGGCCTCTCGTAGAGGCGCCACGCCGTCCTGCGTCGGGTCGTCCGCGCCGATCACCACTTCGGCGACGCCCGCGGCGACGATGGCGTCCACGCACGGCGGCGTCGCGCCCCACCTCGCGCACGGCTCGAGCGACACGTACAGGGTCGCTCCGCGCGCCCGTTCGCCCGCCGCCTGGAGCGCGTTCACCTCCGCGTGCGGCTCCCCTTTCCGCTCGTGCCAGCCCTCGCCGACCACCTCGTCGTCGCGGACGACGACGGCGCCGACGATCGGGTTGGGATGCGTCGTGCCGCGGCCGCGCTCGGCGAGCTCGAGCGCTCGCTCCATGTAGTTCATCGCGCGGCGTCCGCGAGGCCGCGATACGCCGCGGCCGGATCTGCGGCGTGGAACACCGCGGTCGCCGCGACGAGCAGATTGGCACCGGCCTCCCGCGCGGCGCGGATGTTCTCTGCGTTGACACCGCCGTCCACCTGCAGCTGGACAGCTTCCGGAAGACCGTCGCGCAATCGCCGAAGCCGCTCGAACGCGTCCGGCATGAACTGCTGTCCCGAGTATCCGGGCTCGATGCTCATGCAAAGGACGAGGTCGACGCCCGCTGCGACCGCCGCCTCCGCCACCTCCTCGACCGCGGTCCGCGGTTTCACCGCGACGCCGACGCCGAGCCCGAGGTTCCGCGCTTTCTCGGCCGCGGCGCGCACGTCCTCGACCGCCTCGTAGTGGAAGGTGACGCTGTCCGCCCCGGCCTGGTGGAAGGCCCGGAAGTGGCGCTCGGGCGACTCGACCATCAGGTGGACGTCGACGAAAGCGCTGCCGTGGTGGATCGGGTCGGCAATCGACTCGAGCACGATCGGCCCGACGATGATCGGCTCGACGAAATGGCCGTCTCCGACGTCGTAGTGGAAGACCCGCGTGCCCACGGCGAGCAGCTCGTCGATCTGCTCGCCGAGCCGCGCGAAGTCGGCGGCATAGAGCGACGGCTCGACCTCGACGCCCCGGATCCATTCTTGCCAGGCCACGCGCGGGATCTTAGGGAGCGCGCATCCGGGCGATGAAGAAGCCCGAAGTGCGGTGGCGATGCGGCAGCGTGAGCAGGAACTCGGGGCGACTCGGGTGGCGGAACTGCGGCCATTCCTCGCCGAGCGGCTCGACCTCGAGCCCCGACGCGTCCACGATCGCCTGGTTCTCGTCCGCGTTGATCGTGCAAACGGAGTAGACGATCCTGCCGCCCGGTTTCACGCGCTCGGCGGCCGCCTTCAGCAGCTCGAGCTGCAGCTCAGAGAGCGGCTCGGCGCGCCAGCGCGCGTCCGGGCGCGAGGCGAGGACGCCGAGGTTCGAGCACGGCGCATCCACGAGCGCGCGGTCGAAGCCGGTCAGCTCCGCCGGCAGCGCGCGCCCGTCGGCCTCGACCACGTGCACGTTCGAAGCCCCGAGGCGCGCCACGTTGTCGCGCAGCTCCCGCACCCGCGCGGGGTTGACATCGACCGCGGTCACCTCTCCTTTCAGCATCGTCGCCTTGCCGCCGGGTGCGGCGCACAGGTCGAGCACGCGTTCGCCCTCCCCGCTCGCGACGCAGAGGCCTGCCAGCTGCGAGCCGCGGCTCTGCGGCCAGATTCGGCCCTCGGCGAGCGCAGTCTCGTCGACCGCGGCAACGCGGAACGCCCGAGGGATCTCGGTCGGCTCGCCGTCGACCTCTCCGCGGACGAGCCGGACGACGGTCTCGGCCGGCTTGTTCTGCGCCCGCATCAGCGCGAGCGCCTCCTCGCCACCGAGGTCTCGCGTCCAGACCTCCTCGACCCAGTCGGGGTAGGAGTGCTTGAGCGTGCCCTCCGGCAGCGAGTCGATCAGCGGGCGGAGTCCTTCGGTCAGCCGGCGCAGGACCGCGTTCGTGAAGGCGACGGCGCGCTCGAGACCGGCGACGCGGACGAGCTCGACCGAGTCGTTGACGATCGCGTGGTGCGGCAGGTCGAGCTCGGCGAGCTGGTAGGCGCCGAGGCGCAGTGCCGCACGCACGGGCGGATCGAGCTTGCGGACAGGGCGTCTCCCGAGCTCGTCCACGGCGAAGTCGAGCGTCCGAACGCGTTGGATCGTTCCGTAAGCGATCCGCTGCGCCAGCGCGCGATCGCGCCGGTCGAGCTGGGCCGCAGCGGTGCGGAAGGCGCGATCGGCGTAGGCGTCCTTCTCGAACACCCGCAGCACGACCTCGTATGCGGCACGGCGGGCTGGAGCGATCATCGGAGCCCGCGCAGGAACTCCTCGTACGTCATGCGCCGCCGTCCGTCGGGCTGGACGTCCAGCGGGACGAGCGTCCCGTCGTCGAGCCGCGCCCTCCAGATCGTCACCGGGCGACCGTGCAGCTCGGCGCGCGCGCCGATGTGCGGGGACAGGGCGCGAATACGGTTGAGGGCGTCCTGGGGGCGCGTCAGGTCGACCTCCCGGTCCGCGGGGCCGATCTTGGCCGCGTACGTCGCCTCCCCCTCCTGCTCCCGAAACTCGGGCTCGCGCTCGAGGGCATCCGAGAGCAGCCGCGCCGCCACCTCGGCGGCCCTCGCGTACACGGCGCCTGCATCGTCCGCCGCGCCGATCGCGAACGACTCCTGCGCCGCCACCGGGCCTGCATCGAGCTCGTCGACGAGCTTGATGATGCTGACGCCGGTCTCGTCTTCTCCCGCCATCAGGGATCGCTCGACCGGCGCGGCGCCGCGCCACTTCGGCAGGAGCGACGGGTGGACGTTGAGCCAAAGCGCCCGCTCGAGCAGCGGGGCTGGGATCAGCAGGCCGTAGGCGATCGCCACCACCGTCGGCACCTCCGGGTCGAACTCGTCGAGGCGGTTCGGCTGGCGCACCGGAAGCCCCAGCTCGTCCGCTTTCAGCTTCGCGGGCGGCGGTGCGACCTTGCGGCCGCGGCCCTGCGGCCTGTCGGGTCGGGTGAGCACGTAGGCGATTTCCTGCTCAGCCGCGAGCCGCGCGAGCACGTCCGCGCCGAAGGGCGCGGTTGCCGCGACCGCGATCTCAGCCATCGCTTAAGCGGGCGCGATGACGGGCTGCGGCCGCAGGATTCCGAGCGCTTCGCGGCGGCTTTCCGGCGTCGTCCGCTCGAGGATGAGCACGCCGTCGAGGTGATCGAGCTCGTGTTGCACGACACGAGCGACGAGGCCGTCGAGCTCGAGGTGCGTCGGCTCGCCGTCGACGGTGCGCGCGTCGAGCGTCACCGAGACGCTCCGTTCGACGGGAACGGTCACGCCCTGCATCGACAGGCAGCCTTCGTCTGCGACTTCGGTTTCCTCGCTCCTCGAGGCGATCTCGGGGTTGACGAGCACCTGGGGCTCGTCCTCCTCCGACGGCTTGAAGGCGAAGGCGCGCCTCAGGACGCCGATCTGCGTCGCCGCCAGACCGAGGCCGTTCGCATCCTGCATCAGCGCGATCAGACGCTCGCCGAGGCGCGCGAGATCGTCGTCGAACTCGCCGACTTCACGTGCTTCCATCTTCAGCACCGGGTCGGGGTACTGGCGGACCTGGGCGAGCGCGAGCCGGCGCCTCGCCTCCGCTTCGGGATCGAGCTTCTCTTTGCGGACCTGACCGGCTTCCTCGGCCACGACCGCAGTGTAAGCGCCGCTAGAGGCTCTGCGGATCGACGTCGACGACCGCTGTCATGCCGGCTCGGCGCATCGCCGGGGCCGCCGCTGCGAGCAGTGCAGCCGAGCGAGCGCCGACGCGCCGAGGCTCGCCGGTCTTCACGACCAGCTGGGCGCGGTGCCGGCCGCGGAGCCGAAAGAGCGGCGCCGGGCCGAGCGCGTCTGCAGCGTCGAGACCGGCCTTGATCTCCTCCAGCGCCTTTAGCGTCAGAGCGGCGTCCGGGCCGGCCACGAGGATCCTGACCAGGTGCCGGTACGGCGGATAGCGGAGCGCCGACCGCCGCTCGAGCTCGTCCGTCAGGAACCGCGTGACGTCGTGGCGGGCCGCGAGCTCGATCGGGCGGGCGTCCGGCTGGAACGTCTGCACGAGCACGCGCCCCGGCGCGTCACGGCCGCTGCGCCCTGCGAGCTGGGTCAGCAGCTGAAACGTGCGCTCCTCGGCGCGGAAGTCCGGTAGGCCGAGGCCCGTGTCGGCGTCGATCACCGCCGCGAGCGCGACGCCGCCGAAGTGATGTCCCTTCGCGACCATCTGCGTCCCGAGCAGCACCGCGCGATCGGTCTCGGCGAAACGGCGGAGCGCCTCGGCCAGGAGCTCCGGCTTCGCAGCTGTGTCGGCGTCGAGGCGGATCAGCTCGAGCCCGGGGACCCGCTTCTCGAGCTCACGCTCGAGCCGCTGCGTGCCCGCCCCGATCCGCGCGAGCTCGGTCGATCGGCAGGCCGGACAGAGCTCCGGCGCAGGCTCGGCATGGCCGCAGTGATGGCAGCGGAGCTCCGCGCTCGCATGGAGAACGAGCGCCACGTCGCAGAGCGGGCAGCGAGGCGTGAGCCCGCAGGCACGGCAATGAAGCGCCGGTGCGAGACCCCGGCGGTTGAGGAGCAGGATCGCCTTGCCGCCTCGCTCGGCGATGCCGCCGAGCTCGGCGAGCAACGGCGCGGACAGCGGGTACCCGGCTTCGCGCCGCAGATCGACCACTCGAACTGGAGGCAGGTCCCCCGCGATCCGTCCACCGAGCTCGAGCCGCTCCAGCCGCGCCCAGCTTTCGGGCCGGGGCGTGGCGCTCCCGTAGACGGCGACCGCACCCTCGAGCGACGCGCGCTTGGCCGCGACTGTGCGTGCGTCGTAGCGGGGCTCGGACTCCTGCTTGTACGAAGGGTCGTGCTCCTCGTCGATGCAGATGACGCCGAGCTGCGGCAGCGGCGCGAACACGGCCGAACGCGCGCCGACCACGACAGACGCCTCGCCGGCGGCGATCCGGACACGCTCGTCGCGGCGCTCGGCCTCGGTCAGGCCGGAATGGAGCACCGCGACCCGGTCGCCGAAGCGAGCGCCGAAGCGGCCAAGGGTCTGCGGCGTGAGGGCGATCTCGGGGACGAGCACGATCGCTCCGCGGCCGCGGTCGAGCGCCGCCTCGCAGGCACGCAGGTAGACCTCGGTCTTCCCGCTGCCGGTCGCGCCGTACAGGAGGAAATGGCCGCCGCCGTTGTCGAGCGCGTCGACGAGCCGCGCTAGCGCC
Source organism: Actinomycetota bacterium (assembly GCA_046728975.1). Taxonomy (GTDB): domain Bacteria; phylum Actinomycetota; class Thermoleophilia; order Gaiellales; family Gaiellaceae; genus JBKPFU01. The sequence goes on along the minus strand of JBKPFU010000177.1, from coordinate 5,955 downwards.
GCCTTCTGGGACGCACTGAGGTTCGGTCGTTGCCCGTCCTCCGCCAGGCTCTGCCGGGTGACCGGCGAGGCGCGCTCACCCCGCTTCGCACGCTTGACCGGCGCAACGAGCTCGAGCGCGCGCCCCGGAGTCGATCCGTAGTAGTCCGCGAGCCAGAGGGCGAGGTCGACGAGCGCCGCCGGCACCTCGTCCACCACACCTTCGACCGCAACCGGCTCGATCCCCTCCGGCGGCGCAGCGCCGACTTCGGCGACAACCCCGCGTGCGCGTGCGCGACCGAGCGGCATCGCGACGACGGCTCCCTTCTCGACGCCGTCGGGCAACTCGTACGTGAACTCGCGCGCCGCCAGCGCGCGCGTCGTCACGAGGGGGTAGACCGTTCCGTAGCGGCTCACCTAGCCGACCCTAGCCCGGCCGCGCGACGACCACGAGTGGCCGGAACGGCCAGGTCCTGGGGTCTGACCCCCGGACCTGCCGCAAACGGACGAGCAGGCGTACGCTCTTCCGCGGGCGAAAGGCCTGCACACGCGCCGTTTTGAACGCCAGGGCAAGCCGAAGGGGTCTGACCCCGGACGACCCCTGACACGTCTGTTCTAGACGCCTGCGGCTTCGAGGATGAAGTCGGTCGCGAAGCCCGCCATCAGGCCGAGCAGGACGCCGGCGCTGATCAGTGTCGCGCTCGAGAAGCGACGGCAGACGTTCAAGAGCTCCATCACCACGTACAGGATCGAGCCAGCAGCCAGCGCCAGGAAAGCGATCGAAACGGCCTCGCTGACCCAAGCCTGGCCGACGACCGTTCCGAGGAAGGTCGGCCCGCCGCCGATCAGCCCCATCGCAGCCAGGAAGCGCCAGCTCGGCAGCTCTGCCTCGCCGGCGAGGGGGCCGACGATGCCGAAGCCCTCGGTCGCGTTGTGCAGGCCGAAGCCGATCACGAGCACGACGGCCAACGAGAGCTCGTCTGCGGCCGCGGCCTGGCCAATCGCGAGACCCTCCGAGAAGTTGTGCAGCCCGATGCCGGTCGCGATGAAGATCGACAGCCACTGCGCCGGCGAGAACCCGCCGCCGACGCCGACGTGCGCCGGCTCGAACTCCGCCGCCGACGCCGCGCCCGGCCCCAACATCGACCGCCGCCGCCTCGACTTCATCCAGGCGTCGTAGGCGACGAGGCTCATCAGCCCGACCGTCAGCCCGATCGCGCCGATGGCCGAGTAGCCCGCGAACGTCCCCCACTCCTTCTCGTCGAGCGCCTCCTCAATCGGGTGGACGACCTCGGAGAGAACGTCCCACAGCAGGAACAGCAGGATTCCGGTCGCCGTCGCGCTGAAGAAGGACTTCAGCCCGACCGGTACGTTGCGCAGGCGGCCGATCGGCAGCCCGACGAAGATCGTCGCGCCGGCGATCGCGCCCAGCAGAAGAATCTCACCCGGGGACACTTGTAAGGGTCACCTTACAAGACGCAGAGCTAGAGTTGCCGCAAGGACCATGGCCCAGGGACACTCGGTCGACGAATACCTCGAGACGATCTACTTCCTCGCGTTCCCGATCGGGGAATACCGGCCTCAGTCGAGCGGTTCACCCACGCTCGCATCCCGCGTCGCGGAGATGCTGGGCGTGTCACGGGCCTCGGCCGGAGAGATGCTGAAGCGGCTCGAGGCGGACGGCCTCGTCGAGCGCGGCGAGCACAAGGAGGCGATCCTCACGGCGGCAGGCCGAAAGCGCGCCGAGCAGGTCGTCCGCAAGCACCGAATCATCGAGCGACTGCTCACGGACTTCATGGGCTACACGGCCGCAGAGGCACACGTGTACGCCGATCAGCTCGGCGACACCTTCACCGACGAGATGATCGAGCGGATCGACGAGCGTCTCGGCCACCCCGACCGCTGCCCTCACGGCTGGCCGGTCGACACCGACGCCGAGCAGGCCGAGAACCACGAGCTGGCGCCGCTCGCCGAGCTCGAGCCGGGCCAGCGCGCCACGATCGTCCGGCTCGCCGAGCATGACGGCGACCTCCTGCACTGGTTCTACGACCAGGGGTTCGTGCCCGGCACGGAGCTGCAGCTGGAGGATGCTCAGCCGGCGGCCGGCCAGCTGACGGTGCGGATCGACGGCGCCAAGAAGCCGATCGCCGACAAGGCGGCCGAAGGCCTCTTCGTCAGGCCCGCAGCTTAAGGAGGGCTCGGCGAAATACAGCGCTGAACCGCCTGAACGCGCTGGAACGGCGCGAGGCGGCGTCCTCGGTCGCGCCCGTATTTCGCCAATACGAACGCTCCCTGCGTCCTTGCCTCGCGCCGCCCATCGCGCCCCGGCGACGAGCGGAATTCCGCCGAACCCTCCTAGGCCGGGGCCTGCTCAGCGATACCGGCGGCCGCGCGCAGCGCCTCCGCCTTGTCCGTCCGCTCCCACGTGAAGTCGTGGTCGTCGCGGCCGAAGTGCCCGTAGGCGGCGGTCTTCGCGAAGATCGGCCGCTGGAGATCGAGATCGCGCAGGATCGCCGCGGGGCGAAGGTCGAAGTGCTCGTTCACCAGCTCCTCGATCCGCGGTACCGGAATCCGCTCCGTGCCGAACGTCCGCACCGCGATCGAAACCGGGTGCGCGACGCCGATCGCATACGCGACGTTCACCTCGCAACGGTCGGCCAGCTCCGCCGCGACAAGGTTCTTCGCCACGTACCGCGCCGCGTAGGCGGCCGAGCGGTCGACCTTGGTCGGATCCTTGCCCGAGAAGGCACCGCCCCCGTGCCGCGCCGCGCCGCCGTAGGTGTCGATGATGATCTTGCGGCCGGTGAGCCCCGTGTCGCCCATCGGGCCGCCGATGACGAACTTGCCCGTGGGATTGACGTAGACGAAGTCGCGCTCCTCGAAGCGCTTCTCGTCGTAGAGGTCGCGCGGCAGAATCGGATGCAGCACGCGCTCGATCAGGTCGGGCTTGATCAGCGTCTCGGCGTCGCAGCCTTCCGCGTGCTGCGTCGAGATCAGGATGCGGTCGATCTCGACCGGCGTCTGGCGCCCGTCTTCGTCGACCTCGTACCGAACCGTCACCTGTGCCTTGCCGTCCGGCCGCAGGTAGGGAAGGTCGCCCACCTTGCGCACCTCGGCCAGGCGCTTGCAGATCTTGTGCGCGAGCATGATCGGCAGCGGCATCAGCTCCGCCGTCTCGCGCGTCGCGTACCCGAACATCATCCCCTGGTCGCCGGCGCCGAGCTTGTCGAGCGGGTCGTCGTCCCCCGGGTCGTGCTGAATCTCATACGACGCATCCACGCCGAGCGCGATGTCGGCGGACTGCTCGTCGATCGCGACCACGACGCCGCACGTCTCGGCGTCGAATCCCCACTCCGAGTGGGTGTAGCCGATCTCGGCGATCTTCTCGCGCACCCTGCGCGCGACGTCGACGTACGTCTCGGTCGTGATCTCGCCCGCGACGACGACGAGCCCCGTCGTGATCAGCGTCTCGCAGGCGACCCGGCCGTTCGAGTCGTCCGCGAGCACTGCGTCGAGGATCGTGTCCGAGATCTGGTCGGCGACCTTGTCGGGGTGACCTTCGGTCACCGACTCCGAGGTGAAGAGGAAATCGCGAACGGCCATGTCGGCGGGCAAGGCTACTGAATCGTCAGGAACCCGGCGACACGCAGCAGCTTCCCGTCCTTCTCCGTGTAGAGGAGCGTGTCCTCGAGCGGCTCCGTGTTGCGGGGGACGATCGGCGGGACCACCCCGCCCTGCGAGCGGGCGAACGCATAGACGAACGGGAGGCCCTGCTCGAGGTTGCCGTAGACGAAGCCGGTCGTCTCGTCAGGCATTGCGGCGTTGTCCTTCGCCTGCTTGAAGACCGAGTCGTCCTCGAGCTTGTCGCCGCTGCCGAGAACGCCCGCAACTCCCTCTCGGCCGTTCGTGATGACCGTCTTCCCCGCATGGGTGGTGATGAAGAGCGAGAAGCCGGCGTCCGCGAAGTCGAAACGGTGGACCTTGGCGCCTTCGATGTCCAGCTCCGATGTGCCGGCCTGACCGCTCAGCTTGAGGAGCTGCGCGATCCGGTCGACGAGTCGGCTCGCGTTGTCCTCATCGTCGCCCGCCGTCTTCAGAACGAATAAGAACGTCGGCACCGGCCGCTTCGGGTAGATCGCGAACGCAGCTTCGTTCGTCAGCAGGGGGTAGATGTCGTCCTCGAGCGTGATCCCCATGGCAGCCTCGACCTGCGAGAGCTGCTCGGGAAAGTTGGGATTCGCCTTGCCGACGAGCTCGATAACCGTGCGGAGCATGTCGTCGAGGCTGTTTGCCGACACGTAGAGCAGTGCCCCAGTCGGCAGGTCGGCGGGCAGCGTCGCCTTGAACGGTTGCGGATCGAGTGCCGGGTCGATGCGGATCCCGCCGTCGAAGCTGACGCCCTTCTCTTCGGCCTTCGCCCCCAGCGCGAGCGACTCCAGGCGGCCGACGTTCACCGTCACGCTCGGCGGCGCGCCCTCGCCCGCCAGCGCAGCGTCGAGCGCCTGCTGGGCCTCGCGCCCGCGTACGTAGGCGCGCGCGGCCGAGGCATCGTCGATCTTCTCCATCTGGTCCTTGAAGGCATCGACGTCGGCGAGCGAGCCGGCGCCCTGCTCGAACCGGGACAGCAGCTCCTGCGAGTCCGCGATCACCGTCCACCCGTCGATCTTGCGGCTGAACGTCTTCTCGTCCCCCTTGGCGAGCAGCGCCTTCAGCTTCGCATCGTCGTCCGGCTGCGTCAGCCCGACCAGGTTGTCGCCGTCGTTCTGGAAGTCGAGCCAGGCGATGTCGAACTCGGGCCCCAGCGCCGGCCGGATGTCGCGCTCGAAGTCGACGCCCTCCTGCGCGAAGGCCTTCTGGATCCGGGCGAGGAGCCGCGGCGCGTCCGGAAAGCGCTGGAGCAACGTCTTTCCGGTCTTCCATTGCTCCGAGTCGAAGTCGGTGTTGAAGGAGACGAAGCCCGGGATGTCCTCCGGGGTCGCCTCGGCGCCCTCCGGCAGCGCGTTGCCGCCGCCTCCTCCCCCGCCGCCGCAGCCGGCCGCGAGCAGCGCGAGGCCGACGAGCACAACGAGGAGACGCCGCACTACTTGATCTCCAGGCGCGCGACGAAGCGGCTGACGTCGCCCTCGAGCGTGGCGTAGCCGATCAGCGAGTGCAGCGGCTTCAGGTTCGCCTCCACGTCTGGCGGGATCTTCTCACCCGACGCCGTGGCGTAGCGCTCGATCTCCGCGATCGTCCGCTGCAGGTCGACGTAGATGACGCCGGCGTTGTCGGCAGGCACGTCGGCGCCTTTGCGGGCGGCGTCGTAGTCGTCATCGGACGGCAACTTGCCGCCGCTCGACCGGAAGTCGCGGATACCGCTCTCGCTCGTCGTCGCGAGGAGCCTGCCGTCGAAGACCGCCCAGTGGACGAGGAGCGGGGCGTCCGGGATCCGCAGCGTCTTCACCGTGACGCCGTCCTCCTCCGCCGTCTGGATCTGAGCGCCGACCTTCCGGGCGAGCGCGTTCATCAGCTTGTCGGCCGCCGCCTGCGCTGCTTGCTCGTCGGGCGTCTCCAGCGCGAGGCTGAACTCGGGCAGCGGCGCGTCGGAGCGCACGTAGAAGGCGATCTCGTTCCGGAAGAGCGGGGCCAGGTCGGCGAAGGTGACGCCGAGGGCGCGTTGCAGCTCGACGCCGGCCTCGGCTTCGATCGCCTTCAGGTTGTCGAAGGTGGCCCCGCCCTGGAAGTCGAGGAAGCCGAGAGCGCCCGAAGGAATGCTCGGGAGGAGCACCGACGCGAAATTGCCGCCGCCGGTGAGGCGCCTGACGCCGGCTCCCTTGGTCGCGCCCTCGAGACCGACGCCTTCGTCCTCCGCGCGGACGGCGGCGGAGAACCAGTCGACCTGGTCGAGGCCGTAGAGGTTCTCGGGGACGTCACCGCCGCCGCCTTCGGTGCGGAGGTACCCCTTGACGAGCGGGACGATCCCTCGGATGTTGACGTA
>JBKPFU010000176.1:0-2110 GCA_046728975.1 Actinomycetota bacterium | reverse complement strand
GAAGCGGGCGCCGACGACTACATGACGAAGCCGTTCTCCTTTGCCGAGCTCCTCGCCCACCTGCGTGCCCTCGCGCCTCCGCAGGGGGCGGGTCCCTCCCAACAGCGCGAGACTCGCTGATGTAATTAGCGTGAGTCGGCGTGTGTCGCGGTGAGCAGCACCCGCGTGGCTTCCTCGATCCTTGGCGGAACCGGCAAGCGGTCGATGGCACGGCACTGGACGTGCCAGAGTCACGGCTGATTCGCACGCTGCCAAGTTCGGGCGTAGCGAGCGTGGGGCGGCCAGGAGCCGGCAGAAGGCGGCTCTCCTGCTCGAATCCTTAAATCCCGCGCCATAGGAATCTGAGCGTTTGCGTTTGGCGTAGGAAAGATGGGGTCGGGTGTTGTGGCGTTTGAGCTTCCCTCTCCCGTTGCGGCACCCCGGCCCCTTGCTTAGCGGGCAGGGAGCGCGGTCAAGCGTCCACGGTCACGGTCCGCCAGGCGCCAAGGCCGAGCGTGCCAACTGTCCAGACAGCGAGCATGGCCCGCCCGCCGGCGCGCCGGTCCGGCCGCGATCCTGTCGCCGCTAGCCGAACGTGAAGGCGTAGGCCTCGACGCCGGGCGCGAGGAAGGTGATCTCGAACGTGCGGTCGGTGATCGAGCCCTGCTCGCGAATCAGCTGATAAAGCCGCTGTTGGGCCACCGTTCCGCGGCCCTGTTCATCCACGTCAAGGCCGTGGGCGGCGGCCGGAGGTTCTCCGTCGACGAGCACGCGGAACGGCACGGACGTGCCGGGCGCACGAGGTCCCATCACGAGATGGACGTCGCGGGCATGAAAGCGGAACAGGATCCGCCCGTCGGCTCCGTTCGCCACAGCCGCCCGGCTCTCGATCGTCCAGTCCCCTGAGAGAGCCCACCGATTGAGCCCCAGCGGATCGGGCGCGACGAAATTGAAAGGTTCGCCGAGCTCGGCACCATTGGGAGACGCAAACCTTTCGGCCTGTTGGTACCCGAGATAGGTCTCGGGAGACCCCAAGTTGTCCCAATCGGCCTGAGCCTCGAGGCCATCGGGAGCGACGGAGACCAGGTCGTCATCGATGCCGTCGCGGCCCGCCTCCCGGAGCAACCCCTGGATGACCCGTTCGCACTCCTCGTACCCGCCCTCGCCGTACTGGTGGTGCCGGATCCCCCCTTGTGCGTCGGCGATGTAGACGGCCGGCCAGTAGTTGTTGTCAAAGGCGCGCCAGACTGCATAGTCGCTGTCGAGCGCGATCGGATACTCGACCCGCATGTCCTTCGCGGCCTCGCGGACGTTGTCGACGTCCTGTTCGAACGGGAACTCGGGCGTGTGGACGCCGACGACGACCAAACCCTGATCCCCGTACTTCTCGTACCACGCGCGGACGTAGCCGAGTGTCCGGAGCCAGTTGATGCAGGTATACGTCCAGAAGTCGACGAGGACGACCTTTCCGCGTAGATCGTCCGGCGTGAGCGGCTCAGAATTGAGCCAGCCGGTCGCCCCCTCGAAGCCGGGCAGGTGGGTCTCTCGCACGCCGAAGAGGCTCACCTCACGCCACCGCCCACTGCCCACCCAACGAGCGATGCCGCAACGGCCCGAACACGATTCCATCTTCGACATACGAACCTCGTCCTGAAGAGAACCGAAGACAATGGCGTCATTAGCGCACTGAGCTGAATGCAGCCCGCACCTCGGCGGAGAAGAGCTCCGGCTCCTCCCAGGCGGCGAAGTGGCCGCCCCTGTCGACCTCGTTGAAGTAGGTGAGGGTGGGGTAGGCCTTCTCAGTCCAGCTGCGCGGGGCCTGGAAGATCTCGTCGGGGAACGTGGTGAAGCCGACCGGGAGCGAGACCTCCGGAGGAGCCTGGCCGGCCGCAAGCGCTGCGGCTTGAGCTCGTCCGCTCTCCCAGTACGACCGGGCCGCCGACGCCCCAGTGCCCGTCAGCCAGTACAGCGTGATGTTGTCGACGATGTGGTCTCTGGTGAGATTGCCCGCGGGCTGGCCGTCGACAAAGGCATGGGAGATCTTGTAGTAGCTGTCCGTGTCGTGGTCGAGCATCCAGGCCGCCAACGCGACGGGTGAGTCCAGCAGGGCGTAGCCGATCGTCTGCGGCCG
>JBKPFU010000175.1:0-2943 GCA_046728975.1 Actinomycetota bacterium | reverse complement strand
GCGCCGATCGGCGTGAAGCCCGTCGTGTGCTTGGCCGTCTCGACCCCGACACCGGTGGCGACGATCGCGGTCGCGCCCACCAGCGCCGCCTTCGTCGCGAGACCGCCGCCGACGAGGGCGGCGCCACCTCCGCCGCCGCCGAAGAACGAGGCGAGCGAGGACGGAAGCGGGATCGCCGCGAGCGAGCGGATCGCCGCCCGCTGCGCGCGCTGCGAGCGGGCGAACCTGGAGCACTCCTCGCACTCGCGCAGATGCGCTCGAAGCTGGCCCTTCTCCTTGCGCCCGAGGCGCCCGTCCAGCTGCTTGGAGACCGCGAGCTCGGCCTCGTTGCAGGTCAGGCCACCCTCGAGCTGCTCGCGCAGGGCACGCCGGGCGCGGAAGATCAACGTCTCGACGGCGCTCAGGGACAGGCCGAGGAGTTCGGCGATCTCCTGGTAGGAACGGCCTTCGAGCTCACGCATGACCAGGGCAGCGCGCTGGTTGAAGGCGAGGTGTCCGAGCGCGCGGCGAATGTCTTCGGCCGTCGGGCTCTCGTCGGAGGGAACCTGATCGGCGACGTCGTCCTCGAGAGGGAGCTCGTTCGGGCGCCGCTGCGCCTGGCGGAACCGCTGCCGGCAGACGTTGTGGGCGATCGCGATCAGCCAGTTCTGCGGCGCGCGCGGGCGCTCACCGCGCTGGAAGGCGCGGTAGGCGTTCATGAACGTCGTCTGCGTGACGTCCTCGGCGTCCGCGGGGTGTCGCAGGACGACGAGCGCATAGCGGTACACGTCGCCGACATGCCTCTGATACATCCGTTCGAAGGCTCGGTCGGACCGCTGCGCCAAAAGTGGCGTCATGTCAACTCAGATGCTGCCAGAAGCCGTTTCTTGCAACATGCCCCTAAGGAAGGATCGGCGGTGGCGGCGGTAGCGGCGGCGGCGGCGGCAGCGGAAGCGTCGGCACCGTGATCGTCGGCAAGGGCGGCAACGTGGGCGGCGGGGGCGGCGGCGGTAGCGGTAGCGTCGGGTTCGGCAGCGCAGGCGGCTGCACCGGAACCGGTGTCGGGGGCAGTGGGACGGTCTGCGTTACGCCGCCGGCGACCGTAGGCATCGAGCCGCTCGAGCCGCTCGCCGGCTGGCCGGGCGAGGCGTCCGGCGTTGGATCCGTCGTCGGCGCTTCCACCACGCCGCCGCCGCGGCTGCGCCGGCGAAGAGCCCGCGACCCGGCACGGGTTCGACGCGCGTTAACCTCGCCATTCGCGACGGCGCGCTTCTGCCCCGCCACCGCCGCCCGCGCGGCGGCCTCTTGCGAGCTTGGTTTCCCTGCCTCCGCCCGCGGCCGGTCCGGGCTCGTGAATGCCTTCACGCTCTGGAAACCGGCTCCACCAATCACGAAGCCGGTCACAACGACGGCTGCAGTCTTGAGGGTGAGCCCAGAGCCGACGACCGCCCCGCCTCCTGCGAGGAATCCCCCGCCGCTGAAGAACGAGGCCAGCGACGGCGGCACGGGCACTGCTGTGAGCACGCCAAGCGCGTCGCGGCGGGTTCGGAGCTTCTGCCGAGCTCGGAACAAGAGCGCCTCGACGGCAGGCAGGGTGACGCCGAGGATCTCTGCGATTTCACTGTAGGAGCGCCCCTCCACTTCGCGCATGACCAGCGCAGCGCGCTGGTTGAACGGAAGGTGGCTCAATGCGCGAAGGACATCTGCGACCGCCGGCTTTTCCTCGTCGAGCGTGGCCGGTTCGGGCACGTGCTCGAGCGGGACCTCCTGCGGTCGTCGCGCGGACTGCCGCCACCGCATGCGGCAGACGTTGTGCGCGATCTTGATCAGCCAGTTGTGCGGCGTGTGCGGGCGGTCGCCGCGCTGGAACGCACGGTAGGCGTTCAGGAAGGTCTGCTGGGTGACGTCCTCGGCGTCGGCGGGGTTGGTCAGGACGGCGAGCGCGTACTGATAGACCGACCCGACGTGCTCCTCGTATAAGCGTTCGAACGCACCGTCGGTCGAGTTGCGCCTCATCCGCAGTGACGCCGCCGGCCGCGGCGACCGGTTTTTGGGACGCTGTCGTCCGCGCCCCGCCCGTGCAGGCCCCATGCTGCGACAACGAGCCAACGCGGGCGGTGGTTACGGTTTCGCGCAAAGTTTCCGCTCGTAGCGCACGAAACCTTTCGCCGGTGATCCGTCCGGCCGGCACAGCCGCGCCGAGGCGCGTTATAGTCGCCGCTCCGCGGCGTTCAACCCTCTGACGCCGCTTTCGGGACCCAGTTTTCCACAGTTTCCACAGCTGGCCGTGGGACGTTTTCCACCGGTCCTGCACAACCTGTGGAAAGTCTCTTTGGGCGGAGGAAACAGCGCTCGGCGGCATCCATCGAGGTGAGAGCCGGGCGCGCTCAACGGGGGAACCTGTGGCCACCATCTGCCACAGGCGAGACGCCCGGCTCGGGGTCTTGATGCTCCGGCGGATTAGGCGGTTGCCTTGGCGCGCCGCCGCGGCGGCAGGTGGATCGCGCGCTCGAGCGCGACCAGCCCGGCTTCCTTGATGGCTTCCGACAGCGTCGGGTGCGCGGCCATCCCGTCGGCGACCGTCTCGACCGTGGATTCGGCGTCGAGCGCGACCACTCCGGCCTCGATCAGGTCGGTCACGTGCGGGCCGACCATGACGAGGCCGAGCAGCTCGCCGTAGCGGGTCTCGTGGATCGACTTCACCCAGCCGACGGTCTCGTTCTGCATCACTGCGCGCGCGTTCGCGACCCAAGGGAACCTGCCCGTCGCGACATCGTCGCCGTACTGCTCCCGCGCCTCCGCCTCGGTCAAGCCGACGCCGGCGATCTCGGGATCGGTGTAGATGGGGCGCGGCACGCCGCGATTGTCGACGACGGCGTCGTGGCCCATGGCGTTCTCCGCGGCAACCTCGCCCTCGCGGAACGCGGTGTGCGCGAGCTGCCAGTAGCCGGCGCAGTCGCCGAC
>JBKPFU010000174.1:0-6631 GCA_046728975.1 Actinomycetota bacterium | reverse complement strand
AGTATTGGCCGTGACATGTTCGCTGGCAAGGCTCTCCGCTGCGACTGCGGCTACGAGGCTCGGGCGCAGGACGAAACGGGCCTGGTGGAGGCGGTCCGGCGACACGCCCGGGAGGAGCACGGAATCGACTTCTCGGTCGAGGAGGCGCTCGCCGTTCTCCTGCGCTCGGAGCTCGACCTCGGCGAACAAGCGTTCGTCGACATTCAACCCCTGGGGAAGGAGCAAGACCTATGAAGCGGCACCTCCTGGCGTTCCTAATCGTCGTTCTCGGCGCCGTAGCCGGATCCGCACTCGCGGCCGCGAGGGACTACACGCCGTGGTCCCAGGCCGTTCGGGTAGAGGCGACCGGCGCTCACCCTGATTTCAACGGGCCTGCGCTCGACGGCTGCCCGTTTATCTCACGCGACGGCCGGACGTTCTACATGGCCTCGACGAGACCGGGCGGTCTCGGCGGCATCGACATCTGGGTCTCCACCCGCGCCAGCGCGGACGACCCGTGGGGAGCGCCGGTGAACGTCGGCGCGCCCGTCAACTCACCCGCGAACGACTTCTGCCCCACGGTCTCGCGGGACGGCCACCTGTTCTACTTCGTCTCGAACCGCCCAGGCGGCTGCGGAGGCGACGACATCTACACCACCCGGCTCCGACCGGACGGCTGGGATCCTGTCGCGAACCTCGGCTGCGAGGTGAACAGCGCAGCGAACGAGGCGAGCCCGTTCCCGCTGCCCGAGCGCGGTACGGGGCCGGTGCTGTACTTCTCGAGCAACCGTCCCGGTGGCTTCACGGCGGAGCCGCCGGGCGCGTCCGCCGGCGACGCCGATCTCTACGTGAGCGAATCGCACGGCGGAGCATTCGGCGCGGCAGAGCTCGTCCCCGGCGCGAACAGCGCAGCGGAGGACGGGCAGCCGAACGTTCGCCGTGACGGCCTGGAGCTGTTCTTCTTCAGCACGCGGCCGGGGACGCTCGGGATGGCCGACATCTACTCGGCAACGCGGCAGCGCACATCCGATCCGTGGTTGACGCCGGTCAACCTCGGGCCGAACGTCAACGCTGCGAATGGAGCCGAGACGCGGCCGTCGCTCTCGTGGGACGGCACCGTCCTGTACTTCGGGTCGACCCGGCCGGGCGGCGAGGGCATGGCGGATCACTACGTGACCACGCGCGAGCGAATCGCAGGCTGAGACTAAACCTCCCGAGACCATGGGCGCGCGCATGCGGGCCCATGGTCTCAGGAGCCCGTCCGCCGATCGGCAAGGGCTTCGTCGATCAGATGACGGGCGATCGCTGCGAGCGTCGGGTTCGTCTCCTTGTAGTACGGGAGCGCGATCAGGCCGACTGACAGCGCCCAGCCGCGGCCGCGGGCCCAGGTCGCGTCGTCGACGCCGACGGCGGCACGGAAAAAGTTCCGCAGGGAGCGTGGGGTCACGCCCCAGGCAACGATGAGATCGCACGCGGGATCCCCGACGCCGACGCCGCCCCAGTCGATCACTCCCGTTAGGCGCCCGCCTTGGAGGAGCAGGTTCCCGGCCAACAGGTCTCCGTGTACCCAGACCGGCGGCCCCGCCCACGGCGGCACCTCGAGCGCTTCCTCCCAGGCGTCCGTCGCTTCGTCGACGTCGATCAGAGTCATTGCGCACAGCTCAGCGAGCGACGCGCGCGCCTCCTCGTCCTGCGCCTCCCCCAGCGGCCTCCCGCGGCGCGCAGGCGGCCCGCCGGCCAGGTCGACGCGGTGCAGCGCGTTGACGAAGCTCGCGACGTCGCTCGTCAGCGAGTTGGCATCGGCGATGCCGTCGAGCGGCGGGTTCTCGCCCTCGAGCCAGGGGTAGACGCCCCACGTCCAGGGGTAGTCCTCAGCCGGGTCGCCCTTGGCCAGCGGGACCGGGATCGAGACCGGCAGCAGCGGCGCGAGCTTCGGCAGCCAACGGAAGTCCTTGTCGACGCCGCCCACGGCCCAGTGGATGCGCGGCAGGCGAACGAGCATGTCATCGCCCAGCCGGTACAGCGCGTTGTCGGTCCCACTCGAGGGGACGCGCTCGATCGGAAGGTTCGCCCAGTGCGGGAACTGCGCAGCGAGCAAGCGTCGAACGAGCGCGGCGTCGGTGTGCAGCTCGTCGGCGTGCATCCTCAGGTCAGCCAAGCTGCGCCTTCTCTCTGATCGGCTGATCGCCGCTCACCGGCTGATAACCGGCGAACCTGGAGTCGAGCACGCCCTCGCCGCCGGTGAGCCCTGGCAGCTGCCGCTGGAGCTCATCCGCCCGCGCCGCAGCCAGGATGGCCTTGATCTCCGCCAGCTTCCCGCGCGGCGACGGCGGCTCGACGGCGGCACCGAGCCGCGCCAGCGCGGGCATCACTGCCCCGACGGCATCCGCCGGGACCTCGAGGCGGGTTTCAACGGTCGGCTCGCAGACCAGCGTCCCGGCCCGCTCGAGCGCCTGCCTGACAACCAGGGGCGTGAGCTTGCGGAAGTCCGCGGCCGTGCTCAGCGGTCCCCGTCTCGACGGCGGGCCGTCGGGAACGCTGTAGTTGCACTTCGTCATCGTCACGACGCAGTCCGTGACCTGCCAGCCGAAGACGCCCACCTGTAGCGCGTCGCGGACGTACTCGTCCATGTGCTGGCTGAAGCTTTCGACCGTCTTGTAGAGGTACAGCGGCGCCGTCCGAGGATCGACCTGCAGTCGGAACTCCACGCCCGAGCCGTCGGGCGCGGGATCGACGCGCAGCCCGATCGTCGCCAGGAATGGGTTCGATTCGGCATGCAGGATCTCGAGCGCCTCGCCGGTGCGGCTGGGACGTTCGACGTAGATCGGCGTCGTTTCGCGGAACGTGACGTCGATGCCGAAGTCGTCTGCCAGCGTCGCCTGGATGACCTCCTTCTGGACCTCGCCGTAAAGGGAGACCGAGATCTCGCGGTTCCTGTCGTCCTGCCTGACCCTGATCAGCGGGTCCTGCTCCGCGAGTTGCGCGAGCGCGACGCGAAGCCGCTGCGCGTCGTCGGGATCGAGCGGGACGACGACCGACTCCAGCGTCGGCGGCGCAAATTCACGGTGCGTGCCGCGGGCCGGCGCGTCGCCGAGCCTGTCGCCGATCTGGATCTCCCTGAGGCCCCAGAGCTTCGCGATCTCTCGCGCGGACACCGCCGGCCGCTGAACGTCGGCCCCGTGGTCGAAGACGCTGATCGCGGTCACCTTCCCGTCGTCCTCGGGGCCGAAGTGCAGCCGGTCACGCGTGCGCACGGTCCCGGTGAACATGCGGACGTAGGCGATCTTTTCGCCGTTAGGCCCGCGCTCGATCTTGAAGACCGTGCCGGAGACCGGACCGTCGGGATTGCCGGCGGTCGCGGGCAGAAGCTCGGCGATCCCTGCCGTCAGCACGTCGACGCCGGCGCCGGTGATCGCCGAGCCGCAGAAGGCGGGGTACACGAGCGCCTGCTTCGTCTGCGCCGCGAGCGCGTCGTGCAGACGCCGCGGCGAGACATGCGTCTCGTCGTCGAGATAGGCGGCGAGCAGCGCGTCGTCCTGTTCGGCGAGCACCTCGACGACGCGGGACCTGAAGACGGCGTCTTCGTCTGCATACGGCTTGACGACCGCCGCGCGCGTCCCCTCCCCGCTCGCGCGTGTCATCGCGACTGTCGCCGGCGTCAGCCGCTCGGAGATGTCCATCAGCGTCCGCCCGGAGTCGGCGCCCGTGCGATCGATCTTGTTCACGAACAGGAGCGTCGGGATGTGCAGCCGCTCCAGCGCGCGCATCAGCAGGCGCGTCTGCGCCTGCACGCCCTCGACGGCGGAGACGACGAGGACCGCGCCGTCGAGCACGCTCAACACGCGTTCCACCTCGGCGATGAAGTCGGGGTGGCCCGGCGTGTCGATCAGGTTGACGGTGACGTCGTCGATCGGGAACGAAACGACCGCCGACTTGATGGTGATCCCGCGCTGCTGCTCGAGGGGCAGCGAATCGGTCTGCGTCGTCCCCTTGTCGATGCTGCCGATCTTGTCGATTACGCCGGCGGCATAGAGCAGCCGCTCGGTGAGTGTTGTCTTACCGGCGTCGACATGCGCCAGGATCCCCAAGTTGAGCGTTCTGCGAAGCAAGCGTCATACCCTCCAAGTAGGTCACAAAGGCCTCCTGTGTGGACATGAACGCTGCGCGCATTTCGCCTCCTTGGTAGATCGGCGCTGCTCTCTTATCGACAATAAATCATAGGCTCCGAACGATGAGGGTCTGCATCGTAGGAGCCTCTGGAAAGCTCGGGCGCTACATGGTGCAGCACGCGCTGGAGAGGGGCTACGAAGTCGTCGGCGTGTGCCGAGAGGAAAGCGTCGAAAAGCTCGACGCGTTCAAGGGACGCATCAGCATCGTCCCGGGAGCGACGAACGACCGCGAGGTCATCAAACGGGCAGCCGCTGGATGCGACGGGGTGCTCGTCGTGTTGGTCCCGCGAGGGGTCCATGGGTACTCAACGGGAACGGCGCAGGCCGTGCTCGACTTCGCGCCGCCGGGAGCGCGTCTCGTGTTCTCGTGCGGGTGGCACATCACTCGCGACGGCCAGGACGTGTACTCGCGGAGGTTCAAGACGTTCGTGAAGGTGGCCGGGTGGCTCGGACGGGTCACTCGTTTCGCAGACCTCGACGACCAAGTGGAGGCGTGCCGCCGGGTGTTTGCGAGCGACACGCGGTGGACCGTCGTGCGCGGCAGCAACCTCGAGGAAGGTGAGAGCCAGGGGCTGCCCGTGTGGAGCCGGCACGTTGGCGACCCCATCCTCGAGAGCAACCTCACGCGCCGTGTCGACTTCGCCCTGTTCATGGTCGAGGCGCTCGAAAACGACGAGCTCGTCCACGAAGCCCCGGCAATTGTCGGCCGCCAGACGCCCTCGGCGCGCGCGCACGCCGGCCGAGCGTCGTCCAGCACCTACACGGGTTAGGAACCAGCCACCACAGCCAAACTCCCGCGTCCCCCGCGTCGCAGCACCATGGCCTCACGAGCGACCTTCCTCCGGATCGAGTCGGGCACGCTCGGGTTGACGCCGACAAGCGCAACGGCATCGTCGTCCAACCCAAAGACGACAGCGCGCCCATGAGGGAGTGTCCCGTGGACGAACGAGCCCACCGCGGCGAGCACGATTTGGTCGTACCGCTTTACCGCCGAGGCGAGGATGTGGTTGCCGAGGCCCGAGCGGTCGCCGTCGACTCCGACTCCCCAAACGCCTCGAATCGACGCAGCAGACAGCGCGCCGAGGCTGCATGTTCCGGCGGCGGCGAAGACGATGTCGGCGCCTTCGTCGATGTGCCGGTTGGCAATTGCCTCGCATTTCGACTGGTCCATGAAGTCGCCCGAGTACGCGGTGCGAACGGAAATGCCCGGCAGCGCGTGCCGCGCCCCTCTTGCGAAGCCGGCGAGAAGCCCTTCGACGGCGGGAAGACCGCGCATGCCACCGATGGCAGACACGATGTGGACGCGGTTCAGCCTTGGGCCGCTCCCGGCCTCGATCAGCCCGCTGAGGTAGCCGGCCAGATAGCCGGCCTGGTGGTCGTCGAGGACGAATCCGGTCGCGTTGGGGACGTCGACGCGTGAGTCGAAAACGACGAAGCGCGTTTCCGGCAGTGTTCGCGCTGTCGGTCCGAGTGCGTTCCAGAGCGCGCCGCCGGGAATGACGATGACGAGATCGAAGTTCCCCGAACGGAGTCGCGCGATCGTCCTCGTGACGCTCGGTGACTTTAGGTTGAGCTCGTCCGCGACAAGAATCTGCGTCCGCGCGCCGTATTGCCGCTCGGCCAGGCGGAGCCCATCTAGGGCCGGCGTCACCATCGTGTCTTCCCGGCCGACAGTGGGCGGACGCGGGAGGACGATGGCAACGCGAGGTGCGGGGCTGGCCGTTGACTCACCCTCGCCGCCAACCCTTACGAGCGCGAACGCGATCGCCGTGGCGGCAGCGCCAGCGAGGACAAATGCTCCAAGCGTTGATCGGCTTCGCTTCGGAGCGTAGGGCCGCGGTGCCGCAAGCTCCTCCTCTCGAAGCGGCCCGAGAGGTTCGCCCGCAGGCAGCTCGTCTGTTCGCGACGAAGTGGCACGCAGTATTTCGAGGTATGCCGCCTCGGTTTCGGGCGATGGGTAGGCGCCGAGCTCGTCGGCGAGCAGGGTCCGGCAGCGCTCGTAGACGCGGAGCGCCTCGGCCGGATTGCCGGCGGCGGCATGCGCCTGCATTAGCCGGCGGTAGCTGCTCTCGCGGAACGGCTCCAGCTCGGTCACCTCTTCCCCGTGCCGGACCGCCTCGGCGAACTCCCCGGCGGCGAAGCAGGCGTCGCGCAGGCACTCGAGCGAGCGCACGAGCAGATCGCGCAGCTCGCGCCGCCTCTCCTCGACCCAGGAGCCGTCCTCGCCGGGCAGGAAGCTGCGCCGCGCGAGCGCCGCGGCGAGCGAGCCCTGCGAGCGAGCCTCGTCGAAGTCGCCCGCGGCGAGCGCCGCCTCGGCTCGTTCGAGCGCCTCCGCCGCCGCGTCGACGTCGATCCAGGCGCCGGCGGGCAGCGTCAGCTTGTAGCAGCCGAAGGCGCTCGTGAGCGCCGTGGCGCCGTCGATCCCGCACTCCTCGAGCAACGCGCGCAGCTTCGTCATCAGCACCCGCAGCGCCTTCTCCCAG
>JBKPFU010000173.1:0-3747 GCA_046728975.1 Actinomycetota bacterium | reverse complement strand
TCTCTCGGCACTCAGGCCCGGTCTGGCAGTCGGAGAGGAACTTCGGAGCCTCGGCGGCTTCCGCGCTAGGTCTATGCGCTCAGTCAGCATACACCAATTTGTGCGGAGAGTTACAAGATTGCTGTCCTGCTTGCGCCGCTCTCCCCGCGAGGTTGAGCTGACGGTCCTTCTCAGAACCAGCCTCGCCGCCTGAAGACGGCGAGCAGGATCGCGAGCGCCACGAGCTCGGTACCGACGCCGACACCGACGAACGACTCCCAGCCGCCGATGCTCCAGACCAGTTAGCCGAAGTTCTGGCCGAAGAAACCGGATAGCCAGGCCAACGGCAGCGGCCCGTGCAAGGGGGAAGCGCTCGTACCGCCTGATCTCGATCCCGATCCGGGCGTCCGCGACTTCGCGCTGCAAGATTGCTAGCGACGCCGGATGCGTGCTGCGTGTTGCCGGTGTCCGTAAACGGACCTGCGGGTCGGTTGCTAGCCTGGCCGGCTTCGACCGGAACCAACCAGGAAGGAGGTGAGCGCGTTGCTCGCACTCACCGAAAGCGCGGTTCAGGCCGTGAAGGACATCGTCTCGTCTTCGGACGAGGTTGCCGAGACAGGCGGTCTGCGGATGGTCGCCGAGCGGGCAGGGACGCAGGCGAACTTCCAGCTCAGGGTCGTTCCATTGCCCGGTGAGGATGACGAGGTGATCGAAGAGCAGGGAGCCCGCGTCTTTCTCGAACCGGAGGCGGCCTCCCTCCTCGACGACAAAGTTCTCGACGCCAGCGTCGACCAGAACCAGGTCGCCTTCACGATCGCGGACCAGGTCGAGGAGTAGCCCGAAAGCTTAGGGTGGGACGGAGAGGTCGCGTGCATGGCGGGATCGATCTCTCCGCGCCCGCTCAAGATTGGCGTCGTCCTCGTGATGGGCGGGCGCTCGTCCCTCGCGCATCGGCCGCTCCCCGCAGAACCGCCACGACGGCAGAAGCGGCCGTGCGCGAAGATACCGTGGCCCGGCGACATCAGGTTTTTGCGACCGGGCCCGATCCGAGGCGATGAATCCCTCCTCAGATCGGTTCGCGACATGAGACGAGACCGGTGGACGAATCTGAACGAGATCAGCTGCGGAGGCGCATCGACGAGGCAAAGCGGGACGAGCTCGAGAAAGACCGCCACCTGAGAGATGAACTACGAGCCAGCTCGCCCGGCGAGATAAAGCGCCAAATAGCCGAGAGGAAAGCGATCTTCGCCGCTCAACTGGCTCATGACACCGATCTCGAACGGTTGGCGATCGTTGCCAGATGTGACCCCGACATCTACCTCGTCTCCGTCGGGGCGGGATCTGCTCGAATCCTCGACCTGCGCAGGCACTCGCGGTGGTTGTCGCCTCCGGAGGAGTTCTACTTGCTCGTAGCTGACAACGCCGACTGGATGCCGTTCAACGATGACCCCGAAGCGATCCTCGCCGTTGCCGGACGGATGATCGACGCGGGCTGAGTCCGAGAGAGGCCCGCGAGAACACTGGGTATCGACAGCTGCCCCCCGGAGCCATAGCTCAACCCGATGCTGCCGAGTGCGTCCGATCCAGGCAGGTCCTAGACCAAGCCGGTGGTCGCGACGGTCGAGCGTGTCAAGCCGAGACTGCGGGCGTCTTTCACGAGCTCGGCTTCTACGCCGCGCTCGGCCTCGGCGTCGCGCTTGTCCTGACAACGCATGCCGGTCGCTCGCGCATCGCGGCGGCGATCTTCGCCGGCTGTGTCGTGGCCTGTTTCGGCGCGAGCGCGCTCTCCCACCGGCCGACCTGGCGGCCGGCCGCGCGGGCCTGGCTCGCTCGCCTCGACCATGCGGGCGTCTACTTGCTCATCGCTGGCACCTACGCGCCCTTCGGACTCCTTGTGATGTCGACGGGCTGGGCAGCGCCAGTGCTGTCGGTGGTGTGGAGCGGGGCGTTCGCGGCGATCCTGCTGAAATTCCTTTGCGTGCGGGCGCCGAAATCGCTCTGGGCTGCGGACTCGGATGGGTGGGCGCGGCTGCCTTTACGCAACTACTCAAACTGCAGCTGCCGGGCCTCCTGCTGGTAGTCGCCGGCGGTCTCCTCTATACGTCAGGCGCATAGAACTCCGGCCCGAGCCCGCAACCCACCAACGCGCCAACGGCGCGCAAGGCGAGGAGCTTGAGGCGAACGGATTTCGCCGCGGGGCCAGCTTCCAAAAGGGCTTCGCGCGCCCCGCTCTCTGCAAGGAGCTCCGGCTGTTCGAGCATTTCCAGCCTGTCCTGATAGGCCGTTTTCCTTCTTTCTGAGGTGGCGAGTCGTCCTGATCTCGAGGGAGCGAGCGCAACCGTCCCAGAGCCGGAAGGAGAATCGAGAGCCCGCAGATTCCAATGGTGATCGAGCAGACCGGGCACCGAGAGCGCACGTTCGACATCTACTCGGGTCTCCTCAGCGAGCGGATCATCTTCCTCGGCACGCCGATCGATGATCAGATCGCGAACCCTCACGATCGCCGAACTGCTCCATCTCGAAGCAGAAGACCCCGGCAAGGACATCTCCCTCGACATCAACTGCCCCGGCGGCTCCGTCTACGCCGGGCTCGCCATCTACGACACGACCCAGTTCGTCAAGCCGCAGGTTTTTTGCTGAGGCTTGCAAGCATCTCTCGAGCGCTTGTGGCCGCCACGACGTTCCCTTTCCGCTCGAAGAGGTTGAGTGCGCGCCCGAGAAGTGGCGCCGCCTCGTTTTCACGGCCGGCCAGGAGAAGGACCTCGGCAAGAGTCGTGAGGGAGAGGCCGTGACCGTTGAGGGCGTCGGTTTTCTCGGTGATCTCACACGCCTGACGGGCGAGGCTCTCTGCCTCTTCGAGGTGCTGTCGCCTCGCAAGGACCTTTGCACGAGTCGTGCGCCACAGCATCTGCGCCGCGACGTCGTCGCTGTGAGCGAGCTCCTGGCTGACCTGGGCGAATCTCTCGGACTCGCTGTAGCGGTCCTGGGCACATAGCGCCCTCCCCAACTGAGCTGCCACTGCTGAGAGCAGGCCGCGCTCCCCCATCTGCTCGAGGGCCTCGTAGGCAACACGAAGGTCTCGCTCGGCGGCCTCCGCATCGCCGGCAAGCAGCTCGACATCAGCTGAAAGAAGCGACATGCCCGCAACCCATACCTTCAATCCGAGTTCCTCGAAGAGGGATCGGCCTTGTCCGAGAAGGCGTCGGGCCTCGTCGAAACGGCCGCACATCGCGTGGAGCCCGCCGAGGGAGACGAGGAACGCGGGCGCCACCACCGGGTCCTCCGACGTCTCCTGGAGGATCTGACGACACTGATGGATGGCGTCCCGCACCGGCGTCGGGCCGTAGTAGAGCGCCATGGCAAGGCGCATCCGCGCCCACGTCGCCTCACGGGCGTCACCGGCGCGCTCGGAATACAGGATTGCGCGTCCGATCGCCAGCTCCTGATCCCTCCACCGGTACATCATCCAGTGACTGTCAGCGATCCGCCTCCACGCTTTGGCAACACCAAGATCGTCTCCCAGTCCCTCGAGCTCAGCCATGACGTGCTCGGAGACCCGCCTCAGATCGCCCACGCTCCAATTGGGGTCCGTGAGCGTCCGCAAGAACGCACGCTCGACAACGCTACGCAACTCGAGCCGTCGATCGCCACTCCTGCGCCCCGCTTCGATCGCCTCGGTCAAGACAGCGTCGGCCCGGACGAAGTCACCTGCAAACACCAGGGCGCCGCCCAACTCGAGCAGCACATCGTCGCGGGTCGGGTCGTCGG
>JBKPFU010000172.1:0-6114 GCA_046728975.1 Actinomycetota bacterium | reverse complement strand
CTCGCACCGCCGCGGCCACTGCGGCGACGTCGGCCTTGAGGCCGTGGTCGCCCAACACCTTGATCACTTGGCGGGACGGCCCAGGCGGCGGCATCCCAAACGGATCCCGATCTCCCTGGACGACCAGTGTCGGAACCGTCACGGCGTCGAGCTCCGCGAGACGGCTCTGCGGCGGTTTCCCCGCGCGGCGTGGCGGCGTCAGCGGGAAGGCGAGGCAAAGCACCGCGACGGCGCCGGTCGCCTCCGCTGTACGGCAGGCGACGCGCGCCCCCAACGAGCGGCCGCCGACGACGAGCGGCAGCCCCGTCAGCTCGCGCGTGCGCAGGTGCTCGACGACGGCAACCCAGGCGGCGTCCAGCTGCGGGGCGCGCGGTGCCGAGCGTCGTCCGGCGACGCGGTAGGGCTGTTCGACGAGCGCGACCGTCACGCCCTCGGCGACGGCGGCCTCCGTCGCCGCGACGAGATCCGGCGCGCCCAGGCCTCCGCCCGCCCCGTGCCCGAGAACGAGAGCCGCCCGCGGCTCGTCGGCTGTGTGCAGGTGGGCGCGCGCCGGGCCGTGCGGAGTTTCGATCTCGACGACCGTCACCGCGCTGATAGTGCCAAGAACCGCGCCCTGTTCACGCCGCACCGTGAGCCGGGTGCTCAGTCCTCTGGAGCCGCGTGCTCCCCGAGCCACGCTTTCGCGACACGCTTCGGCGCCTTCGTCAGCCACGCCTCGACGACCATGTCGTGCAACTCCTCGCGATCGAGACGGGCCAGATCCGGGATCCGGAGCAGTACGGCGGCATAACCGTCGAAGTGCGGCGTCGTGAAGTAGACGCTGCGAACGTCGGCGAGCAGGAGCTCTTTGACGCCGAGGTCGGCGACCCGGAACATCAAGACGTCGTCGAGCCGCTCGCCCGTCTGCGGATCGACGGCGTCGCGCCTGCGGCCGCGATGGCAGCAGAACAGCTTCCCGCGCACGAGATACGACGGCCGGCCGTCGTCGGCGACGTCTTTCGTCGTCTCGGGTAGGGACAGCGCCAGCTCGTCCAGGTCGGCCATCGTCGTCATCGCTTCGCGGTCAGTATCCCGATGACTTCTCACGAGGTCGGTGGTCTAGGACCAAAGACACCCCACGAGAAAGGACGGCGCGATGCCAGACATCACTCCGTGGTTGTGGTTCGACACCGAAGGCGAAGAGGCGGCGGAGTTCTACACGTCGGTATTCCCGAACTCGAGGATCGTCGACGTCGCCCGCTACGGCTCGGGCGGGCCACGCCCTGAGGGAACGGTGATGACGGTGAGCTTCGAGCTGGACGGGCAGAAGCTCGTCGCCTTGAACGGCGGGCCGGACTTCAAGTTCAACGAGGCCGTCTCGTTCGAGGTGCGCTGCGAGACGCAAGAAGAGGTCGACACCTACTGGGGCAAGCTTTCCGAGGGCGGAGAAGAGGGGCCGTGCGGCTGGCTAAAGGACAAGTTCGGCCTGTCCTGGCAGATCGTCCCGCAGGCCCTTT
Source organism: Actinomycetota bacterium (assembly GCA_046728975.1). Taxonomy (GTDB): domain Bacteria; phylum Actinomycetota; class Thermoleophilia; order Gaiellales; family Gaiellaceae; genus JBKPFU01. Next base: position 4,618 of record JBKPFU010000172.1, on the reverse strand, counting down.
ACGACCTGCTGAGCGACCCGGATCAGGAGAAATCGCAGCGGGTGATGAGCGCGATGCTGCAGATGAAAAGATCGAGATCGACGGTCTCGAACGAGCCGCAGTGGCGGGTTAGTTTTCGGCGCCGGCATGCAGACGCGTGCCGGCGCCGGGCGTTGCTAGACCGCCGCGAACTCGCGGACCTGCGTCAACCGGATGTTGTTACCCGACGGGTCGCGGAACGCGGAGTCGATGCCGTACGGGCGCTCCTCGGGCTCCTCACTGAACTCGACGCCGCGGCCCTTGAGCTCTTCGTAGGCGGCGTGGACGTTGTCGGTCGTGAGGAAGATCGTCCCTGCGAACCCCTTCCCCATCAACGTGCGGACCTGCTCCGCCGTCTCCGCGTCTATCACCGGCGGTCCAGGAATCGCCATCAGCACGACCGCGATGTCGGCCTGAGCCGGCGGTCCGACCGTGAGCCAGCGGAAATCGCCCAGCTCAGGAACCGTTACGTCGGAGCGCACCTCCCAACCGAGCTTGTCGGTGTAGAAGGCGAGTGCCTCGTCCTGGTCGTGCACCCACAGCTGGGTGGTTGAGAGCTTGATCATCGGTCCTCCCGGTCGAATGAACGGTCGCCGGCGATGCTAGGTCTGCGACGGCCGGATGTCTTCTCGAAACGTGCTGTGTTGCCGGCGCCCGTGGGCGCGCAGCATGCACGTCGGGATCCGCGCCTGCGCGGACGCGGGCGGGAAGGTCTCGCGGTACCTCGTCGGCGACATGCCGTAGGTGCGCGTGAAGCTCGTCGTGAACGAGCCAACGCTCTGCAACCCGACGGCGAAGCAGATCTCGGCGACCGAGCGGTCGGTGTTGCGCAGCAGCGCCGCCGCCCGCTCGAGGCGCCGGGTGAGCAGGTACGCGTGCGGCGAATCGCCGAAGGCGCGGCGGAACTCGCGGCTGAAATGCGCGCGCGACAGGCCGGCGGCGCGCGCGAGGTCGTCGACGCCGAGAGGTTCGGCATAATGCGCGTCGGCCAGGTCTCTGGCACGCACCAGATGGCGGACTGGTGGGACGGAAAGCATCGGGTGAGTATCCGTTAGACCTTCGCGCCGGCTGAAAATCATCCCGGGTTCCGATGACAGTCGATACCCGCGGACGTAGTCAACGACGAACTCCTTCGGGTACGGCCTCGTCTGCTCGTCGTCTCCCCCCGCCGGGAACTCGTAGATGTTGAGCATCAGCTGCATCGGGTAGCCCGGCGATTGATCGACCGTCTTGACGACGTCGCCGTCCACGAAGAACGTGACGTCGTCCTGCGTCCATTCGGCCGCGTAGAGGTGGTACTCGCGCGCATCGATCGGGAGCGTCACCCTGGAGAAGTCGTCCTCGATGCGCGGGTCTCCGAACGGGTGGACGCCTACGCCGACGCCGGCTCGATCCGCGCCGACGTCTCGCCCGAAGATCTCGCAAACGCAGATCTCCGCCGATCGGTCGGGCTCGTCCTCGTAGCCGATCATCCAGAGCGCGACCATCGTGCGCGGGTCGTCGGTCGCCTTCGCGCGGAGCTCGATCCGCCCGTACTGCGGCGTGTAGAGACGGACGTTCGGCTGCGCCTCCCGCACCAATGCCTCGGGGTTGAACCGGTGCTGGCCCACGGCGCTGCCGAGGGCTCCGGCGAATGCACCCGTCTGCAGCGACGAGACGCGGACTTCGCCGTCGAGCTCGGGGCACCACGGCTCCTGATCGGCCTCGATCAGCAGCCGTAAGGTTCCGCCTCCGACGTCGTACCTCGCGGCGGCGCGCTCGCGGCTGCTCCAGTGCGGCAGGTAGTACGGGAGCCACCTACTTCGGTCAAGCTGCTCGCCCTCGAACGTATCCTCGAACTCGAGCTCGTATTGCATTGGTGTGAACTCTTTACGAATGACGAGCCAAGAGCAGAAAGCGGAGGCATTCCGGGCGCTGCATGCCGGCGAGGCGTTCGTGATACCGAACCCGTGGGACGCCGGCTCGACGCGCGTGCTCGAAGCGCTCGGCTTCAAGGCGCTCGCGAGCACGAGCTCCGGCTTCGCGTTCACGCTTGGGCGCTTGGACGGCGCCGTCACGTTGGACGAGGTGATCGCGCACGCCGCCGCGCTCGATCGCGTCACGGAGCTCCCGCTCTCCGTCGACCTTGAGAACGGCTACGGACCCGCTCCGGAGCAGGCCGCGCACGCGATAACACGCGTCGCCGAAGCCGGCGCCGTCGGCGGCTCGATCGAGGACTTCGATCGCGACGCCCGCATCTACGACCTCGACCATGCGACGGAGCGGGTGGCGGCCGCAGTCGAGGCTGCGCGGGCGCTGTCGTTTCCGTTCACGCTGACGGCGCGGGCCGAGAATCACATCCGCGGCAATCCCGATTTGGACGACACGGTCGTGCGCCTGAAGGCATTCGCGGAGGTCGGCGCCGACGTTCTCTACGCGCCGGGACTGCGGACGGTGGACGAGATCCGGACGGTTTGCGAGTCGGTCTCGAAACCGGTCAACGTCCTGGCGGTGCCCGGCCTTTCCGTGGCCGAGATCGCGGCCGCCGGGGCGCAGCGAATCAGCGTCGGCGGCAGCCTGACCTGGGTTGCCGTGCGCGCGATGGCCGACGCGGCCACGGCGATCCGCGACTCCGGAGACCTCTCCGCGCTCGCGGCACGAGTCCCGCTCGACGAATGGTTCGCGTAGAGCTGCCGACGCTTCTACGCGATCCGGACACTCGCGCGCTACCTGATCGAGGAGCGGGGATACCACAGGTTGACGATCGACGGCGGAATGGGGCTGTTCTCAGTCCCTAACGCGGCCGGTCGTGCGGCCGCCCGCGGTCGTAGGTACGCGCCGGCCGCGAGTCGCGATGTCTGTCAGGGACGACCCGCTGCCGCGTCCGTGTCGCCTCGTAACCGAGCGCTTTCCCGACGGGTGCGCCGACGGCCAGCGCGGCGCGCTGGATCGCCGCGGGCGGCGTAGGGAGGCGAACCGTGTCGAAGTGCTCTCGCGCGATCACGGCGAGCCGGAGCGGGTTGGGCATCCCCTTGCGGTTAATCTTGCCCTCGGCTGCGAGTGTGAACATCGTCTCGATCAGCGACTCGAACTGAAGCGCGGGACGTACCTCGCAGAGGAACCGCGCCTCCTTGTCGCCGGCGTTCCAGAAGCGGTGGGGGGTACCGGGGGCGACGACGGCGACGTCCCCCGGGCGGGCCACGAGCTCCTCGTCGCCTACACGAAGACCGAGCACGCCTTCGAGGATCTCGAAGCGCTCGCTCTGGTTCGGGTGGACGTGCGCGGCGGCGACGAAGCCGTGCGGCTGGACGATTGTCTCGACGAGCACCGACTCGCCGTTGGTCTGCTCCGAGGTGCGGTGGAAAATGAGCACCTCGCCGGTTACGTGATTCTCGAGCCTGTCGCCTGGGCGGATCATCCTTCTCTCCTCTCGTCTGTGGTTTTTTCGACGAGAGACAGGCTGCGCGCGGGGGGCCGCCGTGTCGTCGCCCGAAGGCTGGATCTTGGATCCCGCCGGGGGAGGATCCTCGTTGTCCTCCCGAGGAGGTGGCGTCAGGCGGGCGTCTTGGGGCCGGGGCGAGTGAGGCCGCTCTCGTAGGCGAAGATCACCGCGTGCACGCGGTCCCGGAGACGGAGCTTCATCAGGATCCGCTTCACGTGCGTCTTGACCGTCGACTCTTCGACGACGAGGGAGGTGGCAATCTCGGTGTTGGAGAGGCCGCGGGCGATCAGCTCCAGCACCTCGCGCTCACGCGGCGTTAGGTCCTCGAGCCGGTCGCTCGAGGCGATGTCCGGCGCTGGTTGACGAGCCATGCGGTCGATAACCGTGCGTGTGACCGACGGAGAGAGGAGCGAGTCGCCGGCGGCGACGGTCTGGATTGCCGCGAGCAGCTGCTCGGGGCTCGAGCGCTTGAGGAGGAAACCGGACGCCCCAGCGTTGAGCGCGCCGAAGATGTAGTCGTCCTGTTCGAAGGTCGTCAGGATCACGACCTTCACCCCGGGCGAGGTGTCGAGGACTTCGCTCGTCGCAGCGATGCCGTCGAGGTCGGGCATGCGTACGTCCATCAGCACGATGTCGGGACGGAGCGCGCGTGCGCGCTCGACACCCGTGCGCCCGTCCGCGGCGTCGCCGACGAGCTCGATGCTCTCATCGCTCGAGAGCACCGCCTTGAGGCCGGCGCGCATCAGGTCGTCGTCGTCGACGAGCAGCACGCGGACGGGCGCCGTCATTCGCCGCCTCCGTACGGGAGGCGAACCAGAACGCGGAAGACTCCGTCTCTCTCCGCCGCCTCGACGCTGCCGCCGAGCAGGGCTGCACGCTCGCGCATCCCGGCGAGCCCGAGCCCGCCGCCGTTGCGGCTGTCGACCGGCGCGCCCACGGCGTTGGCGACGTCGATCTCGAGCGCGGCGGGCGCGAACGCCACCGTGACGTCGGCGGCGCCGCGCCCGTAGCGCGCGGCGTTCGTGAGCGCTTCCTGGATGATCCGGTAGGCCGCTTGGTCGACGCGGCCGGGGAGGGCACGCCGCGACCCGCGTATGTCGACGTCGACCGTGAAGCCGGCGGCCCGATGGCGAGCTGCAAGCGTCTCGAGCGCTGCAAGCCCCGGCGGCGGCTCGACCG
>JBKPFU010000171.1:0-6720 GCA_046728975.1 Actinomycetota bacterium | reverse complement strand
GATCTCGAGCGCCGTCGAATCAAGGTGGCGCCCGGCTTCACAGACGCTCTGTAACCTGAGTCCCTCTTTGCAGCTCGACGTTTTCACCCTGATTCCGCACGCGTTCGGCTGGCTGACCGAGCAGCGGCCCGTAGCCTCCGTGCTCGGCACGGAGCTGGATCTGCGGCTTTTCAACTACCGCGACACGACTCCGCTCGGCGCCGGCCAGATCGACGACGAGCCGTACGGAGGCGGCGCTGGGATGGTGCTCCGTGTGGATGTCGTCGCCGCGGCGCTGGAGGCGGCGTATGGCGCCGTCCCGGAGCACCGCGTGATCGCGCTGACGCCCCAGGGCCGGCAGCTGACGCAGAGCGTGGTCGAGGAGCTCGCCGGCGAGGAGCGCCTGACGCTTCTGTCGGCGCGTTTCGAAGGGTTCGACGAGCGGATCCTCATCCACCTCGCCTCGGACGCGATCTCGATCGGCCCCTACGTCCTCTCGGGCGGGGAGCTCCCGGCGATGGTGATGATCGACGCGATCGCGCGCCGGTTGCCCGGTGCGCTCGGGAGCGAGGAGTCGTCGCTGATCGAAAGCTTCTCCGCGGAGCTCGAGGGTGGCCTCGAGTATCCGCACTACACCCGACCGGCCGACTTTCGCGGCTGGCGCGTGCCCGACGTCCTGCTCTCCGGCGACCACGGAAGAATCGACGAGTGGCGCCGGGAGCAGAGCCGGCTGCGCGAGGCCAAAGCGTGAGACGTCGCTTGCGACGTCTCTGTCAGGCCGCGTGGGCTCTGCCCGCGCGGCCGTCTGCAATGAGCGGTCGAAGCGACGGAAGTTGCAAGGTTCGGCCATGAGTACGACCCGGGACCTGTACGACGTCCTCGGGATCTCGCGCGACGCGACGAACGAAGAGATCCGCGACGCCTATTGGCGGCAGGTGCGCTTCCACTCGACCAATCGCGACCCGAACAACCCGACCGCGAATCTCCGCCTCCAGGAGATCCAGCAGGCGTACGACGTCCTCACCGACCCCGACCGCCGGGCCGAGTACGACGCCACGAACGATCGGCCGGTGGCGCCGCCCGCGCCCGCACCGCCACCGCCGTCTTCGGCCGTCGCTCCTCAGCCGGCCGTCGCCGAGCCGGAGGTGACCCAGCCGCCGCGGCGGCCCTCGCGCAATCCGATCGACCGCCTGACCGCCGGGCTGCCCCGCCCGTGGCGGATCGCGATCGACTGGATCGTGACCATCGCGGGCGCCGTCGCAATCGTGCTCGCGATCAAGGCGTGGGTTGTGAACCCGTACCGGATCCCCTCCCCCTCGATGGAGCCCACCCTTCACTGCGCGGGCAGCTCGGGGTGCGAGGCGAAGCTCTCCGACCGCGTGCTCGCGAATCGCTTCATCTACCACTTCCGCAGCCCGAGGAGAGGCGAGATCGTCGTCTTCAAGACGCCGGAGGTCGCTCGCGACCGCTGCGGCGCCGGCGGCACGTTCGTGAAGCGGCTGATCGCGCTGCCGGGAGAGGCCTGGTCGGAGCGGGACGGCTACGTCTACATCAACGGCAAGCGGCTGAACGAGCCGTACATCCGCGCCGACCGCCGCGACACCGAGACGCACCCGCCGCAACGGATCGCCAAGGACTCGTACTTCATGATGGGCGACAACCGTTCCTCGTCCTGCGATTCGCGGGTCTGGGGCACGGTCCCGAAGAAGAACCTGATCGGCAAGGTCTTCGCGACTTACTGGCCGCCGAACAGGATCTCGTTTCACTGAAGAGCGTGCGCTAGCATTCGCCGTCGGCCCGCGGGCCTTGCCTTCTTCTCATGAATCGTGTCATCGAAAGCCTCGAGCAGCGCCAGCTGCGTACGGACCGGCCGCAGTTCAAGGCGGGCGACACCGTGCGCGTGCACTTTCAGGTCATCGAAGGACAGCGCCGCCGCGTGCAGGTCTTCGAGGGCATCGTGATCAAGCGTCAGGGCGCCGGCGTGCGCGAGACCTTCACCGTGCGCAAGCAGTCGTTCGGCGTCGGGGTCGAGCGAACGTTCCCGCTCCACTCGCCGAAGATCGAGCGGATCGAGGTGGTCTCGATCGGGGACGTGAACCGGGCGAAGCTCTACTACTTGCGGGAGAAGGTGGGAAAGAAGGCGCGCGTCCGCGAGCAGCAGCGGCGAGGGCCGCTATCCTCGGCCGGTGCCGTTGCCGAGTCCCGAGACGGAGCTCCTGCCGGCGAAGAGCCCGGAGACGGCGACAGCACGGACGTCTCCGCCGAAGAGACCGAAGCCGTCTCCGCGGAAGACCGGCCAGAGGCTTCTTAGGTTCGACCGGAAGCTCGGCGCTCGGTTCGTGGCGGGCGCCGACGAGGCAGGGCGCGGCTCGCTCGCGGGCCCGCTGCTCGTCGCCGGCGTGCTCCTCGACTACGCCTGCCTTCGCGATCATCGCGTCCGGCCGCTTGCGTCCCTCAACGATTCGAAGCAGCTGTCCATCGGCGAGCGCGAGCGTCTCTTTCACGCCATCGTCGGCTGTGCCGAGGCGATCGTCGTCCGCGTCGTGTCGCCTCGCGAGATCGACGAGTTTGGGCTCCACCGCTCGAATCTCGCGGGTCTGCGGCGTGTGCTGGCAGAGCTCTCCCCGCCGGCGGAGATCTGCCTCGTCGACGGCTTCCGCCTCGGCCAACAGGCTCCGGCGCATCGAGCCGTCGTCGACGGGGACGAGAAGAGCGCCGCGATTGCCGCGGCTTCAATAGTCGCGAAGGTGATCCGTGACCGGTACATGCGCCGAGCGGACGCGCTGTACCCGCACTTCGGCTTCCGCTCCCATGTCGGCTACATCACCCCGAGCCACTCCGCAGTCGTCCGCGAGCGCGGGCCCTCCGAGATCCATCGCCGCTCGTTCGAGGCCCGCTGCTATGCCGAGACCTGGTCGGGGAGCTAGCGCCGAGCGCCGCGCTCTCTGGCACTACCGCCTCCGCGGCTTCCGCATCGTCGCTGCGAACGTCTGGGTCGGCGGCTACGAGCTCGACCTTGTCGCCCGGCGCGGGCGGCGGCTCGTCTTCTGCGAGGTGAAGGAGAAGAAAGGGGACGGCTTCGGTGACGCGCTCGAGGCGGTGACTCCCGAGAAGCAGCGACGGCTACGCCGCGCTGCCGAGGCGTGGCTGGCGTCCCGGCCAGAGGTCGCCGGATGCGACGTGGTCTTCGAGGTAGTGGCCGTGCGCGGCGGGCGGCTGGAGCGGCTGAGCACGGCCTTTTAGATTCCAGGACTAGCGGCCGCCGCGTGGAAGTCGCTCGGGGCGATGGCCCGCACGCAGGACGCGCTCTACAGCGAGATCGACCTCGAGCTCTCGTGGTCGGAGCGCGAGCTCCCCGAGCGCGAGCGGACGAAGCACGTTCACCGGCTCCATCCCTACTTGGGGAAGTTCATCCCGCAGCTCGTCGAGACGCTCCTCGACCGCTATTTCGAGCGCGGTGGGCGTTTGCTCGATCCCTTTGCGGGGTCGGGGACGACGCTCGTGCAGGCGCTGGAAAGCGGCTTCGACGCGACCGGGGTCGACATCGCAGCCTTCAACTGCCTGCTGATGGACGTGAAGACGCGCCGCTACAACCCGTTCGTGCTCGAGCGAGAGCTGCGCGACGCGATGGCGCGCGTGGACGGGCTCGCCACCGAGGAGCGGCCGACCGGGTTTGTTCGACGCTGGTACGCGCCGCGCGCCGCGAAGCAGCTGCTCGCGTTTCGCGACCTCGTCTCGGACTACGAGCACGGCGACGTCATGCGAGTCGTCCTCGCGCGCGCGGCCAGGTCAGCGCGTCTGACGCCACACTTCGACCTCGACTTCCCGCGGGCTCCCCAGCGTGGCGAATACTGGTGTCACAAGCACAGGCGCGTCTGCCGGCCCGTGAGCTCGGCGGACAAGTTCCTCAGGCGCTACGCCCTCGACACGCTCGAGCGGATCAAGGCGTTCGCACGCGTGCGCGTCCGCGGTTGCGTCGCCGACGTCGTGCATGGCGACGCGCGGGAGCTCGAGCTCGAGGGCTCGTACGGCGGCGTGCTGACGTCGCCGCCGTACCCGGGCCTGATCGACTACCACGAGCAGCACCGCTACGCGTACGAGCTGCTCGACCTTGACGATCTGCGCGGGCTCGAGGTCGGGGCGGCGGCGCGCGGCACTTCACGCAAGGCGTTGGGGGACTACTGCGACGGCATCGTCGCCTCGCTGGCCAGCGTGCGCCGCTTCCTGCGCTCCGGCGCGCCGGTCGTGATCGTGATCAACGACCGCCGTGACATCTATCCCTCGATCCTCGAGCGCGCGGGGCTCGTGCTGGAAGAGCGGTTGCGCCGCCACGTGAACCGGCGGACTGGGCGCCGGGCGGGCGAGTTCTACGAGGACGTGCTCGTGGCCCGTCAGCGCTGAGGTGGCGGCGGCGGCGCCCGCGAGACGTCGGCGACCTTGTAGATGTCCCACGACTTGCGCGCGCAGCGGATGCGGTCGTAGTACACCTCGGTCACGGCTGTCTCCCTTTGTGGAGGCAGGGTCACGGCGTAGCTGAACCGGAAGTCCTGGCCGCGACGGAAGCGGACGAGCAGGCTCGGCGGCCCGCCGAGCGGATACCGCCAGAGCTCGACCCGATTCCCGCAACCGCGTCCGCTGCGCCCGAGGTAAACGGTTCCGGCCGCCGTCACCGAGGCCCCGTAGTGCAGCTTTCCTCGCGGGGCCCCGAAACCCGTCTTCGTTCCCTCGGCCAGGCTGTACCGGAACACGATGCACTCCGATCGAGACACGCACTTCGTCCAGACCGCGTAGTTCCCGTTGACCTGGCCCGGCTCGAGCTCGGCGTCCGACGAGGGTTCGGGCAGGGTATCCAGCACCAGCTGACGTCCCGTCGCCAGGCTCCGCAGGATCATGTAATCGGCGTCGGCGGACGAGCGTCCGAACAGGACCCATTCGCCCGAGACGGTCGGGTGCCATTCCCAACTCCGGGTGTTGAAGCCGCGAGGCGGGTTGGACCGCGTCCGGCGCCCCAGGTCGAACAGCTTGAGGTCGGACCGGTTCCGAACCGCCTGCTGGTAGACGAGCGTCGTGCCCGAGATGCCGCCGATCCAGCCCTGCGTTCCGCGGGCGTTCAGCTTGATCGGCCGGCTGCGTGCTTGCCTCACGTAGGCGTCGAAATGACGCCTGCGCGCGCGGCTGTTGCGGGACCAGGCGATGTACCCACCGCCGGCGGCGGGGTTCTGCTCGTCAAGCCGCGTCGTGAGGACCGGCCGCTGCGGAAGCTGGGATGTGGCTGCCCATGCGGACAGTGCAGACGCCGCGAGCGCCCCAACCGCGATCGCGACCAGGCGTTTCCTCCGCATCGGGAGCGTTCTTCCCGGGCGAGCGGGCGCTCAATCGATCAGTTCAGTCTTGGCACGAAGCCGTGACCCACGCGTGAATCCGCCGGCGCTAGCGTCGGCTGCGTGCTGGCACGGACGGTCACCCATGCTCTCGTAGGCCTCGAGGCCAGGCGCGTCGACGTCGAGGCGCACCTGCGAAGCGCGGTTCCCGGCTTCGCCATCGTGGGCCTCGCCGATCGAGCCTGCCAGGAGGCGAAGGAGCGGGTTCGAAGTGGAGTCGCCTCCGCAGAGCTCGAATGGCCGCGGCGACGGATCATCGTCAACCTGGCGCCGGCTGGGTTGCCGAAGGAAGGCTCGCGGTTCGACCTGCCGATCGCTCTCGCAGTGCTCGCCGCGTCACAGCAGCTGCCCCGCGACCGGCTCATCGGCCACGCCGCGATCGGTGAGCTCGGCCTCGATGGCCGGATCCGGCCCGTCGGTGGAGTCATTGCCGCCGCGGAGGGGGCGAAGCGGAGCGGGCTCGATCACTTGATCTGCGCGGCGGAGAGCGCGGCCGAGGCGGCGCTCGCCGGAATCGAGCCGATCCCGGTCCGTCATCTGGCCGAAGCCGTTGCCTACCTGCGGGGTGAGCGCGAACCGGAGCCGTACGAGCCCGCAAACGGCCGGCCGGCCGAACCGCCGGGACCGGACCTTGCGGAGGTGCGCGGCCAGGAGCGCGCGCGGAGGGCGCTCGAGCTGGCGGCCGCGGGAGGGCACAACCTTCTGCTCGCGGGGCCGCCGGGAACCGGGAAGACGATGATCGCGCGCCGCCTGCCCGGGATCCTCCCGCCGCTGGCGCACGACGAGGCGCTGGAGGTGACGCGAATCCACTCCGTCGCGGGGCTGCTGCCGCCCGGCCGCCCGCTGAGGACAACGCCGCCGTTTCGGTCGCCCCACCACACGGCGTCGGCGGCTGCGATCGTCGGCGGCGGGCCGGGACCGTCGCCCGGAGAGGCGAGCCTCGCGCACCGCGGCGTGCTCTTTCTGGACGAGCTGCCGGAGTTTCAGCGGCCTGCGCTCGAGGCGCTTCGACAGCCTCTCGAGGACGGGTTCGTCAGCGTCGCCCGAGTCGGAGGGAGGGCACGCTTCCCAGCGCGGTTCCAGCTCGTCGGAACCATGAACCTCTGCCCCTGCGGCGGTCGAGGCGACCCAGCCGCCGAATGCTCCTGCTCGCCGCAACGGTTGGCGGCGTTCCGGGACAAGCTGTCGCGGGCGCTGCTCGACCGGTTCGACCTGATCGTGACCGCGCCGCGGCCGCGCGCGGCCGAGCTGGAGGCTGGGCCCAGTGAAGCGTCCACCGCCGTCCGCGAGCGGGTCGTAGCGGCGCGAGAGCGGCTTCGCGCGCGGCCCATGCCGCGCGCGCCCGACGCCGACGAGCTGC
>JBKPFU010000170.1:0-30081 GCA_046728975.1 Actinomycetota bacterium | reverse complement strand
TAGCCGGCGCAGTCGCCGACGGCGTAGATGTGGTCGACGGTCGTGCGGCGGCGCTCGTCGGCGGCGATGCCCTTGCGCTTGTCGAACTCGACCCCGATCTCCTCCAGGCCGAGGTTCTCGACCGTCGGGCCGCGGCCGGTGGAGACGAGCATCAGGTCGGCCTCCACGGTCTCGCCGTCGCCGAAGTGGACGGTCAGCGTGTTGCCGTTCTGTTCCACCTTGTTGCAGGTCTTTTCCAGATGGAGCGCGATGTTGCGTTTCTGAAACTGCTTTGCAAGTTCTTTCGCCGCCTCCTCGTCCTCCTGGGGGATCAGCTGCGGGAGCATCTCGATGATCGTCACCTCCGAGCCGAAGCGCTGGAGGATGGAGGCGAACTCGCAGCCGATGATCCCGCCACCAAGGACGACGAGCCGTTTGGGCACGTCTGTTTGTGCCAGCAGGCCGGTCGAATCGACGCACAGCTCCGAGTCGAGCCCGTCGATCGGCGGGCGGAGCGGATACGAGCCGGTGGCGATGATCGCGTGCTTGAAGCTGACGTCCTCGCCGCCGTCGACGGCGATCGTGTTCTGATCCTTGAACCGGCCGGCGCCCTTGACCCATTCGACGCCGTTGGCCTTGAAGAGGCTCGCGACGCCACTCGTCATCTGGTGGACGACGCCCGCCTTCCACTCGTTGGCGGTCGCGAAGTCGAGGGACGGTGCGCCGACCTGGACGCCGAGCTTGCCGAAGGTCTCCTCGGCCTCCTTGATCGCGAACGCGGTCTGCACCCACGCCTTCGTCGGGATGCACCCGATGCGCAGGCATGTGCCGCCGAGCTCCTCCTCCTTCTCGATGCAGACGGTGTTGGCGCCGAGCTGCGCGGCCCGGATCGCTGCCGTATAGCCGCCTGGGCCGCCGCCGAGAACCGCGACGTCACAATCCATGTCTCGATCCTATTCGTTACAGGTTTGGCGCCGTCGCGTCGCACCCACGTAGCACTTTTCGCAATAGGCTCACGCCGGGTGGCGGACCGCGGGAGGCCCCTCGCGCGCGCGTGTGAACCTAAAGGTCGGCGCTGGATAAAGGTCGGCGCTGGATCGCGGAAGCCGCCGCGCCTACAGATCGGCGCGCATGACGACGGCGCCGTCGTCCTCGCGCACGCGGCGGAAGCCGTAGCGCTCGTACAGGCCCACCGCGGGGTTCTCCTTGTCGACGCTGAGGCTGATTCCCTCGTAGCCGTCCGCCCGGGCCCGCTCGAGTAACGCCTTCAGCAGCTGCCCCCCGGTCCCCTTCCCGCGCTGGCTCGGCACGACCGCGATCGCGAGCTCGGGCGTCTGCTCGTCGACGAACCCGAAGCCGGGGTTGTTGCGGTCGAACAGCCGGTACCACGCCGCGCCGACGGGAAGGAAGTGGTCGATCGCGATCAGCACGGTGTCGCCGCGCCGGCCCCAGCGGTCGACGTAGCGCGTCAGCGGCGGCTCCTCGTCCCCCGTCGGCGTTCGCCAGTAGAAGGCGTGGCGAAGCATGTCCTTCATGAACGGAACGTCGGCCGCGCCGCCCGGCCGGATCACTTCGCGGCGATGTCTTGAGCGAGCTGGACGCGGTTGCCGTCTGGATCGAACACGTCCAGCAGGCGCATCTCGCCGTGGAGCTCGAGCACCGTGCCCACCTCGACGCCGTCCTTACGCAAGCGCTCGCTCTCCGCCTTCACGTCGTCGACGTCGACAGTCGCGACTCCGCCCTCCCGCTCGTCAGTCGGTTCGCCTTCGGCCACGGCGATCTCCATGCCGGCGCGCTCCAGCTTCGCCCACCGGCCCTCCGCGTCGACATAGGTCTCCTCGAAGCCGAGCTTGTCCTTGTAGAACGCCCGGCCGGCGTCGAAGTCGCGGACCCGGTACCAGACCCTCACAGCGCGAGCGCGGGCTGCTCCACGAATTCCTTGACCGTGCGCAGGAACTCGGCCCCGACCGCGCCGTCGACGGCGCGATGGTCGCACGTCAGCGTCAGCTCCATCCGCGGGCGGACGACGACGTGTCCCTGCTCGACGACGGCCTGCTCGGTAACGGCGCCGACGGCGAGAATCGCGACCTGCGGCGGATTCAGCACCGCGATGAAGCGCTCGACGCCGAACATTCCGAGGTTCGAGATCGTAAAGGTGCCGCCCTCGACGTCGGCCTGCTGGAGCTTGGCCTCGCGGGCGCGTGAAACGAGATCGGCGCGCTCGGCCGCGATTTCGGCAATGGTCTTACGCTCGGCGCTCCGGTGGACGGGAACCACGAGGCCGCGGTCGGTCGCGACCGCGATCCCGACGTTCGCGGTTGGATGGAGCTGTATCTCGTCGTCGACGAAGTGGGCGTTCAGCTGGCGGTGCCGCATGAGCGCCGACGCGGTCAGCCTCGTGAGCAGGTCGGAGATCGTCGGCTTCTGCTCTGGATAGAGCTCGACGAGGCGCTCGCGGACGGCAAGCGAGCTCGTCATGTCGGCGGTCATCGCGATCTGGAAGACCGGCGCTTCCCACGCCTCCGTCAGACGCCGGGCGATCGTCTTGCGGATGGACGTGAGCGGGACGCGCTCCACCTCGGTCGGAGCGGCAGGCGCCGCCGGAGCGCCCACGTCGGCGCGTTCGACGTCCTCGGCGACGATCCGGCCTTCCGGGCCGGTGCCGGAGAGCGCAGCGAGGTCGATCCCGCGCTCACGCGCGATCCGGCGTGCGAGAGGACTGGCCTTGATCCGGCCGTCGCCGCGCGCGGCGGTTGGCGCCGGCTCGGGCTCCCTGGTCTGCGTCGCCTGCTCTGCACGTCGCCCCCGCTCGCGCTCCTCCTCGCGCTCCTCGCCCGGCGACCCCTCCTCCTGCTCGTCCTCCGCGACCTCTTCCGCGGCTTCGCCTTCCTCGATCTCGACTTCCTCGCCCTGCTCGCCGATCACCGCGATTGTCCGGCCAACGGGCACCTCTCCTTCGGAAACGGCGATCTTGAGCAGGACGCCGGAGAAGTCGGCCTCGACCTCCTGTGTGACCTTGTCGGTATCGAGCTCGTACAGCGGCTCGCCCTTCTCAATCTGGTCGCCCTCGGACTTGAGCCACTTGACGATCGTCCCGGCCTCCATGCCCTGGCCGAGCCGCGGCAGCTTCACCTCATTTGCCATTGCGAGACACCGTCTTGCGAATCGCCTCGAGCACGTCCTTGGCGTGCGGGACGACGAACTCCTCCATCACCGGCGCGAACGGAATCGGCGCGAACTTCGCGCCCACGCGTTCGATCGGTGCGTCGAGCCAGTCGAAGGCCTTCTCCTGCACAACCGCCGCCACCTCCGCACCGAAGCCCATGCGTGTCACCGCCTCGTGCGCGATCACGCACCGGTTCGTCTTCTTGACCGACTCGACGATCGTCTCCTCGTCGAGCGGGAGCAGCGTCCGCGGATCGAGAACCTCAACGGAGACGCCGCCCTCCTCCGCCTCTTCCGCCGCCGCCAAGGCCTCGTGCACGAGGCGGCCGGTCGCGACGATGGTCACATCCTCGCCCTCGCGGTGGACGCGGGCACGGCCGAGCGGGATCGGCTCGATCTCGTCGGGCACCTCCTCCTTGAGCCCGTACAGCGTGCGGTGCTCGAAGAACATCACCGGGTTGTCGTCGTAGATCGACGACCAGAGCAAGCCGCGGACATCTCCCGGCGTGGAGGCGAAGACGACCTTCAGCCCGGGGACGTGCACGAACCACGCCTCGACCTGCTGTGCGTGCTGCGCGCCCGGTGACCAGCCGGCGCCGCCCTGCGTCCGGATCGTCAGCGGCACCTTCACTTGCCCGCCCGACATGGAACGGTGCTTCGCCGCCTGGTTCACGATCTGCTCCATCGCGAGGGTCGTGAAGTCCTCGTACATGACCTCGACCACGGGACGCATCCCCTGCATCGCCGCGCCGATGCCGGCGCCGACGATCGCGGCCTCCGATATTGGGGTATTGCGGACGCGCTCGGGCCCGAACTCGTCGAGCATCCCTTGCGTCACGCCCATCGACCCGCCCATCTCGGCGATGTCCTCGCCCATGATGAAAACTTCCTCGTCCTTCCGCATCACCTGCGTGAGCGCGTCGCGGACTGCCTCCCGGTAGCTCAGCTCAGGCATAGACGTTCTTGAGCGCGTCCTCCGGCTTCGGGTCGGTCCCGTTCTTCGCGAACTCGACGGACGCCTCGACGATCTCCTGGACCTCCCGGTCGATCTCGTCGAACTCCTCCTCGGAGAGCTCGAGCGCCACACGCAGCTTCTCGATCGGATCCTGGGTCTCGCGCGTCTCGCGCAGCTCCTCCTTGTCGCGATACACCTGCGGATCACCGACGTAGTGCCCGACGAGGCGGTAGGTGTTCACGTGCAGGAACACTGGGCCCTTGCCTTCGCGGACGTGCTTCAACGCCCGCAGCGTCGCCTTGTGAACCTCCTCGACGTCCTGCCCGTCGACCTTGATCGCCTTCATCCCGTAGGCGACGGCACGCTGCGCCAGATCCTCGATCGGCAGCTGCTGCTTCGCCGGCGTCGACTCGGCCCAGTGGTTGTCCTCGCAGACGAACAGCGACTGGACGCCCCAAAGCTGCGCCAGGTTGAGCGACTCGTGGAAGGTGCCGATGTTGGTCGCGCCGTCGCCGAAGAAGGCGACCGCGACGCGCGGCTCCCCACGCATCTTGAACGCGAGGCCGGCGCCGGTCACGGCGGGGAGCCCGCCGCCGACGACCGCATTTGCGCCGAGGTTGCCGCGCTCGACGTCGTAGAGATGCATCGAGCCGCCGTAGCCGTGCGAACAGCCCTCGAGCTTGCCGTACAGCTCCGCCATCACCTCGTTCGGGTGCGTCCCTTTGGCGAGCGTGTGGCCGTGCGCACGGTGCGTCGAGGCGATCACGTCTCCGTCCTCGAGCGCGCGGCAGACGCCGACCGCGACCGCCTCCTCGCCGATCGCGACGTGCAGGAACCCCGGCAGCTCGCCGGCGCGAAAGCGCTCCTCGACCTTCTCCTCGAACCGCCGAATGAGCAGCATCTCGCGGAAGAAGTCCCGGAGGAGCTCTTCCGAGACGACCCCTTTCCTCTCGACTTTCGCCACGACGTTGAGTTTAGGTGCGGCACGTACGCTTGGGTGCCGTGGTGGGACGCCTGCTCCAGCGCCTCGTCCGCCTGCTGCTCGGAAGCGAGAGTGACCCGGCGCTGCGTCCACTCCTGCCGGTGCAGCTCCTCTCCACGCTCGGCTTCTCGACCTTCTGGACGTACATGCCGATCTGGGCGGTGAAGGAGCTCGGCGCCGACGCCTCCGATGTCGGGATCCTGTTCCTGATCAGCGCGCCGGTCGGCGTCGTGTCGGGCTTCGCCGGCGGACGGCTGTCCGACCGGCTCGGCCGCAAGCCGCTGATCGTCTTCAGCGTGGCGGGAGAGACCTGCGTCGTGCTCTCGCTGCTCTCGGTCGGGCACGACGTCGTGCTCGGCTTCGCCATCGTTGTCGTGGGCTGGGCCGTCAGCGCCCCCTGGCAATCCGCGGGCCAGGCGCTCATCGCCGACCTCGTCCCGTCCGACCGGCGCGAGTCGGCCTATGCGACCGTGCGGGTGATCAACAACCTCGGGATCGTGCTCGGACCGCCCGTCGGCGGACTGCTGCTCCTGCTCGGCGGCTGGGAGACGTTGATCACGGGCGCGGCCGCGGTCGGCGCGATCGCCTGCGCGACCGCGATCGTGCTGCTCCCGCGGACGGCGGCGTTCGTCCACGAGGAGACGGAGAGCCGTGGCTCGGTGGGTGTGATCGTGCGCGACCGGCCGTTCCTGCTCCTGTTGCTGTCGACCGTGCTGGCCTACATCGTCTACGTCGCCTTCGAGACGGTGCTGCCGATCGTTGCAGTCGAGTCGCTCGGTTACAACGCGTCGACCTGGGGGTTCCTGGTCATCCTCAATCCGGCGCTCGTGACCTTGTTCCAGCTGCGGCTGACGCGCGCAACGCAAGACGTGCCGGCCCCGGCGAAGCTCGCGGCGGCAATTCCGATGATGGGCTTTCCGTTCTTCCTGCTGCTCGTGAGCGGCAGCGTGCCGGTCGTGCTGTTCGTCCTGCTCGTGTTCGTCCTCGGCGAGATGCTCTGGGTTCCGACCTCGCAGGCGCTGGCAGCGCGGATGGCTCCGGCCGACATGCGCGGGGCATACATGGGCGCCTACGGCGGCAGCGGCACCGTCGGATGGATGATCTCACCGTTCGTCGGGCTCCAGCTGCGCGGCGCCAGCGGCGACGCCGCGATGTGGACATTTTTCGCCGCGACGTCGCTTGCGGGCGCGATGGCGGGCGTGGCGGCGTCCCGTAGGATCCCCGAAAGTGAGCTTGGTGCAGCAGTGGCGGGAGACCGAACGGAGCCTGCCCGAGAACTGGGCTGACGCCCGTCTCGAACTGACGGTCGCCGACGCCGGCAACTGCGATCGCGCCGCCGCACTGCTCGCGCCCGCGAATCCGGGCCGGCGCGGCAAGACGATCCGCTTCTTCGCCGCGCGACGCGGCCTCGGCCTGGGGCCCGACCGGATCCGCTCACTGTTGGAGCGGCTCGACCGAGAGGGAATCGAAGGTGGCCTGGAGCTCGTCTCGGTCGGCGAGCCGGAAGAGGCGCCGCCGACCGCCCACCGAACGCTCGCGCAGTCGTGGGACGCGGAGCTCCGCGCGCTGCCCGACGACTGGAGTGACATCTACGCCGAGGTCGAGCTCGCGTCGACCGACTATCTCGATCGTACGGCGCTACTGATGGCGCCGCTGAACCCCTCCCGCTACGGCGGCAAGCCGGGCTTTCGCTTCCGCTGCGCGCGCCGCTTCGGTTACGGAGCGTCGCCGCAGATGGTGCGGCGCTGCCTCGAGCGCCTGGACGCGGAGGTGATCCGAGGCCACGTGCGCGTGCTGCGCGCCCTCTCCGACACCGAGCCGGTCTACACGCAGGGGCCGGTTTGGTACGTCGGCGGAAAGACGGTGTGAGCGAGCCCGTCAGCTGGCTCCTCATCGAGCGCGGCTGGAACGTGGTCGACCGGGACGGTCGGGAGGTGGGCAAGGTCGAGGAGACGGTCGGCGACTCGAACCGCGACATCTTCAACGGCCTGACGGTCGCGAGCGGCCTGTTCGCGCATGCGCGCTACGTCCCGGCCGAGCGAGTCGGCGAGATCACGGAGGGCGAGATCCGTCTCGGTCTGACGAAGGCCGAGTTCGAGCACCTGGGCGAGTACGAAGAGCCGCCGCCCAGCGAGCGCATAGAGGCCTAATTCCGACCTGGCCGGGGGTCGTTGGGGGTCAGACCCCTTTACGTTCGGCTGACCAGCGTTTCTGTGGATTTGCAGGCTTTTGCCGCACCACCCGGCGGACCCGCCATGACCGCAACCGCCCCGTCCCGGGGTCAGACCCCCGGACCTGTCCGCTTCAGCCCATCGCAGCGGTGAGCTCGCGCGCCAGCGCCCGCGCGTCCGCGCCGGAGCGGGCGATCACGAGGCAGGTGTCGTCGCCGGCCAGCGTGCCGACGATCTTCGGTTGGCCGAGCTGGTCGAGCGCCCGCCCGATCGCCGGCGCCGAGCCGAGCTCCGACTGGACGACGACGATGTTCTGCGCCGCGGTGACCCGCCGCCCGAACTGCCCCAGCACCGCGCTCAGCTGCTCCTGCGGATCCGGCTTTCGCACGCGTTCAGGAAGGACGTAGCGCGGCCGGCCCAGCAGGTCATGTGTCTTCTCGAGCCGGAGCTCGCGGACGTCGCGCGAGATGGTCGCCTGCGTCACGTTGCAGCCGGCGTCGGCGAGCGCCGCGAGCAGCTCGTGCTGGCTGCCGACGCGCCGACGCGTGACGACGCTCGCGATCAGCCGCTGCCGCTCCCCCTTGCCAAGCGGCCGTCCGTCGCCCTGCATGAATCGAGCATACTTCGCAGAGGTTTGAGCGCTCCCCAACCCGGCAAGCAACCCGGCATGCTGCGGAAGCTGCTCTGGTCCGGGCTGTACGCGGGGCTGTCCGCCGCCATGGCAGTGGGCGCCCGAACTGTGGTCTCGCGCGTGTGGCGACTCGCGACCGGCGAACAACCCCCGGCGAAAAAGTGACCAAGGGCGACCAGCTGATCGAACGGGGAGCCAACCGGCTCCAGGATTTGTCGAGGCAGGCCGCCGCCAAGGGCGGCCTCGCGGCCAAGTTCGCCGACGACCTGGCCGAAGATGCGGCCTTCCTGCGCAAGCTGAAGCCAAGCCTGATCAAGGCGCGCGCCAAGGGGCAGGCATCGACGAACGCGCCGACGAGCCAGCCGACGAACGATGAGCCCGCGCCCCCATCGGCGCCCGCCGCGCCGAGCTCGCCGCAGCTGGGAGCGCGGCCGAAGCCAAAGCCGAAGAAGAAGAAAAAGCGCGGCAAAGGCGGCGGCCCGAGCCCGTTTTTGGTCGCCGGCGCCGCGCTCGCGGTCGGAATCGTGCTCGCCAAGGTGATTGACTGGAGAGGACATGCCCACCCCCGAGACTGAGGACTGGACAACCGAGGAACGGAAGCGGCAAAACGCCGGCCTCGGCGCGGCGACGAAGCACGTTGCCGAGCATGCGAGCGCGCTCGTTCGGCTCGAGCTCGAGCTCGCGGTCACCGAGGTCAAGGGGAAGGTCACCAAGCTCGGGGTTGGAATCGGCCTCGGTGTCGGCGCCGCGATCTTCGCGCTGTTCATGCTCGGCTTCGCGTTCGCGACGATCGCCGCGGCCCTCGCCACGGCCATGCCCGTGTGGGCGGGCCTCCTGATCGTGACGGGAATCCTGCTCCTGATCGCGGGCGTGCTCGGCTTGTTCGCCATGACATCGATCAAGAAGGGCACTCCGCCGGTTCCGGAGCAGGCGATCGCGGAGGCGAAACTGACCTCGGAGGCGTTGAAGAGCGATGGCGGCACGTAACGGACGCACCGCGCAGCAGGTCCGTCAGGACATCGAGCTGCAGCGCAATCAGCTCGCCGATGCCGTCGACGACCTGCGCGGCGAGATCGAGGACGTCACCAACATCGGGGGCAAGCTGCGCGGCAAGCTCCCGCTCGTGGCTGCGGGGGCGCTCGGCGCCGGGTTCATCGTCGCCGGCGGAATCGGGGCGACGATGCGGCTGTTCATGCGCAAGAGCCGCGAGGGCACGACGAAGGCAAGGCTCGGCCGGTTCGTCTTCATCGACCGCGACTGAGCGGTTCTGAAGCTTCCGGCGGGCAGGCCACCTGGCTGATGGACCGGCCCGCCAGAATGGTTAGTTCGTTTTAGGGCGTCGGTCGCGCAACGACCACGAAGCGGCGGCTCATGAGCCTGTGGGCGTCCGACCGGTACCGGTACGTCCCTCTGCCGAGAGTGACGAGCCAGCTCGCGCTGCCGCGGAACCTCACCCCGGTCTTCCGGTTAACGCGCGGGCCGAGCAGGTGGAAGTTGTCGGTCCTCGTGCGATCCGACACGACAATGCGGTAGCGCCCCGTGAAGAGCCTCTTCACGAGCACGCCGCTCGCCGAGCGAAGGAAGATCGTGCGCTTGGGGCCGACACGGCCGACGAGCTTCACGACCGGTGGCACGGTCTGCACGACCCCGGACGTGAACGTGCCGCGCATCGTCGTCGGATGCGCGTCGCAAACGAATGTGTACCTCCCGTTCACGAACGTGACCGTCCAGGTCACGTTTGCCGTCGTCTCGACCTCGGTCGTCTGGTTGACGCCGGGCCCTGACAGGTGGAAGTTGTGCGTGGTGGAGAAGTCGCGGACGTGGATCGTGTACGTCCCCGGATCGACCTGGGTGACGCGGGCGCCTGTCGCCGCGTCGGTCAGCACGATGCGGAAGGCCTCGGGCGACCCGGCCGCGCCTACCTCGGCATTCAGCACCGGCCCGACCGCTCGGCCCGCCCCGGCTCCCGGAAGGCCGATCGCGAGCGCCGCAAGCGCACCCAGTAACAGCAAACGTGGCAAATTCGACAGCAAAGGACCCCCTTGGCCAGCTGGCAGCAGAATCACGTTAGCTCAATACGAACGCAGAGGCACTACCGGTTTCCGTTCGTTCTAGACTCACCCTGTGCGCTTGCGGCGTAATCAGAAGGTCGAGCTGATCAAGCGCGTGCCGCTGTTCTCACGCTGCTCGCGGAAGGAGCTGGACGAGGTCGCCCAGCTCGCGGACGAGATCGATCTCAACGAGGGCAAGGAGATGACGAAGGAGGGCCGGCCCGGCCGAGAGTTCTTCGTGCTCCTCGACGGCAAGGCGGACGTGAAGAGAAACGGGCGCCGCATCAACACGCTCGGCGAGGGCGACTTCTTCGGGGAGATCGCCCTGGTTTCACGGGCGCCGCGAACGGCGACGGTCGTCGCGACGACGCCGGTCCACGCGCTCGTCATCACCGATCGCTCATTCCGCCGCCTACTCGAGCACTCACCGCAGATCCAGGCCAAGGTGCTCGAGGCGCTGGCCGAGCGGCTCGCACCTGAGATGGTCTAGGCGCGCAATTCCGCGCCGAACCTCCGCGCGAGCGCATCCACGATCTTCTTGCGCAGCGCCGCGGCGTCTTCGTCGGACAGCGTCCGCTCAGGCGACTGGAACTCGACCGAAAACGCGATCGACTTCCGTCCTTCGCCCACCTGCTCGCCGTGGTAGACGTCGAAGACCCCCATCCCGCGGAGCTCAGGCCCGGCCGCCTCCTTGGCCGCCGCGATCAGGTCGCCGGCAGCCACCTCCTCGGGCACCGTGAACGCCAAGTCCTGCCGGACGGCGGGGTACGTAATCACGTCGTCGTACTCGATCCGCTCCGGCATGCGCTCGGCGAGCGTGTCTAGGTCGAGCTCGAACGCCCCCCACTCCCCTTCGAGCGCGGTCGGCAGGAGCTCACCGACAATCCCTGCCTCCACGCGCGCGGTCTTCCCCGGATGGAATAGGTCGCCTTCGGCACGCTCAAACCGCGGCTCGAGCTTGAGCACCTCGTGGATCGCTTCGACTGCGCCCTTCGCGCGAGCGAACCCGCCCTCGACGATTCCGGCGACCCGCCAGTGCTCGTCCGGCAGCTTCTCGCCTGACGGCAGATAGACGCGCGCGATCTCGAACAGCGCGATCTCGCTGTTACCGACGGACAGGTTGTAGCGCGCGGCCTCAAGGAGGCCGGGCAGGATCGTCGTCCGGAGCACCGCCTGCTCGAGCGACTGCGGCTCCGGGATGCGCAGCGCGCCCGCGTCGGGATCGGCCTCGACCAGGCTCGGCGTGTAGGCCTCCGAGAAGCCGGCGCCGACGAGCACGTCTTCGACCAGCCGCCGGATGCGCTGCGCCTTCGAGAGCCGGCCGAACATCTCGCGGCGCGCCGGGAGCGTGAACGGGACGTCATCGAGCTCTAGGCGCGCCATCTCCTCGATCAGATCGATCTCACGCGTGATGTCGCGTGCGCGCCAGGACGGGACGCGGTACTCGCCGTCGCGACGCTCGAAGCCGAGGCGAGCGAGGAGCGCTGCTTGTTCTTCGGCCGAAACGGCCAGTCCGATGATGTGATCGGCGCGCTCGGGCCGCAGCGGTAGAACAGGCGGCTCCGGCAACCCGTCGTTCACGTCGACGTGTCCGACCCAGCGTGCGTCCGCCAACTCGACGAACAGCTCGGTGGCGAGCTTCGCCGCCTGCTCGGCCAGGTAGGGGTCGATTCCCTTCTCCCAGCGGCCGGACGCGTCCGAGCGGAGGCCGAGGCGTTCCGACGTCCGCAGGATGCCGATCGGTTCGAAGTTCGCGGCCTCGAGGAGCACATCGGTCGTCGACTCGTCCACCTCCGAGTGCTCGGAGCCCATCACGCCGGCGATCGCCACCGGGTCCTCGGCGTCGGCGATCACGAGGTCCTCGTCCGTCAGGACTCGCGTCGTGCCGTCGAGCGTCCTGATCTCCTCGTTGGGGCGGGCGCGCCGCACGACGATTCGCCCTTCCTTCAGCTTCGTCTGGTCGAACGCGTGCAGAGGGCTGCCGAGCGCATGCATGACGTAGTTGGTCACGTCCACAACGTTCGAGATCGGTCGCATGCCGGCCGCCACCAGCCGCGCCTTCATCCAGACCGGGGAAGGCGCGACTCGCACCTCGCGGAAGAGTCGCCCGATGTAGCGGGGGCAGCGCTCCAGGTCCTCGACCCGCACGTCGACCGGCCCGTCGGCGGCGCGTTCTGGATCCTGGCCCGGAGGCGGCGCCAGCTCGACGCCGAACATCGCAGCGACCTCGCGCGCGACGCCGTAGATGGAGAGAAGGTCGGGCCGGTTCGGCGTCGTCTCGATCTCGATCACGTCATCCCAGAGAGGCAGCACGTCGCTGAGCGGCGTCCCCGGCTCGGGACCGTCGTCGAGCACGAGGATCCCGGTGTGGTCGTGGCCGAGCTCCAGTTCGCGCTCGGACAGGATCATCCCCGACGACTTCTCGCCGCGGAGCTTGGCCTCCTCGAGCCTTTGGCCGCCGGGGAGCACTGCTCCCGGCAACGCGACGGCGACCGTCGCTCCTGCGCCGAAGTTCCAGGCGCCGCACACGATCTGGCGCGGTCCATCCTCCCCGACGTCGACCTGGCAGAGCTGGAGGCGATCCGCGTTCGGATGCTTAACAGCTTCGAGCACGCGGCCGACGCGGTAGAGCTCCACGTTTCCGTTCTCGTCTGCGACGCCGCGTCGCCGGACGTGTTGCACGTTCGCCGTCGAGATCGTCAGCCTCCGGACGAGCTCGTCGAGCGTGGCGTCGATGGGCGCGTACTCGCGGAGCCAGCTCAAGGGGACGAGCATCAGAACTGCTCCAGGAGCCGAAGGTCGTTCTGCCAGAGCATGCGGATGTCGGGTAGACCGTGGCGGAGCATGAAGATCCGCTCCAGCCCCCAGCCGAACGCGAACCCCGAGAACTCCTCCGGGTCGTAGCCCACGTTGCGCAAGACGTTCTCGTCGACGACCCCCGCGCCCCCGACCTCGATCCAGCCCTCGTATTCGCACACGCGGCACCCTGTCCCCCCGCAGATGAAGCACTCGACGTCGGCCTCCACCGACGGCTCCGTGAAGGGGAAGAAGCTCGTGCGGATGCGAACGGAGCGCTCCTCGCCGAACAGTCGTCGAAGCAGGAGCTGAAGCGTTCCCTTCAGGTCTGCGAGCGTGATTCCGCGGTCGACGGCGAGGCCCTCCACCTGGTGGAAGATCGGGTAGCGCTTCGGGTCCGGCGTGTCGCGCCGGTAGACGCGCCCGAGCGACACGATGTAGACGGGCGGCTGCTGCGCCTCCATCACACGCACCTGCGATGCCGACGTCTCGGTGCGGAGGACGACGTCGCCGTCGAGGTAGAACGTGTGGAGCGGCGAGCGGGTGACGTGTCCCTCGGGCATGTTCAACAGGTCGAAGATGTAGTGGACGGTCTCGACCTCCCGTCCGTCGACCACCTCGTAACCGAGCCCAAGGAAGATGTCCTCCACCTCGCGCCGGATCTGCGTGATCGGGTGCAGGTGCCCGCGGGGCGGCCGCTCGCCCGGCAGCGTGACGTCGATCTGCTCTTCGGCGACGCGGCCGAGTTGCTCCGCGCCCAGCGCGCTCTCACGTTCGGCGACCGCGGCCTCGAGCAGCTCCCGCAGCGCGTTCAGCCTCATCCCCGTCTCGCGGTCGCGGACCTCGCGCAGCGCCTGCTTCAGCTCGCTTTTTCGACCCAGGTAACGGACGCGCGCAGCGTCCAGCTCGTCCTCGTTCGAAGCGGCCGAAATCGCGCTCAGCGCCTCGGTTTCCAGCGCCTTGGCGTCCATGGCGGCGACTGTAGCATCGGCCGAAATGAGCCAATACGACGCGTTCGCGGCCTTCTACGACGAGTGGGCATCGGTGATGACGGAGGACGTTCCGTACTACGTCGAGCTGGCGCGAGAGATCGACGGGCCGTTGGTCGAGCTCGGCGTCGGTAACGGCCGTGTCGCGATCCCGGTCGCTCGGGAGACGCGTCGAAAGGTGATCGGCATCGACGTCTCGCCCGCGATGCTCGAACAGGCGCGCGGGCGAGCCGAGGCTGCCGGCGTGGAGCTCGAGCTGCGCGAGCAGGACATGCGCGAGCTCGAGCTCGGCGAGCCGGCCGGGCTGATCTACAGCCCGTTTCGCTCTCTGCTTCATCTTCCGAGCTGGTCCGATCGGCGGCGTGTGTTCGAGCGCGTCGCCGGCTCGCTTCGTCCCGGTGGCCGCTTCGCGTGGAACGCATTCGTCTTCAGCCCGTGGTTCGCGGTCGAGGCGCACGGTCAGGAGCAGCCGCACACCGAGGGCAGCGAGATCCGGGCGGTCGCGCACCATGTGCCCCAGGACAACCGGATCGACATCAAGGCCTGGAAGGGTGACCACCGGATGGAGACGTCGATCTGGTGGCTGACGCGCTCGGAGTGGGAAGGTCTGATCGACACGGCAGGGCTCGAGGTCGAGGCGCTCTACGGCTGGTTCGACCGGAGCCCGTTCGACGAACAGAGCCCCGAATTCGTATGGGTGACCAGAAAACCGTCGTAAGCGGTTACGACACGATCGCGCGGATCTACGACGCCTGGAGCCGCAGCGTCGTCGAGGACGTCGCGTTCTATGTCGAGGAGGCGCGACGCGCAGGAGGGCCCGTCGTCGAGCTCGGCGTGGGCACCGGTCGGATCGCGGTTCCGATCGCGGCCGAGGGAATCCGCGTCATCGGCGTGGACTCGTCGGCGGGCATGCTCGAGGTCTGCCGGGAACGCGCGGAGGCTGGCGGCGTGGCCCGGCTGATCGACCTGCGCCTGGGAGACCTTGCCTCGCCGCCCGTGGAGGAGCGCGTCCGCCTCGTCATTTGCCCGTTCCGGACGTACCTTCACCTTCGTGGCGACGAGGAGCGGCTGCGCGCTCTGCGCGCCGCCCGCGGGCTCTTGGTGCCGGGCGGGCGCCTCGTCTTCGACATCTTCTCGCCCGCGTCCGACGACATCGCGGGCACGCACGGACGGTGGCTGGAGCGGGAGCCCGGAATCTTCGAGCGCGCTGTCTGGGACGTTCCGAACCGGACGCTGACGCTTTCCGTCAAGGGCCCGGCCGGCGAGACGACGATGGCGCTCACGTGGCTGTCGCCGCGGGAATGGCGGGCGCTGATCGAGCGGGCCGGGTACGAGGTCGAAGCCTGCTACGGCTGGTTCGACCGTACGCCCTTGCGAGGCGGCGAAGACACCGTCTGGATCGCGCGCTCGCCGACTCTGTGACCAGTTCGCGACGAGTTCGTGACGACTTCGTCGCGTCCCGTCACCAAAATCGCACAGGCTCCGTGGTACGTCCGTCGCCGCAGGCAAGCTCGTTTGTATGCAATTTAGACAACGAGTTCTCGTCCTCGCCCTTGCGGTCGTCGTGCTCGTCGTCGTCGTTCCGCCGGCCGCCGCGGCGCCGCTTCGGACAGTCAGCCGCTACGTCAGCAACCCCGATCCAGCGCGCTGGTTCGATCTCGGCTGCGCGCTCGGCACGGGAGTCTTCGAAGGCACGCGCCCGCGCGATGCGGGAGTGGTCCTCGATTTCGGCGACCCGGCGCGCAGCGCTGCCGGTTACGGGTCGCTGATCTTCAGCGGCCGCTTCCTCTCCGCGGCCGGTATCCGGCGCGTGGCGGAGGCCTACGGCAGCGGGTACTGGGCCTGCTCGCCCGTCGACTCGACGCTGCGGGTCGTCATCGGGACGACCAACCACGGCTCCCGTGTCTCTTTCGGGCACGGAGCAGCCTGGGCGAACCTCGTCGACGCAGTCAACGCGTACTACCGCGCCAACTGCTGCATCGCGTCCCAGGTGGCGGCGATCGGAGGCATCGACAGCGAGCTCGACTGGAACCCTCCGTCGGTGACGCGGTCGTGGACCGACGGTTATGACTCGACCAACAACTGGCTCTATCTCAACTTCGGGGACGCAGCGGGGTGCCCGCCGGCGGGGGTCTGCAACGGCGGGTGGACTTCTGCCGACATCTGGTACGTCTCCTGGGGAAACCCGGCCGCGTGGCCGATGCCGCAGATGTACAACGAGCTGGGCGCGCAGGCAGCGCAGTGGGAGCGGCTCGACCTCTGGTCGGTCGCGACCCACGGGGCGCCGATGGACTTCCGCGGCTCGCTCGCACAGCGCCAGGCGTGCCTCGACCTCGCCGCGACATGTGAGGGAGTCGGCAACAGCGCCGACGAGGCGTGGACCCAGCTCTACCGCGCGCTCAACTCCCAGCCGAGCACGGCGCAGCCGCTTCGCTGGTCCAGCGACATCTCGTGGAGGAACTGATGAGACGCGGACCGGTTCTCGGTGGAGCCGGAGCGCTGCTCTCGGCAGCGGCTGTCGCAGTCGCCGCGGCGGGAATCGACGCGCGCTCGCGCGAGGCGCGCCTGACGCCGGCGAAGGCCGCGCTCGTCGCCCATGAGCAGCGGGTGCAGGCGCAGGCGCGCCGCGAGGCCGTGGGACGCGCCAAGCCGGCGAACCCACGCTCGCTGCGCCCTCGCGCCGAGCCGGCCTCGGCTCCGAGCGAGGGGCTCAAGGAGCTGTCGGCGCCGTTCGCGCCGAGCGAGTACGTGCTTGACAAGCGTGGTTGGCAGGACGTCGGCGCCCACGGGATCACGACCGCCTTCGCCGGCGCGGTCGGGCGGGATCACGAGCGAGGGGTCGTCGTCGTGATGCGATCAACTGCGGCCGGTGAGCCGACGTCGGCGCGCGCGTATCCCGCTCCAGCGCGTTCGGGCAGCCTCGTGATCGCGGGCGCTCGAGGTTCCTTGCTCACGCTGCGGGTGCGGCCCGGCCGAACGCTCCTCTTCGACGTCGCGACCGGAAGCTACGCGCGTTGAGTCAAGTGTCGGCCAGGAGACGCACTTCGTCCCCGACCGCCACCTGGCCAGACTTCACAACCCGGGCGAGCATGCCTCGCCGGCCTTCGAGCTCTGCACGCAGCCCGTCGCGGAGGTCGTCCATCCGCTTACACGGGTCGCAGACCATCGTCATCTCGAACTCGGCCTCGCCGACCGCGACGCGTTGGCCGACCGGCCAGCGCTGTACGTCGTCGCCCGCGACCGTGAGGTTCTCGCGGATCGCGCCCGGCTCGACACCGACCGTTCGCAGGTGCTCCTCGGAGGCGAAGAGAACCTCGCGCTTCGGCGGATTTGCATGGGCGCACCCCTCGAGCCCCTGACCTTCGACCGCGCGAATCCGGTCATGCCCCACCGACGTCCCGCTCTTGCGTACGGGGGAGGTGAAGACTCCGACGATCGTCGCCATCGTCGGCGAGTCTAGCCGCGCCGTCGGCTCCACTCGTACAGCGCGATCGCCCCGGCAACGGCGACGTTGAGCGACTCCGCGGCGCCCGGCGTCCGGATCGTCGCCGCCCCGTCGCACCGATCCAGCACCTCGGCAGGCAGACCCTCGCGTTCGGCGCCGAGAGCGAACGCCGCCCCATCCGACAGCTCCACCTCGTCGAGCGGCGTGCCTCCGTGCGCGACGAGCGCGATCCTGCGACCGACAGGAGCGTCGAAGCCGCCGACCGGAACGCGGAAGACCGCCCCCGCCGAGGCCCTCAGCGCCTTCGGCGCCGTCGGGTCGGCACAGCCGCTGGACAGCCCGACGGCCGCGCCGAAGGCGTCGGCGCTGCGGATCAGCGTGCCGACGTTCCCAGGGTCGGCCACGCGCCACAGCGCGAGAGCGACGGGGCGCGGCTCGAAGCGCGGCAGGTCTGCACGCCGAAAGACGGCGATCTGCCGCGCGGGGTGCGGCAACGTCGACACAGACGCAAGCGCGTCGGCGGACACCGAGTCGTCCGCGATGAGCAGGTCGACCGGCTTGAGCCCGGCGTCGAGCGCGGCCTCGACGAGATCCTCGCCTTCGCAGACGAACAGGCCGAGCTTGTCGCGCTGGTGCCGCGACTCCAGCCTCCGGACGAGCTTGAGCCTCGGGTTCAAGGCGGAGGTGATCACAGCCACCAGTCGAGCCAGCCGCCGTGGTAGTCGGCCTCGCCCGCGACATCACGCTCCGCCCCGGGGGAGTAGACGATCCGCAACCCCCAATGCCGCTCACCCGTGCGGCCGGTGCCTGAGCTTGCGAAGACGAGCCCGCCCGCCCGACCGGCCTCCTCGAGAGAAACACAGTGCTCGGCCTGCTCCTCGAAGACCTCGCGCTGCGAGGCGGCGTCAGTCTTGCTTGGCAGCTTGAGGCTCGAGTGCCGACTTCGCCTTCTCGGCGAGGGCCGAGAAGGCCTCGGGATCGCTGACCGCGAGGTCGGCGAGCACCTTGCGGTCGAGCCCGATCTCGGCTTTGCGCAGCCCGGCGATGAACTGGTTGTACGAGAGCCCGTTCTGGCGGGCGGCCGCGTTGATCCGCAGGATCCAGAGTCGGCGGAACTCACGCTTCTTCGCCTTGCGGTCGCGATAGGCGTAGACGAGCGAGTGCTCGACCTGCTCCTTGGCCCGCTTGTAGCTCGAGTGCTTGAGGCCCCAGTAGCCGCGGGCCTGCTCGAGCACCTTCCGGCGCTTCTTGCGCGCGTGCACCGACCTCTTGACGCGGGGCATCTACGAGCTCCCAAGCATCTTCTTGACCGCCTTCGCGTCCCTGCTCTTGACCTCGCGGAGACGGCGAAAGCTGCGCTTGCGCTTAGGCGACTTCTTCTCGAGCAGATGGCTCCGCATCGCCCTCCGGCGGAGCACCTTGCCCGTTCCGGTCACCCGGAACCGTTTCTTCGCTGCTCTCGACGTTTTCTGCTTTGGCATCTTCCCTCGCTAGTCCCGCGTTCTTGGTCGGTCCGAGCAACATGACCATGTTGCGACCGTCGAGAACCGGTTGCTGCTCGATCATCCCGATGTCGGACACATCGTCCGCCAGCCGCATCAGCAGGTCGCGGCCCCGCTCCGGGTGCGAGTTCTCCCGCCCCCGGAACATGATCGTGACCTTGACCTTCGCGCGCTGGTTCAGGAACCGCTTCACGTGGCCCTTCTTGGTCTCGTAGTCGTGCTTCCCGATCTTCGGCCTGAGCTTGATCTCCTTGACGTGGATCTGAGACTGGTGCTTCCGCGCGAGCTTCGCCTTCTGCTCCTGCTCGTAGCGGTACTTGCCGTAGTCCATCACTCGCGCGACTGGCGGGTCTGCCTGGGCCGCGACCTCGACGAGGTCGAGGTTCTTCGAGTAGGCGTACTCGCGCGCCTCCTCCGTGTCTTTGATCCCGATCTGCGTCCCGTTCTCGTCGACGAGCCTGACGCGCGGCACGCGGATCCCGTCGTTGATCCGGGTCTGATCCTGGACGGGCCGATCCGGCGGCTCGAAAGGCCTTCGCCGCGGCCTCAAAGGGCTGTCACCAAGCTAATACTTTTCCTCCTTCGAAACGACAAGACCGCTGCAAGCAGCGGCCCGTTTCCTCGTCCGACGACTCGGTTCAACCTCCACCGAGCTCGGGCTCGGGAGGTGAGGAACGGGTTCGCCCCTACTTGCAGAGTCACAGGGTAGCAAGCTGATCGATGAGCTCGGTCAGGCTCTTCGTCGACTGCTCGCCGCCTCGCTCGCGCACCGCGAGCGCATCGAGGGTCTCGCGGTCGCCGTAGACGATCACGCGCGGAATTTTCTGCACCTCGGCGTCGCGGATGCGCTTGCTGACGGTCTCGTCACGATCGTCGATATCGACACGGAACCCTGCATCCTCGAGACCCAACCGGACGGCCTCGGCCGGCTCGCGGTGCGCCTCCCCCACGGGGATCAACCGCACCTGGACGGGCGCGAGCCAGAACGGGAAGGCGCCGCCGTAGTGCTCGATCAGGATGCCGATGAACCGTTCGAGCGAGCCGAGCAGCGCCCGGTGGATCACGTACGGCGTGTGCTCGTGGTTGTCGGAGCCGACGTATGTGAGGCCGAAGCGCTGCGGCATCTGCGAATCGAGCTGGATCGTGCCCATCTGCCACGAGCGGCCGAGGACGTCGGTCATGTGCAGGTCGATCTTCGGGCCGTAGAACGCGCCGTCTCCCTCATTGAGGTCGTATTCGAGCCCGCGGCGATCGAGTGCCGCTCGAAGAGCGCCCTCGGTGAAATCCCACTCTTCGTCCGTCCCGAGCTTGTTCTCCGGACGAGTCGAAAGCTCGAAGCGCGCCTCCATGCCGAACAGGTCGTAGAGGAACGCCGCGTAGTCGAGGCAGCTGAAGATCTCCTCCTCGATCTGCTCGCGCGTGCAGAAGATGTGCGCGTCGTCCTGGGTGATGTGCTGGACGCGCAGCAATCCGTGCAGCGTTCCGGCGCGCTCGTTGCGGTGAAGCGTCGATGCCTCGGCATAGCGAAGCGGCAGCTCGCGGTAGCTGCGCAGATCGTCGCCGAAGAGGAGCATGTGGCCCGGGCAGTTCATCGGCTTCAGGCCGAGCGTCCGCTCCTCGCCGTAAGGGACGAGGAACATGTTGTCGCGGAACTTCTCCCAGTGGCCTGAGGTGACCCAGGTGTCGACGTCGTACATGAGCGGCGTCTTCACCTCGATGTAGCCGCGCTTCGCGTTCTCGCGCCGGCGCAGGTCCTCGAGCGCGTTCCAGATCACCATCCCCCTCGGATGCCAGAACGGCATCCCCGGCGCGTGCTCCGAAAGGTGGAACAGATCGAGCTGCGGCCCGAGCCGGCGGTGATCGCGTTCGCGCGCACGCTCGAGCTGCTCGAGATAGGCCTGGAGATCCTTGGGGTCGTAGAACGCGGTTCCGTAGATGCGGGTTAGCTGCGCGTTCCGCTCGTCCCCTCGCCAGTACGCACCGGCGAGGCCGGTCAGCTTCACCGCCTTGATCGGGCTCGAGTTCTGGAGGTGCGGCCCTCGGCAGAGGTCGGTGAAGTCGCCCTGCGTGTAGAAGGAGATCGGATCCTCGGCCGAATCGACGAGCTCGACCTTGTAGCGCTCGCCTTCGGCGTCGAAGCGCTCCTTCGCCTCGTCGCGCGAGACTTCCTCGCGCGACCATTCGCGTCCCTCGGCCAACTCCCGGTTGATCTCGTTCTCGATGCGCGGAAGCTCGGCTTCCGTGATCGGCTCCGGGAATTCGAAGTCGTAGTAGAAACCGCTCTCGATCGGCGGGCCGATCGCGATCTTCACGCCCGGGTACAGCCGACGCACCGCCTCCGCGAGCAGATGAGCGGCCGAGTGGCGCAGCACGAAAAGCGCGTCGGGGTCCTGCTTGTCGCGGGTCGTCAGGATCTGGATCCGCTGACCGTCCTCGAGCGGCAGGCGAAGGTCCTGCACGCGTCCGTCCGACCGAACGAGCACCGCCTCCTCGGCCAGCTTCGGCCCGATGGCCGCGGCCGCGTCGAGGCCGCTCGCGCCGTCGGGGAGTTCGAGTTCGGACGAATCGGG
Source organism: Actinomycetota bacterium (assembly GCA_046728975.1). Classification (GTDB taxonomy): domain Bacteria; phylum Actinomycetota; class Thermoleophilia; order Gaiellales; family Gaiellaceae; genus JBKPFU01. The sequence goes on along the minus strand of JBKPFU010000170.1, from coordinate 8,845 downwards.
AAGGACGACCTTCATGTCGGATCAGGATACTTCGGACGCTCGAGGCCTCAGAGACGACGACCGCAACGATGAATTGGGGGAGTCTCCGGCCCCGGACCCCGAAGAGAAAGCCGGCGAGCCCTCCGCCGAAGACGACCCGCAAGCGGACTGACCGGCGCCTGGTTGAGGCCCGTCAGTCCTCGGCCTCGACGGCTGCTCGCAGCTCGGCCGGCGCCTTCAGCCAGTAGCTCTCGCGCAGCCACTCCAAGGCGGCGTCGAGTGACTCGGCATCGGTGACCGTCGCCGTGATCCAGCCGTAGCGTCCGACGTAGCTGGCCTTGCGAACATACGGAAGCAGCTGCGCGATCTCGCGCTCCTCGGCGGTGAGCTTCACCGTCAGCTCGACGCTCCCGCGCTCGCTCATCGCCGCGAACATCTTGTTGTTCCCCACCTTGAAGACCGGGTGGCCCCAGGGTGAGTCCTCGTAGGTCTCGGGGAGCGACAGCGCCAGCTCGCGTATCCGCCTACGCAGCGAATTCGGCTTCACAGGGGGGATTCTCGCTGTTTTCGTCTCCTCGATGCCGGGTACGCGTTTATTGCTTACGAGAAACAAAGGGAGGAAATTGATGGGCAAAGCGATCCACGAAATCATGAGCTCGAACCCGATGACCATCGACGCCGACAAGCCGGTTGCTTACGCGGCGAAGATGATGAAGCACGAGGATGTCGGGCTGGCCCCCGTCGTCGAGGGGAACAGGCTCGTCGGAACTCTGACCGACCGCGACATCGTCCTTCGTGTTGTCGCCGAAGGCAAGGACCCGGAGTCGACGCCAGTCAAGGACGTCGTCTCGACCAATCTCATCACCATCGATCCGCGGCAGGAGCTCGACGATGCGCTGGCCTTGATGGCACGCCATCAGGTGCGCAGGCTTCCGGTCGTCCAAGACGACGGCAGCCTCGTAGGCGTGGTCGCTCAAGCCGACGTCGCTCGTTTCGCCAAGGAGAAGGAGACCGGCGAGATGGTCGAGGAGATCTCGAAGTAGGCGAGGAGGCTTCCATGCCTAACAAGAGACCGAGCGTCAAGAACGAGAAGCAGTACGAAGGCCTGAAGAAACGAGGCATGTCGAAGGAGCGCGCGGCACGGATCGCGAACTCGCCGGGCGCCTCGAGCCGCGGCGGCAAGAAGTCCGGCTCGAGCTCCAGCTCGCGGAGCTCCTCGCGACAGGGCGGTACGACGGCACAGAAGAAGGCGGCCGGCCGCAAGGGCGGTCGCGCGACCGCCCGCAAAAGCTAGAAAAAAGTTCACACGATCTTTACGTCAGCAGGGCAGCAGGTTGCTGCCCTGCGGCGTCATATATGTCGCCATGGAAACGCACGCGGCAGACATCACCCGAATCGAGCAGCACATCGCGGCGCTCGTCGCCGAGCGCCAGCAGCTGCGCGCCTCCGAGGCCGAGCACGACGCGCTCGAGCGCAACCGCGCCGAGATCGTCCGCAGCCAGTGGGAGCTCGCGGCGGCGTTGATCGCCCGCCACCGCCCCGCGGCGGCCGCAGCGGAGATCGCTTCTCATCACGCGCGCCGGAAGGTCAGAATGCGGCCGGCCAGCGAGAGAGGAGCGAGCGATGCAGTTTGCCCGTGTGAGCAGGTACTCGATCGCGCCGGAGCGGATGGACGAGGCGTGCGAGGCGTTCCGCCAGGCTCTGTCGAATGTGCGCGAGATCGATGGGAACGAGGGAGCGTTTTTCCTCGTCGACCGAGAGAACGGCGTCGCGATGACGATCACGTTCTGGGACGGCGGTGGGTCGCTCGACGCGAGCGAAGTCCACGCCGCGACGCTTCGCCGGACGGCTTCGAGCGCCGTGGAAGCCGACATCGAGGCGGTCGAGAGGTACGAGATACCGGTCGAGCTCGGCTGATGTCTCAGGCGGCGAGAGGGAGCTCGAACGAGAACGTCGAGCCGGCGCCTTGGTGTGAGCGAACGGTCAGCCGCCCGCCCATCAGCTCCACGAGCTCGCGGCAGATGTACAGGCCGAGACCGCTGCCGCCCACGCCCCGCGTCATCGCCGGATCGAGCCTGTAGAACTTCTCGAAGATCCGCTGCTGCTCGTCGGGCGGGATCCCGAGGCCCTCGTCCCTGACCGAGAACCGGAGTCGTTCGCCCGCGCGCTGAAGATCGATGCGGATGCGCCCGCCGCCCGGCGAGTAGTTGATCGCGTTCTCGACGAGATTCGTCAGCACCTGCCCGGTCCGCGCCGGGTCGGCCGACACCGGCGGCAGTGTTCGCGGCGCCAGGACCTCGAGCTCGAGCCCGTCCGCGAGCCTCGGCCGCGCCGCCTCGACGACCGCGCGCGCGACCTCCTCCGCCTGGAACGCCCTCGGCTCCAGGCGCACGCCGCCCGACGACAGCTGATTCGCGAGCATGATCTGGTCGACAAGCCGCGCGAGGCGGTCGGATTGGTCGTAGAGGACCGACAGGAGCTGCCGCCGCGTCGGCTCGGCGAGCTCGGGCCGCTCCCGTAGCGTGGCGGCCGCACCGGCGATCGACGCCAGCGGCGTCCGGAGCTCGTGCGAGACCGTCGCGACGAAGTCGCTCCGGACCTCCTCGAGGCGGTGCTCCTCGGTCAGATCGCGGAAGGCATAAACCGTTCCCTCCGGGAACTCGACGCCCGAGAACGAGAGCCAGAGCTCGCGGCCGTCGACGCCGTACGACCCCGTCTGCGGGTGGGCGGGCGGCGGAGGAGCGCCCGGCTCGGCGGCGACGGCGGTCGGCGGCGCCTCGGACCAGCCGCGGAAGACGGCGTCCGGCGGGCGGCCGTGCACCTCGTCTGCTTCGAGCCCCGTGATCGCCGCGGCGGCCGGGTTCCAGTAGCGGATGGCGTGATCTCCGTCAACGAGAAAGACGCCGTCGCCGAGGTGCGAGAGCACCTGCACCGCCTGCGCGCGCTGGTGCTGCGCCAACCGCGAGCGTGCGAACGCGGGCGCGAAGGCGTAAGCGACGAGACCGACGCCCGCGAGTACCGCGAGGCCGGCGATGATCACGCGCCGCCTCGCGTCATTCGCGTCCGCCGAGATCGGCTGCTTCGGCGTGGCGACCACGAGCCGGAGCGAACCCTTCGACGCAGGGGCTGCCCGATAGGTCGTGCCTCGGACCCTGAGATCGACGGCCTTGTCTCCGGCTAGCCGACTGACCAAGAGGCGATCCCCCCGATCGAGCGCACCGGCCTGGCGGAGCTCGCTCAGCGGCACGCTCACAGTCACGCGGCCGATCGTGCGTGGACCGGCCTTGATGTCAGCGTTGCGCACCACGGCGTCCGACGCCGCCGTTCCGGCGAGCAGCTCCCCGCCCGCATAGAACCCGACGTTCCGCTCCGCTCGCCGTCTCAGCGCGGCGCCGTCACGACGCGCCAGCGCCCGCTGCACGGCCGGCTGCCGCGCAAGCCGCTGCGCTTGAGCCATCGCCTGCCTGACCCGCTTGTCGTACGCGGCGCCAGTGGCCTGAGCCTTCGTGAGGAGACGCGCGTCCACCCGATCGCGAGACGCGTCGGCAGCGTAGTTCGCGAAAGCCCAGACGCCCACGGCGAGCGGCAGCGCGAGCGCGACGAAATAGGGGACGAGCCTGTTCCGCACGCCCTCTCCCAGGCGTGCTCCGCGCCTATTTCTTGTTCTTGTCGCCGTTGTCGCGCTTGCCACGGTCCTCCTTGCCCTTGTCCTCGCGCTCCTCGTCGGGTCGGCGCCGAGGCGGCGAGGGCGCCGCCGTCGGAGCCGGACGCGCGCGCCTGCGCGGCCTCGGGTTCCTCGGCTTCTTCCGTTTCTTCGACGCGTTCGCCTTCGCGATCCGTGCACGAGTCGGCGCCGGCCGAGGGTTGGCGACGGCCGCCGGCGGCGGTTCGGCGGGCGCAGGAGCCGGAGCTGCGGGTGGTGACGGAGCAGGCGCCGGCGTCGGCTCGCCTAACGACGGGGGCGGCGGCGCAGGTTGCGCAGGCTCCGTGCCTGAGCGCGGCTGCGCGCGGGTGGCCGGACCCGCGGGAGTCGGGATCGGACCTGTAGCGGACCCCAAGACGGCCCCCGCTGGCGCGATGGAAGACGGACTGCCGACCGGCGGAGACAACACCGAGGTGATCGGCCGTTGCCTCACCGCGGGGTTCCCGGGCGGGGCAGCCGGGACGAAAGCGGCTGTCCTCGTCGCCTCGCTCAACGGCACCGTCGGTTCGCGCTCGCCGCGCAGGAGCAGAGGCGGGACCAGCAGCGAAAGGGCCAGTCCGGCGGCAGCGGCAACGCGACCGATGGCGTTAGGGAAGGTAGGGGTCATGGCGGCAACCCCTGAGCTGCACGGGGAGTGTGCTCGGACCTCACATAGTAGTCCCCCTGCGATTCGGTTCCTACCCCGCCGGATCCGACGGCGACCAAGTCAGCGTGTCTCGCTTGCACCCTGGTCTCTTCTTCGGAATTCTCGGCCGCGCTGTTTACGTTTTCTTGCGCGAGCGATGCGCTACGCGAGCGCCCCAATGTCGAGCGTCCGCCCGTTTACGTCAGCCTCTCCTCTTTCCGAAGATTCCACCGACCAGAATGTTCCGGATCGCCTCGGGCGACACGCCGTCGCCCTCCGGCTCCTCCCAACCTCCGTTCCGCAGAACGCGGAGCTTCTGTTCCCGGAGGACCACGCAGACGAGCGGCGATTGCGCTTCTCGCGCGAAGTCGGCAGCGGCCTCGGCCTCCTCGCGCGTATCGACGACGACGGCATCCGGCTGCAACGACCGAAGCAAGCCGGACGTGTCGCCGCCGTCGGCGGGGAAGGCGTGGACGTCAGCGATGTTCTCGAGCGCCGCAGAGAGAGCCTCGTGCAGCAGCGGCACGCTGCACACGACGGCAACGAGCGGCCGGTCATGCGTGTCGCCTGGTGCGCTCAAGCCGGCTCGCCGATCCCTGCAGCCTCGGGCCGCTCGTCGAAGGCCGACGCGTAGAACGCGGCCGCCGCACGACGCGAAGGCAGCTCGAGCTTCTGGAGGATGTTCTGCATGTGCCGTTTCACCGTGAACTCTGAAATGAAGAGCGACGAGGCGATCTGCCTGTTGCGCGCGCCGCGCGCGACGCAGGACAGCACCTCGCGTTCCCGCGCGGAGAGCACGGCGGCGCGCTCGCGTGCGCTCATCCGCTCCTCGAGAAGGTGCAGAGCCTCGATCATCAGGCTCGCGAGATCGCGCGAGATCGGAGCCTCGCCGCCGACCGCACCACGCAAGGCGCGGATCAGACCGCGCGGCGAAATCTCCTTGTGCAGGTAACCGTCGGCGCCCGCGCGGATGGCGGCGAGCACCGTCTCGCGGGTCGGCTCGAAACTCCAAACGATCAGATGCGCCGGTTGCTCCTTCGCCACCTTTGCGACCGCTGCAACGCCCCCGTCGGGCGGAAGCTCGAGATCAATGAGCGCGATATCCGGCGGCGTCGCCTCGAGCGCCTGCTCGAGGTCGCCAAAGTCGCCGGCCTCGACGACCTCGAAATCACCTTCGCGTGAGAGGAGGTTCCGGACGCCTGCCCGGAAGAGCGAAGCCGCATCGGCGACCAGAATCCGCATACGGCTCATAAGGCAACCTCTTGGCCTAAGAGAGGGAAAAGGTGTGTAACCAGCGCGAGCCGCACGCGAGCGAGGCTCACTGCACCCGCTTCGTCGGCTCTTCGGTCGTCGCCGCGTAGCGGTGGTGGTAGCCGCCGTAGCTGTACCCGTAGCCATCCTCGACCTCCGCGGCGGTGACGACGAACCCGAGCTTCTGCGCGGGGCTCGCTTCAAGCACCCGCCGCAGCTCGCGAAGCATCGGACGCCGGACGACGTTCATGCGAGTCGCGATGATCAGCGCGTCGACGGAGCGGGTCAGCACCATGGCGTCGCCGACCCCGAGCAGCGGCGTCGAGTCGACGATGACGATGTCGGCGCGTGCGCGCAGCTTCGCGAGGATGTCGGCCACTGCGCGGCTGCCGACGAACTCGTCCACGTTCGGCGGAATCGGTCCCGAGCTGAGCACTTCGAGGACGCCCTCCACCCGCCTCGCGCCGTTGCCGTTGTCTGTGCGGACGCTCCGGCCTCCCGTGACGACAATCGGCACGGGCGTCAGGGCCTCCGACAGCTTCGCGTGCCCGAGTGCCACCTGGGTCAGGCCCGGTCGACCATCGAGGTCGAAGAAGCGGTGCAGGAACGGCCGGCGCAGGTCGAGGTCGACGAGCGCGACGCACTGGCCAACGCGGGCGAGGGCGACTGCCAGGTTGGCCGCCGTCGTCGACTTCCCCTCACCCTCAATCGCGCTCGTGATCATGATCGTGCGCGCCTCGCGGGCGAGACGCGCGAAGTCGAGGTTCGTGCGCAGGATCCTGAACGCCTCGGCGTGGACGCCGTTCGGGTCGGCGACCATCGCGAGGCTGTGCTCGCGGCGCAAGCGCCGCGGCGGTTCCGGCACGCGCGCGAGCAGCGGCAGATCGAGCCGGCCGCCGATCTCCTCCGCATTGCGCACGCGCGTGTCGAGAGCCTCCCACAGGAAAGCGAGGCCGATGCCGAGCACGCCTCCGAGGAGCAGTCCGATTACGCCGCTACGGATCGGCCGCGGCGCGACCTGGATCGCGTCCCGCGCCTGCTTGACGACCTTGGCGTTCGCCGTTTGGAGGGTCTCCATCGCGCGCAGCTGCTCGGAGCTCGAGACGAGGGTTCTGTACAGCGCGGTTTCCGTTCGGCCGGTCGCCGCCAACTGCTTGATCCTGGCCTGAACGTTCTTCCTCGCGCTCACCAGCTCCGCCGTGTCGAGCTCGTGGCGGTACTCGACGAAAGCCTGCGCGTACGTCGTCGCGATTCGCGGCGCCAACTCCCGGTCGGTGTCCTTCGCGCAGAACCGCAGGATGTTCGAGCTCGGGTTCGCCGCCACCGATGTCTCGCCCAGGATCGTGTCCGCCGACCGAGCCGAACCGTTCAGGCGCAGCGCGGCGCGCTGCGAAACGGCCGGCACCCGCGCCAGCTCGGCCTGCGTCTCCGCAATCCGCTCGACCGGTTGGGAGATCGAAGAGTCCGGCGTGCCTGTAAGCGAGCTGGCGAGGTTCTGGTAGCTCAGCAGGACGTTCGCGCAGGCCTCGTACTGCTTGTCCTGCCGCGCCGCCAGGAGTATGGCGACGGCCGGAACGATGATGATCGCCTGAAGGATGATCCACTTACGCCGTCGCGCGATATGGACGTAGTCACGCAGCGTCGACGCTTGAATGCCGCTCTCTTCTTTCACCCGTTTCCCCTTCGGGCCGCTGGGCCGTTGGTTCCCTCTAGATCGAGTAGTAGTTGCTAGCCCGACTTTTCGCAAGCACCATTCATCGCCGGCCGTTGGTAATCCCGTGCCGAATGGTGAACTCTTTACCAGTTTTCGGTACTTAGAAGAAGGTAAAACTTCCGTAAAGTGCACACCAATACCCACGAGAACCAACAAACTGGTGCTCTACGGGACGGGGCACCACTTGGCCGATGCCGGGGCCCCGGCAGCGGCGGACGGGTCCGAACGCCTCTCGAGCCTCGCCTGGGCGCCGACGTGCGATCTGGCGGACCTTGCAGTGCGGAACCACGTCGTCGTGGTAACCGCCCCACTCAGCGTTACGTCGCCGTCGTGTGAGCGGAGACCCGCAGAGCTGGAGAGCATGCCGTGGCAGTTGCCGTCGCCCGGTAGGCCGGTGAGACTGAGGAATGGAGCTGAAGCCGATCCAGCCCGACGCGCAAGTGTTGACTGCCGGCTCCCGTGACGGCGGGCGGGCCGCGGCAATCGGCTGTCGTGCCCACACCGGATGGGCCGCACTGGTCATAGTCACCGGGGGAGTCGCGCGGCCCGAGGTTCTCTTCCGTGGGCGTGCGGAGCTCGGCGACCCCTCCGGACGCGTCAGAAGGAACGCCTACCACGCAGCACGAAGGCTCGAGCCCGCCGAGGCGGCCGACCTCGTCGAAGCCGCCGAGCGAATCGCCGCCGAACGAGCGGCTGTCGTTCTTGAGCGACAGTGCGCGACGCGGTGGCCGAGGGCGCCGTCGTACGTTCGTGCGCGGTCGTCGTCGGGGCGTTCAGCGGCGCGCGGCTCGAGTCGATCCTGGCGTCACACGCCCTCGCGCATGCGGCGGAGGGACGGCTCGATCAGGGTGCGCTGCTGCAGGGCGCCGAGTCGCGCGGGCTCGAGCCGGTCGCCATCCTGAAGCAGTCGATCTGGGAGCAGGGCGAGTCGGCGCTCGCCGTCGGCAGAGGCGAGCTGCAGCACTGGATCGACGAGCTGCTGCGAGAAATCGGGCCGCCCTGGGCGGAGGACCAGAAGCTGGCGGCGCTCGCAGCGTGGATCGCGCTCGCGCGATCGTCTTGACCCCGGTCCTACGAGCCCTCGGCAGCCCGGCCGCTCGCCCGCATTCTCCCTGCGCGATGCCAAGTAAGGTGGGCGGTACTGGGCTCGAACCAGTGACCTCCGGCTTGTCGAGCCGGCGCTCTCCCAACTGAGCTAACCGCCCGGGGAGTCCGAGTGTAGCCGAGCGGAATTCGGTTCGGGTTCACGGCTCGGCCATGCAGCCGCAGCTCGAAATGCAGGTGCGTGCCCGTGCACCAGCCCGTGCAGCCCGCGACGGCGATCGGCATCCCGGCCTCGACTTCCTGCCCTCTTCGGACACGTGCGCTCGCAAGGTGCGCATAGAGCGTCGTGTAGCCGCCGCCGGCGTCGATCTCGACCACGTTGCCGTAGCCCTCGTAGCCGGGCTGCGGTCCGACGCGGAGGACCTCCCCGGCCGCCGCCGCGCGAACCTCGAGCGAGCGGAGAATACCGATGTCGATGCCGGGGTGATGCCGGCCGCCGTCGTTTCCGTACGGCGCCGTGACCGTCCCC
>JBKPFU010000169.1:0-2937 GCA_046728975.1 Actinomycetota bacterium | reverse complement strand
GATCGTCTACGTCGTCGCGCACTTCATGGAGACGCCGACGTACGTGACGAACCTCGTCCAGCTGATCGGCCTCGGGATCGCGATCGACTACTCGCTCCTGATCGTCTACCGCTTCCGCGAGGAGCTCGCCGCGAACGGGTCCAAGGACGACGCGATCGTGCGGACGATGGAGACGGCCGGCCGCGCGGTCGTCTTCTCAGGGGCAACGGTCGCGATCGGCCTCGCGCTGCTCCTGTTCATGCCGGTGCCATTCATTCGCGCGATCGGCGTCGGCGGCTTCCTCATTCCGATCATCTCGATTCTCGCCGCGGCCACTCTCCAGCCGGCGCTGCTGTCGGTCTACGGGCGGCTTGGCACGAAGCGCGTGCACGTGGCCGGGTTCGTGCGCGACCGGTTGCACTTGCCGCTGCCGACGCTGCCGGGGACGAAGAACGTCGAGGCCGGCTTCTGGGCGCGCGTCGCGCGCTCGATCATGCGGCGGCCGACCGCGTTCCTCGTCGCCGCCGCGACATTGCTGATTGCGGCGACCATCCCTCTCTTCGCGCTCCAGCTGACCGCGGGGTCGGCCTTCGGCATCCCGAGGCACCCGCAGGCGGTTCAAGGGCTCGATCTCCTTCGGGCGCGTATCGGGGACGGAACGCTGAACCCGACGCAGATCGTGATCGACTCCGGCCGGGCGGACGGCGTCCGTGACCCACGGCTGCAAGCCGCTGTCTCCGGGCTCGCGACCCTTCTGGTCGCCGACGACGAGGTCGCGTTCGTCCACACGCGGCCCGCGCCGCCGTACGTCGACTCCTCCGGCCGCTACGAGCAGATCATCGTCGCCGGCCGCCACGAGTACGGCCAGGAGCCGTCGAAGAGGTTCGTGAATCGTCTGCGCGGCGACCTGGTCCCCGCCGCCGGCTTCCCGGAAGGCACGCACGTGCTCGCGGGCGGCGGCCCGCCCGAGGGCGTCGACTTCCTGAACAAGGCCTACGGCGCCTTTCCGTGGCTCGTGCTCGCCGTGCTCTTGCTCACCTATCTCCTTCTGATGCGGGCGTTCCGCTCCGTCGTCCTGCCTCTGAAAGCGGTCGTGCTGAACCTTCTCTCCGTAGGCGCGGCCTACGGGATGCTGGTCGTCATCTTCAAGTGGGGGGTTGGCGATTCCCTCGTCGGCCTCTACAAGTTCGAGCAGATCGAGGGCTGGATTCCGATCTTCCTGTTCGCGATGCTCTTCGGCCTCTCGATGGACTACGAGGTCTTCCTCGTCAGCCGGATGCGCGAGTACTGGGACGAGACGGGGGACAACGAGAAGGCGGTGGCGCTCGGGCTCGAGCGGACGGGCCGGATCGTGACAGCGGCGGCCATCATCATGGTTGCGGCGTTCAGCGGCTTCGTCGCCGGGCGGATCATCGGCCTACAGGAGTTCGGGTTGGGCTTGGCCGTGGCGGTCTTCGTCGACGCGACGATCGTGCGCGCCCTGCTCGTCCCGTCCTTGATGGCGCTCTTCGGCCGCTACAACTGGTGGCTACCGGCGCGCCTGGCGCGGATAGTCCGGACGGCGCCGTCGCCGCTCGCGACAAGAGCTCCCGGGGCCGCTCCCGTGCTCGGCCCTCACTCGTAGACCAGGACGTCGCGGACGGTCAGCCGCGCCGCGCGCCGGCCGGGGACGAGCGCGGCCAGCGCCGACAGGGCGAGGACGAGGCCGAGCCAGATCAGCATCCCGGTGGCGGAGAACCTGTAGGTCAGGGGCGTGCCGACGAACATCCGGCCGACCTCGTTGCTGAGCAGGTGGCTGAGCGGGATCGACAGCGGCACCGCGAGCACCCAACCGATCACGCCCACCAGCAGCGCCTCGACCAGCACGAGCTGGAAGACGGCGCCGTCGCCGGCGCCGATCGCCCTGAGGACGCCGATCTCACGGGAGCGCTCGAGCACGTTGATGCTGAGCGTCCCCATCAAGCCGAGGCCGCCGACGACCGCGATCAGGATCGCCATCGTGACGAGGAAGGAGGTGATGATCGAGAAGTTGGACTCGTCGAGCGAGCGTTTCTCCGCCGTCGTCTGCGTTGGCCCGACCGAGAAGCCGGCCTTGCCGAGCCTGTTCGAGGCGGCTCGGACGAGCTCGGTCTGCGCGCCTTCGCCGTGTTCGCCGCCGACGACCTGGAGCTGCCGCGCAAGCCCACGCTCGCCGACGGCGCTTCCCAGGTCACCCCGGTCGGCGTAGGCGACGGCGCCTTGCATGATCCCGCGGACGACGCCGACGATCCGCCAGTCACTCCTCGTCCGTCCAAGGTGGAGTCGTACGCGGTCGCCGACCGAGAGTGGGGAGTCGTCCTTCAAGACATCCGTGTTGACGACGAGCGCCTGCTCGTTGCCCGGCCGAAGCCACCGGCCGCGTAGGACAAGCGGCTCGATCATCGTCGTTCGGGGCTTCAGGCCGAGGGTCGTGAACGTCTCGCTCTCGCTTCCGTCTGTGCGGACGCGCGATGCGGTCGCGACTCCCCAGGCCTCGGCGCGGCGCACGCCCGGAGTCGCGCGGGCGACCCGCTCGACGGCCGCGGCCGGGGATGCGCGGTCGAGTGAGATCTGCGCGTCGTACTGTCGGTAGCGGCCGGCGTCGTCGAGCGTGGCGTCGAGCGAGCTTCGGACGCTGAGCACGCTGATGAAGATCGCGCCCCCGAGGACGAGAGTGGTCAGCGTCAGGGCAAGCCGCCCCTTCCGCCGGAAGCCGTTCGTGATCGCGAGCCGAACGCCCGCAGGCAAGTGCGGGATCCGGGCCGCCAGCCGTTCGACGAGGCCCTCCCGCTGCTCCGCTCCGGCCTCGGTGGCGATCGCCTGCCGAACGGTGATCCTGCTCCCGGTGCGCACCGGCACGAGCGCGGCAGCGAGAGGGAGGGCGACGCCGGCGCCGATCTCGAGGGCGAGCGCGCTGGGCGGCAGCATGAACCCGGGCGG
>JBKPFU010000168.1:0-4865 GCA_046728975.1 Actinomycetota bacterium | reverse complement strand
CCGCCGCGGGCGATCAGCTGACGCATGATCTCGAGGCTCGGAGACTCGCGCGTGTCGTGCACGTCGGCCTTGTACGCCATCCCGAGGAGCAAGAGCTTCGAGCCCTTGATCGGACGGCCGGTCTCGTTCAGCGCGTCCGCGATCTTGCCGACGACGTAGTTCGGCATGTGGGCGTTGATCTCGTGCGCGGCGTCGATCAGCTGCGCCGAGTAGCCGTACTCGCGCAGCCGCCAGGCGAGGAAGTGCGGCACGACGGGAATGCAGTCGCCGCCGAGCCCGGGGCCGGGATAGTGGGGCAGGAACCCGAAAGGCTTCGAGGACGCCGCCTCGATCACCTCCCACGCGGAGATGCCGAGCCGATCGCACATCAGCGCCAGCTCGTTTGCGAGCGCGATGTTGACCGCCCGGAAGGTGTTCTCGTGCAGCTTCGCCGTTTCGGCGACCATCGGCCTCGAGACCGGGATGACGTTGTCGACGATCTGCCGGTAGAGGAGCTGCGTGCGCCGTGAACACTCCTCGGTGACGCCGGCGACGAGCTTCGGCGTGTTCTTGATCGTGAACTGCTGGTTGCCCGGGTCGACGCGTTCAGGCGCGTAGCCGAGGAAGAAGTCCTTGCCGACCTTGCCGCCGGAGCGCTCCTCGAGCGTGGGCAGCACGATCTCCTCCGTCGTTCCCGGGTGCGTCGTCGACTGGAGCACGACGAGCTGGCCGGGGCGCAGGTTCTCGGCCACCGACTCGGTCGCGGAGACGATGTAGCCGAGGTCGGGCGTGCGTGTCTTCGAGAGCGGCGTCGGGACGCAGATCGTCAGCGCGTCGAGCTCGGCGACGGCCGCGTAATCCGCGGTCGCGTTCAGCGTGCCGTCGAGCCTCTGCAAACGCTCCTCCGGCACGTCCACGAGGTACGACCGCTTCTCCTGCACCGCGCGGACGCGGTTCTCGTTCAGATCGACGCCGGTGACGTCGAACCCGGCCTCGGCGAACGCCATCGCGAGCGGCAGCCCGGCGTAGCCGAGACCGACGATGCCGATGTTCGCGCGCCGCGTCTCGATGCGCTCGTCGAAGGTCGACTCGGGTGTTAGGAGCTTGCTCAAAAGAGGCTCAAGGCTAGTTGGACCGCAGGGGAATGTCGAGAAACCGCTTTGCTATAACCGATCGTAATGTCCTTCCCCGATTCCGTCCACGCCCTCGTCTCGGACGGGAAGGCGGTTTGGGGGTTCCTGACAGCCGCGGCGATCGTGCTCGCGCTCACGCCGCTGATCGCCCGTCTCGCGCCCCGGATCGGCGCGATCGACACCGGCGACGACCGCCCGCGGGTGCACGGCCGTCGCCCGATCCCCCGGATCGGCGGCCTCGCGATCGTCGCCGGGATCCTCATCCCGGCGGTCGTGTTCATCCACCCCGAAGGAACGTACCGCGGAATCATTCTCGGCACGCTGGCGGTCGCCGTCCTCGGACTGATCGACGACATCTGGGGAATGCGGCCGAGCATCAAGATGGCCGGCGTCGTCGCCGCGGCGCTGATCCCGGTCGTCGGTTACGACCTCACCTGGGACCATGTCTCGCTGCCGCTTCTCGGCTCGCACGACCTCGCCGGCGCCGAGTACCCACTGACGATCTTCTGGATCGTCGCCCTCGCGAACCTCGTCAACCTGATCGACGGGATGGACGCGCTCGCGGCCGGCATCGTCGCGATCGCATCGGGCTCGTTCGCCGTCCTCGCCGCCTCCTTCGACCGCCTGAGCGCCGCCGCCTTCGCGGCGATCATCTGCGGCGCGACGCTCGCGTTCCTGCGCCACAACTACCACCCGGCGAAGATCTTCATGGGCGACTGCGGAGCGCTCGCGCTCGGGTTCGTGCTCGCCTGCGTGGCCGTTCAAGGCGTGCTGAAGACCGCCGCGACGATCGCGCTGGCGGGGCCCTTGCTCGTGATGGCGGTCCCGATCCTCGACACGTCGTTCGTGGTGCTGAAGCGCCTGAAATACCGCCGACCGCCGTGGGGAGCGGACCAGAACCACTTCTACCACCGGTTCATGCGCATCGGTTTCTCGCAGCGCCGGACGGCCGCCTACCTGCACGTCTGGGCGGCACTGCTCGCCGCGTACGCGATCCTCCTCCGCTTCCTGCCGCCGCGGCCGCACGGCGAGTGGGACCTCGGCAACACGCTGATCGCAACCGCGGTCGGCCTCTTCGTCCTCGCCGCCTCGGTGTGGATGATCTACACGCTCGAGATCCTGAAGTCGCGCCACCTCCAGGTGTTCGGCCTCAGACGCGAGCCGGTCGAGGATCGAGAGGAGGCCGTGGAGCGCGCACTCACGGCAGGGCGGCGTTGAGCAGGTCGGCGGGATCGCGGCGCGCCCGGCGCTGACGCTCGACCGGCGCCTTCTTCAGCTCGAGCTCGTCGGGCCCAGACAGGAAGCGCAGGCGTCCCTCGCTTGCGAGCAAGGCGTCGACCGCGCCCTGCTTGCCTTCGAAGATCGACCAGGCGGGCGTTCCGAGCACGGCGGCCTCGCGTAGCATCGTCCCGCCGGCGGAGACGACGGCGTCTGCAAGTGCGGCCAGGCTGCGCGCGTCGACGGCGCGAGGGGGAACGACGAAGTCGCCCAACGAGCGCACCGCGCTGCGCTGCTCGTCCGTGCGCGCGAGCACGACCGTCTGCGCGTCCTCTTGCGCAAGGCGTGTCAGCAGACGGGTGAGCAGCTCGTTCTCGGAACCGCCGAGGTAGAGCGCGTACGACGGGGCGGTGCGCACGACCACGAGGATCCGCTCGCGGTCAAGCCCGAGCTCCGAGAGCACGCGCTCGCTCGGCCGGAAGTCGCCGAGGTAGTACTCCTCCTTCAGGCCGGGGTAACGGACGAGCTTCGGCGGCCTCGCGCCGTAGGGCGCGAGCCGCTCGGCCGGGATTGCGTCCGGCACCAGCACGCGCGTCGCCAGACGGCAGTTGACGTGGTGCTGGAGCGACGCCCACTCGTAATCGAACATTGTCGTGTTCGGAATCCGCAACAGCCGGCACGCGGGGGGGAGGTCGGTCGAGCCGTGCGCCAGTGCCCGGTCGAACCGACGTCCGCGCCCGAAGCGAACTAGCTGCGGGAGGCGCGAAGCGGCCTCTCGCGCCTTCCCGAATCGCGAGGCGCCGCCGTGCGCTCCGAGCACGGTGTACGGATGGCGCCATTCGTCGAGCAACTCGGTTGTGTGCGAGAGCGGCCGCGCGGTGATCTCGACCTCGTCGCCGCGCGCCTCGAGCAACTCGACGAGCGGGCGCAGCACGATCACGTGCGCGGAGTTCGTGAGGTCGACCCAGACCCTCACGAAGCCGACTCCAGAAACTCGAGCAGCCGCTGCGTGTAGCCGGGCGCGCGCGGGATCGCATGGCCCGAGCCCGGCACCACCGCCCGCTCGGCGGGCAGTCGCTTCTCGAGGACGTCGCAGACCGCGTCGAAGGCGGCGCTGTGCGCCCCCGACACGACGAGCTTCGGGAACCCCGCCTGCGCGAGCGCGTCGAGCGGTATCTCGGCCTCGTGGGGCGGGCGCTCGGCCAGCGCCGCGCGCGCTCCTGCCTCCAGCTCGGGGGGCAGCGGATCGGGCAGGCTCCGATTGGTTCCCACGAGCGGCAAGAAGAACTGCAGGTACGCGCGCGGCTCGCGCGGTGCGCCATGAAACTGGGCGAGGAATCCCTCCACGGCCGGGTTGCCCCGGGCGACGCCGAACGCCGGCGGCTCGTTCACGGTCAACGACCGTAAGGCCTCGAGGCGCTGCGCCGCTGCCAGCATCGAGACGACGCCGCCGTAGGAATGGCCGACGAGGTGGTCGCCCTCCTCCAGCAGCTCGGCCAGCTCCGCGGCCTGCTCGTCGAAGTCGATTCGCTCCTCCGGTGGACGCGGCGGGTATCCCGATCGCGTGACGAGCAGAAGCTCGAACCGGTCGTCCAGCGCCCGCTGCTCCGCCCATGTCGCGGCCGCGTTCCCGACGCTTCCGTGGACGAGCACGACGCGCACGAAAGAAGCGTACAAGCTAAGGCGTTTTTGGCGAAACCATGCGGCTTTGCGGTGTTACAAACTTTGGTAAGCTGGCTTCGGATGGAGCCCTCTCCCCGCTCGTCGTTCGAACCCGCCGGGGCCGGCGCGATGCTCGGAGGCGTCACCGCAGCAGGGGTCGGAGTGGGCGCGCTAATCGGCTGGGCCGCAGGATCCGTCGGCATCGGAGCCCTGGCCGGCGCTGTAGTCGGGATTCCGGCCGGGATCTTCGCCGTCTACCGCCGCTACCGCGGCTTCTTCACCTAATTGGCTCGCCCCTTCCTGACATCTCGCACGCGCGGATCCGCTGCGAAGCATCGCCTCGCGGCGTCCTCAGTCGCGCACGTAGCCTCGCGTCATCCTAGGACGCGTATGCGTTTGTGTCCTTGCGACGCTCGCTTCTCGCGTCCCGCACGCACGACTTGTTCGGAAGAGGCTCGCTGATGGCCGGCACGCTCACCAGGCCGAGGCCTCGCCCGGGCAGACTCGTCCCCGCGCTGGCCGCGGCGGGGGTGATCGTCCTCGCGCTGCCGATCTTCGTGGCTGCGGATTGGCCGCTTTCGGGCTGGCTGATCGGCGCGCTGCTCTGGGTCGTCGCCGGGCAAGGGTTCGGGCTGCTGCTCGCACGCCTTCCGATCGGCGCCGATAATCTCGCGCGCTCAGGCGTGCTGGCTTTCGGGATGACCTTTCGAGCGATCGCGGTGATCGTCGCGCTGGTCGCGCTCGCGATGTCCGATGCAGGTGCAGGCGTGGCCGCGGCGATCGTCTATGCGCTCGGCTACACGTTCGAGCTCGGGATCGGGCTGCTCTTCTACTTCGCGGGCAGGCCCGCGTGAGACGGGTGCTCTTCCTCCT
>JBKPFU010000167.1:0-14296 GCA_046728975.1 Actinomycetota bacterium | reverse complement strand
GCTCACAGCTGCAGGGACACATTGGCTAGCACATAAGCTCCTCCGCGTGGAGGCGCTGGTCGAGCGGCGCTGGTACGAGCTGGCCGGGGAGGCGACGCGACTGCGGGCGGCCGGGCACGGGCGGCTCGTCACCTACTCGCCGAAGGTCTTCATCCCGCTGACGAAGCTGTGCCGGGACGTCTGTCACTACTGCACGTTCGCCCGGCCGCCGCGACGCGGCGAGCGCGCCTACATGACGGAGGAGGAGGTGCTCGACGTCGCCCGGGCGGGAGCGGCCGCCGGCTGCCGCGAGGCGCTCTTCACGCTCGGCGACAAGCCGGAGCTCCGTTACCGCATCGCGCGGGCAGAGCTTCGCGCGCTCGGCTGCACGACGACCCTCGAGTATCTCGCCCGCTGCGCGCGGCTGGTGCTCGAGGAGACCGGCCTCCTGCCGCACCTCAATCCCGGCGTGATGTCCGAAGACGACATCGCGGCGCTCCGCGACGTCAGCGTCTCCCAGGGATTAATGCTAGAGGGTACGGCGGAGCGCCTCGCGGCGCGCGGCGGCCCGCACTTCGGGTCGCCCGACAAGCTTCCAGAGGCGCGGCTCCCGACGATCGAGGCGGCAGGCCGCGCGCGGGTGCCGTTCACGACCGGGATCCTGATCGGGATCGGCGAGACGCGGGTCGAGCGGCTCGAGGCGCTGCTCGCGATCCGACGGCTGCACGAGCGCTACGGCCACATCCAGGAGGTGATCATCCAGAACTTCCGGGCCAAGCCGGGGACTCGGATGGCGGCCGCGCCGGAGCCCCCGCTCGAGGAGCTTCTCTGGACCTGTGCGGCCGCGCGCCTCCTCCTGGGCGCAGACGCGAACATCCAGGCGCCGCCCAACCTGAGCTACGACGACTTCCCGAAGGTGCTGGACGCGGGGATCAACGACTGGGGCGGCGTCTCGCCCGTCACCATCGACCACGTCAACCCGGAAGCGCCGTGGCCTGAGCTCGAACGCTTGCGCCTTGCAACACAAGCGGCCGGGCTCGAGCTCGCCCCCCGCCTCGCGATCTACCCGGAATACGTGCACGACTTGGACAGGTGGGCCGAGGCTCGTGTTGCACGCCACGTACTTCGACAGGTTGACGCCGACGGCCTAGCGAGAGAGGACAGCTGGGCCGCCGGCGCCGTGGCCCCGATTCCTCGTCTTCTCAACGGTCGGAGGACCGCCCCCGATACGCATGTGGCGAGGGCTCTCGCGAAGGTGCGCGAGGCGGTCGAGCTGGAGGAGGACGACGTCGTGACGCTGTTCTCAGCGCGCGGCGCCGATCTCCGCGCTGTCCTCGACGCCGCCGACAGCCTTCGCAGGGAGGTCTGCGGCGACACCGTCACGTACGTGGTGACGCGAAACGTCAACTACACGAACGTCTGCTACTTCCGCTGCGGCTTCTGCGCCTTCTCGAAAGGGCGGCTGGCCGAGAACCTGCGAGGGCGGCCCTACCTCGTCCCGATCGAGGAGATCGTCCGGCGCGCCAAGGAGGCGTGGGACCGCGGCGCCGTCGAGATCTGCCTCCAGGGCGGGATCCACCCGGGCTTCACGGGCGACTTCTACGTCGACGTCTGCCGTGCGATCAAGGAGGCCTTGCCCGATCTGCACGTGCACGCGTTCTCCGCGCTCGAGGTTTGGCAGGGTGCGGCCACGCTCGGCCTCGAGCTCGAGGGCTACCTGACGCGGCTGCATGCGGCCGGCCTCGCCTCGCTGCCCGGCACGGCAGCCGAGATCCTCGACGACGAGGTGCGAAGGATCATCTGCCCCGACAAGGTGACGACGCGGCAATGGCTCCGCGTCCACGACGTCGCGCACCGCGTCGGCCTGCGTTCGACGACGACGATCATGTTCGGCCACGCCGACACCCCGCGGAGCTGGGCGCGTCACCTGCTGCGCCTGCGTGACCAGCAGAAGCGAAGCGGCGGGTTCACCGAGCTCGTGCCGCTCCCGTTCGTGCACATGGAGGCGCCGATCTATCTGAAGGGGCGCGCGCGCCCGGGCCCGACCTTCCGCGAGGCGATCCTCATGCACGCCGTTGGGCGGCTCGCGCTCCACCCCTGGATCACGAACATCCAGGCGTCATGGGTGAAGCTCGGGCTCGACGGCGCGGCGGCGGCCCTCCGCGCCGGCGCGAACGATCTCGGGGGCACGCTGATGAACGAATCGATCTCGCGCGCCGCAGGCGCCGAGCACGGCCAGGAGCTGCCGCCCGAGCGCATGGAGGAGGCGATCGTGGCGGTGGGACGCGTCCCGAGCCAACGCACCACGCTCTACGGCGATGCGCCCGAGGCGCGGTGCGCCGCCTCGTTCGGCGCGTTGCCGCTTGCCGAGCCGCTCAACCCGAGCGTTAACGATGCCGGGTTGAAGGCGCCGGCGCGTCTAGTCAGACCCGGGCTTCTATCTGCCGGGTAGCGGCGCCGACATCCAGGACGCTCGCGCTTTGCGCGTGCGTCCGTCTGAACTGACCGGTCGACACGCTGGAGGCGGCGAAGCGATCCTGAGCGCTGGCGCGGCTCGTGAGGCCGGGCCTAACCGAGCTCGCGGCGCAGCACTGAGTCGACCGCGCGCAGCGCGGTGCGCGTCTCGTCCAGAGAGGGCTCGCGCGTGGTCAGGCGCTGGAGGGCAAGGCCCGGAAGCAGGAAGACGCGGGCCGTGCGCGAGGCCGACGCCTGGACCGCGACCCAGAGCTCCATCGTGAGCGCGAGCGAGACGAGCACCAAGCCGCCCGAGGCGTAGAGACTCGGTGGAAGCGGCGTGACCCGTTCGGCAAGCAGCGAGACGCCGACCGCAAGTGCCGCGAAGTTGGTGCCGCAGCGAGGCGAGAAGCGCGACGGTGTTGCCGCTCCGTTCCAGGTGGCCGCGAGCTCGCTCCGCTCGGCCGCCGCGATCGCACGGTGCTCGGCGCCGTGCAGGAAGAGCGTGCGCCCGCGAAGCATCCAGCCGACGAGGCCGAATGCCACCGCGATCCCGGCAACCAGCGCCACCGTGCCGGCGAAAAGCGGGAGAGCGAACGAGAGCGCAAGGGCCGCGGCGAGGAGGACGCGCTCGCGCGCGGGAGCGACTCCGCCAGGGCGAAAGAGCGGCGCCACAGCGAGCGACAGTTTCGCGAGGCCGCGCAGTAGTGGGATGTTCTTGATCCCCTTCGGAGCGCGCGGCATCTCCCCGCCGCGCAGGGTGCCGTCGATCCCCGCGAATGCCCAGAAGCGCTCGCTGACGATCGTTACGCCGTCGGGACGGGCCATGCCGCCCAGCCTCGGCAGCCGGCGCCGATCGAACGTGCTGAGAGAAGCGGCGGGGTCCACCCCCGCACAATGCCTCGCGATAGGCCGCTCGGCAAGGGGCCGGGCGGCCTATCGCGCTTTTTTCGAGTCCTACTTAGTTGGTTACCAGTACCCGCGCGAGAAGAACCCCAGGAGGGCGAGCACGAGCACGATGATGAGAATGATCCAAAGGATGCTCAATGAACCTCCTTCCGTCGGAGGTTCAACGGCGAACCTTCATTTCTGGTTACTCCAGGTCTGAAAGCGCCGCGAGCAGCGCGACCACGAAAAACACCGGCAACCCCATGCCGATCAGCGCGGTGAGGGCGCCCACGAGCCCATAGCTGCGGTCGCCGCGCGAGGCGATAAGCCCGGCGATCCCGAGCACAAAACCGGCGAGGCCGAGCAGCGCCGCAGGCCAAGCCAGCAGGAAGAAAAAGCCGAACTGCATCGTGGCGGCGGACGCAAACGCCGCGATTCCGCAGAACATCGCGACGACGCCGAGCCAGGTGCTGAGTCGCGCGGCGGACACCAGTTCTTCATCGGCGCAGCAAGGTCGGGAGCCCTGCGACCAAACGGGGGATTCGGCGGCGGGCCGTTCGCGACGCTTCCTCCAACGCCGACGCCGCGCCGGCGAAGACTCCTTCGCCGTGGCCGACCAGGATGATCCGGGGTTGCACCACCGCGAGCTGCCGCGGAGGACGAAGCCGTAGAAAGGGATGCACGCCGAGAGGCTCGGCGCCCGCGCGGAAGTATCCGATCGTCCCGAGTGCGTCGCCGGAGACGAGAACGCGTTCCTCCTCCCACCACAGAGCGACCTCCTGCCAGAAGCGGTTCCGGCGGATCGGGATGAACCGAAACGGAGCTCCCTCGATGCCGGCAAACGGGGTCACGTGGAGCGGCACTTCGAGCCGGCGGGCGAAATCGGCGCAGTCGCGCCGGTGGCGGTCGAGGAGTTGAATGATCCCGGCCGGAGGCCCAAGCTCCTGAATCCGGTTCCAGACCGCGGCGTCCTCGACCGGGTCGACGATCCACACGCTTCCTCCGGCGAGCAGGGCGTGCGACGTTCGGCCCAGCCGCTCCTCCACGATCCAGCCAAAGCCCCGTTCGAACTCGTCGCAGAAGCGGACCCTCACTCCACTTCGGCGGCGAGCAGGTCGTCGACCGTCTCGCGCCTGCGGATCACGCGCGCCTGACCGTGTGCAACGAGCAACGCCGGCGGCCTCGGCACGCCGTTGTAGTTTGAGGCCATCCCCAGCGTGTAGGCGCCGGTGACGGGGATGGCGAGCAGGTCGCCCCGCTGCGGCTGAGGGAGCTCGATCCGCCGGATCAAGACGTCGCCGCTCTCGCAGTGTTTGCCGCAGACCGTGAACGATCGGGCAGGTTCCTCGGCCGCTCTGTTCGCCAGCAGCGCCGTGTAGGAGGCGTCGTACAGCTGGGGCCGAGGGTTGTCGGACATCCCGCCGTCGATCGCGACGAAGGTCGTCTCGGCGGTGTCCTTCACGACGCCGACGCGGTAGAGGGTTACCGCCGCCTCGGCGACGAGCGACCGGCCCGGCTCGAGCACCAGGCGCGGCCGCCAGTCGGCAAGCCGCTCCAGAATGGCGCCGACGAACTCCTCGATCGAGGGCGCACGGTCCTCGCGTCGGTAGCGAACGCCGAGCCCGCCGCCGACGTCGATCACCTCCGGCTCCCAGCTCAGCTCAGAGACGAACGCACGCAGCCACTCGACCGCGGTCCGCGCGGGCGCGAGGCTCGTCAACTGCGAGCCGAGGTGGACGTGGAGCCCGGCGACGTCGAGCCCCGCCTCGCGCGCACGGTCGACCGCCACGAGCGCGTCCCGCGGCGGAAGGCCGAACTTGGAGCCGTGGTGTGCGGTGCGGATCGCCTCGTGCGTCTCTGCCTCGATCCCCGGGGTCACGCGCACGAGAACCCGGCCTACGCCGGCGACGGCAGCGCGTTCGATCTCGTCCAGGGCATCGAGGACGACGAACGCCGCACCGGCCTCGGCCGCCCGACGCAGTTCGGTGTCGCTCTTGTTGTTCCCGTGAACGACGAGACGCTCGCCCGGGACCCGGGCGCGCAACGCGAACTCGAGCTCCCCCAGCGTCGAAACGTCTGCGCCCAGCCCTTCCTCGGCGAAGAGGCGGAGCACGGCGACGTTCGGGAACGCCTTCGTTCCGTAGACGGCGAGCGCCTCGGGCGCGGCGCTTCGGTACGCCCTCGCCCGCGCACGCAAGGTCTGCTCGCAATAGGCGACGAGTGGCGTGCCGAACTCGTCGGCGAGGGCGGATGCGGCGATACCACCGACCGAGAGCTGGTCGCCCTCGATCTCGGCACTATCGGGGAACAGGTCGAGCAGCGACTACTCGCGCCAGTAGACGCCGTGGTCGTCGTAGACGATCTCTATCCGCCGGCCGTCCGGGTCGCGGACGACGAACCCCTTCGAGTACGGCGTGTGGTCGACCGGCTCCCGCTGCACGGCGTCGAGCCTCTTAGCACGCGAATACGCCTCCTCGAAACCGGCCGCATCGACGTCGAAGGCAATCTCGTCCGGGTCGGCCCCGGGCCCGCCGTCGTCGGAGCGGAAGAAGACCAGCATCGTCGACCCGGCCCGCAGCGGATCGTGCGCGCCCTCCACGACCTCGGCGTCGAGCAGCTCCGTATAGAAAGCCTTCAACCGGGCCGGGTCCGGCGTGCGGAAGGCGATGTGGTTGACGCCGAGGACGCTCAGTCGCCCCACCAATCTTGGACGGTCTCGGCGTCGCCTGGCCCGCCCGGAGCTCCTACGACGATGATCTCGGCGCCTTCGGGGCCGGCCTCGAAGCTTCGCATCGTGTCTTTGTGCACGCGCACCGCGTCCCATTGCTTCAGCTCCCGCACCTCGCCGTCGAGATTCGCGCGGGCGCTGCCGTTGACGATCACGAACACCTCTTCCTGCGTCTTGTGCTTGTGGCCCCAGGGCATGCGGAAATTCGGCGCCAGGCGCTCGTAGGTGATGCCGACCAGCTCGGCCTCGAGCGCGACGCGTGCGAACCTCGCCTCGAGGTTCGGAGCGACGCCGAACTTCGGGGCCTGGTCTTCGACTTCCTTCAGGTTCTGGATCGTGTAGCTCGACAATTTCACCTCCAGGATTCGACTGCGTGATGCTAAAGTCCGGCGCAATGGTGCAGCTTCTCGAGTAGCGCAGGGGAGAGAACGCGGCTGAGAGATGCCGCGCCGGCTCCCCGACGGCCTCTCGCAAGAGAGGTCTTTTCATTTCTGGAGGTCAATAGTGGAGCGGTACGACCCACAGAAAATCGAGGCGAAATGGCAGAAGGTCTGGGAGGACGCACGGGCGTTTTACGTGCCGAATCCCGAGAACGCGGCGGCGGCGTCGCGCGAGCGGAAGCACTACATGCTCGAGATGCTCCCGTATCCATCCGGCGACCTTCACATGGGCCACGTCCTCAACTACACGCTCGGGGACGTCGTCACGCACTTCCGCCGCCGCAACGGCTTTTCGGTGCTGCGCCCCATGGGCTTCGACTCCTTCGGGCTGCCGGCGGAGAACGCCGCGATCAGGGAGGGCGGGCACCCGCGCGAGATCACGGAACGCAACATCGCGGCGATCTCGAACCAGATGCGCCGGATGGGCTGGGCGATCGACTGGAGCCGCGAGATCTCCGCGCACGAGCCGCGCTACTACCACTGGACGCAATGGCTGTTCCTGAAGTTCTTCGAGCACGGCCTCGCCTACCGGAGGGCGGCGCCCGTCAACTGGTGCCCCAACGACCAGACAGTGCTCTCGAACGAGCACGTCGTCGACGGCCGCTGCTGGCGCTGCGGCGCCATCGTCGAGATCCGGAACATGGAGCAGTGGTTCTTCAAGATCACGGCCTACGCCGACCAGCTGCTCGACGACCTGGAGACGATCGACTGGCCGGAGCGGACGAAGAAGATCCAGCGTCAGCACATCGGCCGCTCGGAGGGCACCGAGGTGCTGTTCCGCGTCGAGGAGCTGGACCTCGACATCCCGGTCTTCACCACGCGTCCCGACACGCTTTTCGGCGCGACGTTCTTCGTCGTCGCGCCCGAGTCCCCGCTCGTCGACGTGCTCGTCGAGGGGACGGAGACTGCCGAGCAGGTGCGCTCGTACGCGCGCGTCGCGGCGGCACGCCCGACCGAGGAGCGCGCGACGCGGGAGAAGACCGGCGTCTTCACGGGACGCTACGCCACGAATCCGGTCAACGACGAGAAGCTGCCGATTTGGGTCGCCGACTACGTCCTGATGGAGTACGGCACCGGCGCGATCATGGCCGTGCCCGCGCATGACGAGCGCGACCACGCATTCGCGCAGGCGTACGAGCTGCCGGTGCGAACGGTCGTCGCTCCGGCCGGAGGAGAGCAAGCTGCCGAAGGCGCGTTTTCCGAGCACACCGAGAACGAGGCCCTCGTCAACTCGGGGCAGTTCTCAGGGCTGCCGGCGCCCGAAGGGGCGAAGGCGATCGTCCAATGGCTGCGCGAGCGTGGCCGTGGCGCACCCGCGGTCAGCTACCGCCTGCGCGACTGGAGCTTCTCGCGCCAGCGCTACTGGGGCTGCCCGATTCCGATCGTCTACTGCGACCGCGACGGGATCGTGCCGGTGCCGGAGGAGGAGCTGCCGATCCTGCTGCCCGACGTCGAGGATTACCAGCCGAAGGGAAAGCCGCCGCTCGCGGCCAACGACGAGTTCATGAACGTCACCTGCCCGAGGTGCGGCGGCCCCGCGCGGCGCGAAGCCGACACGATGGACACGTTCGTCGACTCGTCCTGGTACTTCCTGCGCTACACCGACCCGGACAACGAGCAGGCGCCGTTCGACCGTCCGATAGCCGACTACTGGATGCCGGTCGACCAGTACGTCGGCGGCATCGACCACGCGAAGGGGCACCTGCTCTACTCGCGCTTCTTCGTCAAGGCGTTGAACGACTTCGGGATGCTCGGAGTGCGCGAACCGTTCCAGCGCCTCTTCCACCAGGGCTGGGTGAAGCTCGGTGGGAAGCGGATGTCGAAATCGCAGGGCGGCGTCTCCCCGGACGAGCTGATCGACCCGTTCGGCGCCGATCCGATCCGCATCTACATCCTCACGCGCGGCCCCGCCGACCAAGACATGGAGTGGACGCCTGACGGGATCGACGCCGAGGCCGTCCGGTTCCTGCGTCGCCTGTGGCGGATCGTGCTCGAGGCAGCCCAGCAGCCGCCGTCGCCCGACGGCGTCGACACGCTGCTCGCGCGCAAGGCGCACGAGACGATCGCGCGCGTGACCGACGACATCGGGCGGCGCTTCGTTTTCAACACGCCGGTCGCGGCCGTGACGGAGCTGCTCAACGAGCTCTCGCGCGCGACGGACGATCCTGCGGCCCGGTTTGCGGCGGAGACGGTT
This sequence comes from Actinomycetota bacterium, assembly GCA_046728975.1. Lineage (GTDB taxonomy): Bacteria > Actinomycetota > Thermoleophilia > Gaiellales > Gaiellaceae > JBKPFU01. Next base: position 5,613 of record JBKPFU010000167.1, on the reverse strand, counting down.
GTGTCTCTGATTCAACCGTACGCGCCCCACGTCGCGGAGGAGCTCTGGGAGGCGCTGGGGCACGAGCGGCTGTGGGAGCAGCCGTGGCCGACGGCAGATCCCGGCTTGCTCGAGGAGGAAACATTCGAGCTCGTGATCCAGGTGAACGGGAAGGTGCGCGATCGCGTGCAAGTTTCGACCGACACTTCCGAGGAGGAGCTCGTCGAGCGGGCGAAGGCCTCGCCGCGCGTGGCCCCGCACCTGAACGGACGGGAGATCCGGCAGACGATCGTCGTGCCGCGCAAGCTGGTCAACCTGGTCGTCTGACCTCGGCACACATTCGGGGCTCAGGCGTCACGCCCGCGTGACACGTTTGTTGTCAATGTAGGCGACATGCTCGACACGCTGCTCGCACGCCGGCGAGTGATCGTCGCCGCTGCGCTTGCACTGCTCGCGGTCGTGATCGCGGCGCGAGTCCTGCTGCGGCCTGGGAGCGCGTCGACCGCACCGGCTCTGGCGCCTCCGCTGCCGACGCAGACCGCCCCGGCCAAGGTGGTGGTGCACGTGGTCGGCGCCGTGCGCCGGCCCGGCCTTTACCGGCTGGATCAGGGCGCGCGGATCGCGGACGCTGTTGCGCGGGCGGGAGGGGCGGGCCGCAAGGCCGATCTCGCGGGCGTGAATCTCGCCGCGCCTTTGGCCGACGGCGAACAGGTGGTCGTTCCGGCGCGCGGAGCCGCCGCCGCGGGCGCGGCTGGCGCGGCGGCGGGGACGGCGGCTCCGGGCGCGTCGACAGGGCCGGTTCACCTGAGCACGGCGACCCTCGAGCAGCTCGATGCGTTGCCGGGGGTTGGTCCCGTGACCGCGCAGAAGATTCTCGATTACCGCGAGCAGCACGGCGCCTTCACCTCGGTGGATGAGCTCGATGCCGTCCCCGGCATCGGGCCGGCGCGCATGGAGCAGCTGCGCGAGCTGGTCGCGCCGTGAACTTGGCGATAAGGCCCCGGCCGCACCTCGCGCTGGGATCGCTGTGCCTCGGCCTCGCCGCGGCGGACGCCGCGCGGATCTCGCTCGCATTGCTCGTCTGCTTCGGGCTGGTGACGGCGGCGGTGGCCGCGGCCGGCGCAGGGCGTCCCGTCCTGCTCCTGCTCGGCTTCCTCGCGCTGGGCTGGTGGTGGGGCTCGGCGCGGCTCGACGTCATCGACTTCAGTCCGCTGTCCCGCGAGATCGGACGCGCCGAGCGCTCCCTGCTCGTCGTGACCGGCCCGGCGAGGCGAGGGCAGTTCCAGCTCAGGGTTCCGGTCGAGGTGAGGCGGTTCGGACGGCTTGTGGCCGCCGAGCCCTCGGTCCTCGAGCTTCCCCTCGGCCGGGCGCCGCCGCAGGGCGCGATCCTGGCAGCAGTCGTCGAGGTCGAGGCACCGCGTGGTCCAGTGCATGGGTTCGACGAGGCAACCTGGCTGCGCCGCCATGGCGTCCACGTCGTCCTCCACGCCGACCGCTGGAGGGTTGTCGGCCACAGAGGCGGGTTCGCGGGAGTCGCCGACCGGCTACACGGCTTCCTCGCGAAAGGGATCGCCGCGGGCGTCCACGGCGAGCGCCGCGGTGTGCTGCTCGGGGTCGTTCTCGGCGAGGAGCAAGGGCTGTCTCGCGACCTCCGCGATCGCTTTCGGGCCTCCGGTCTGTATCACCTGCTCGCCGTCTCCGGCCAGAACGTCGCGCTCGTTGCGGGCGGCGCGGTGCTGCTGGCGTGGATGCTCGCGCTGCCGCGGTGGCTCGGGGAGCTGGGCGCCCTCGCCGCGATCACGGCCTACGTCCTCGCGGTCGGTGCACAGCCTTCCGTCCTACGGGCGGGGGTTGCCGGCGCGCTCTGCTCGCTCGCATGGCTGACGGCGCGGGGCCCCGATCGCTGGTACTTCCTGCTGGTCGGCGCGCTCGGCCTGCTCGCCTGGAACCCCTATCTCGTGCTCGACGCCGGGTTCGAGCTCTCCTTCAGCGCCGTCGCTGCGATTTTCCTGCTCGTTCGGCCGCTCGAGCGCCTGCTCGAGGGCTACCCAATTCCAAGGCCCGTCGCGACGATCGTCGCGGTCGCGACCGCCTGCGGCGTCGTAACGGCGCCCATCCTCTGGTTCCAGTTCCATGCGCTGCCGCTGCTGTCGGTGCCGGCGAACGTGCTCGCCGCTCCGGCCGTCGTTCCCTTGCTCACGCTCGCTTTCGCCGCTGCGGTCGTCCATCCGCTCGCCCCCGGCGTAAGTGCCGTACTGGCCGCGCTGAACGCCGTGTGCGCCGGCTACCTCGCCTGGTGCGCCCGTACCGTTGGAGGTCTTCCGCTCGCGCAGATCCGCTCCGGATGGGCGGCCACCGCGCTTGCGGTCCTCGGCGGCTGGGTGGCTGCCTATGCTTGGCGGCGTGGCCGAGCTCAAACCCGCGTACCTGCTGACGGGCAGCGACCGGCCGAAGATCGCGCGCGCATTTCGCCGGCTCCGTGACCGCGTCGGCGACGAGGCGACGGAGGTGTTGTCGGCTTTGGAGGCGGGCGGACACGACGCCGTCGCCGCCTGCAACGCGATGGGCCTCTTCGCTTTGGAGCGACGGCTCGTCGCGGTCGAGGAGGTCGACCGCTGGAAGGCCGCCGACGTCGAGCCCGTGATCGAGTACCTCGCGGCACCCGCCCCTACAACGGTGCTCGCGCTCGTCGGCGCCGAGACGAAGCCCGACTCCCCGCTCGGCCGGGCGATCTCGGGGAAGGCCGGGGGTGAGGTGCTCGTCTACAACCTGCCCCAGCGCGGTCGCGGCGTCGACCTGCCGAAATGGGTCCTCCAGCAGTTCGCCGGAGTCGGCACTCAGGCGACGCCGGACGCCGCTCGAACGCTGGTATCCCTCGTCGGCGACGACCCGCAGGAGCTCGCGACCGAAGTCGACAAGCTGAGCGTGTGGGCGGGCGGCGAGCCGATCGGGGAGCGGGAGGTCGCATTGCTGGTTGCGCCTCGGGCGGAAGCGCCGCCGTTCGCGCTGACGGACTCGTGGGGCAGGCGTGACGTCGCCGGCGTCGTCGCCGCCGCAGAGGAGTTCGTCGAACGCTCAGGGGATCCGCCTCGGGACGTGTTTCCGCGGATCGTCGGCCTGCTCACGAGCCACGTCAGCCGCGTCAGCGCCTGCCACGCGTTCGCGCGCGAGGGCGTGACGGCACGCGAAGCGGCGGAGCGACTGAAAAGGAACCGGTTCTACGTCGAGAAGCTGTTCGAACAGGCGAGCAATTTCACGGCCGACGAGCTCCGCGTTACCCTCGTCCGCCTGGCGGAGCTCGATCTCGCGCTGAAAGGCGGCAGCCCCCTTCCGGGCGAGTTGGAGTTCACGCGAGCGCTAGTCGAGATGACGCGGGCGCGGGGAGCGACTGCGGCCTCCTGAGCTCCTGTGCAGACGTAGCGCCGGAAATGCGCTCGCTGCGGTGCGGTCGTTTCCTGGTTGCCGATCGCGCGGCGAAGCGAAGTTAAGACGCGCTGCTAGCCGCGGTCGCCGGCGGCGAGCCGCGCGGCGTGGGCCTTCTTGCGCGCGGCGGCATTCTTGTGCAGCGCCCGTTGCGCGGCGGCCCTGTCGATCATGCGCACGAGCTCTCGATGCTCGGACTCGATCCGTGCGCGGTCGCCGTCATCGACTGCGTCACGCAGTCGCTTCGTCAGCGTCTTCACGGTCGAGCGATAGCGGAGATTTTGCAGTCGCTCCCGCGCCGCCGTTCGCACCCGCTTCTTCTGCTGCTTGATGTTCGGCATTCGTGAAAAAGGCCCGCTGAGCGGGCGCGGCGATCGTAGCAGAGGCGCTGAGACGCGCCTTGATTCCCACACTTTCGGCGCACTCTCGTCACCCACACGCGCGAACCTCCCCGATAGGCTCGAAGTCGGGGAGGAGGCTGGGGGAACCTAATTCGCCAGCCGCCCCGCGGACGGCGCGGCGCCGAGCGACGGCGGGCCTCGTTCCTATACTCGACCGCGTGGATGAGCGAGCCCGGGGCCGCCGACTGGCGTGGTCGACGGCGATCTTCTCGCTCGCCACCGGGGTCTCGCGCGTGCTCGGCCTCGTCCGCGAGATCGTCGCGGCCTACTACTTCGGCGCACGCGGCCGGATCAATGCGTTCACGGTCGCGTTCCAGGTCCCGAACCTCGTACGCGCGCTCCTCGCCGACGCCGCGATCTCCTCGGCGTTCGTTCCCGTCTTCAGCGAGCTGCTCGAGAAGGGGGAGCGTAAGCGGGCTTGGCGCGTCGCCTCGAGCCTGTTCTGGCTGATCCTCCTCGGCTTGGGGGGACTGACTGCCCTTTGCATCGTGCTCGCGCCCTGGCTGATCACGCCGTTCGGCAACCCCGGCGGCGACAAGGATCTGGCCGTCGGCCTCATGCGCGTGCTCTTTCCGGTGGTCGTGCTTCTCGGCCTCTCGGGCGTCGTCGTCGGGATCCTGAACAGCTACGAGGAATTCGCCGTGCCGGCGCTCACCCCGGTGTTCTGGAACGTCGCGATCATCCTCGGCCTCGTCCTCGGCGTCCCACGTGCGGACGAGATCGACGCGAAGCTGTACGTCTACGCCGTCGCGATCGTGATCGCGACGCTGATTCAGTTCCTGCTCCCGCTGCCCTGGCTCCGTGGGCGCGATGGCCGGCTGCAGCTAGTCATCGACGTCCACGATCCGGCCGTCAAACGCGTCTTCGTGCTGATGCTGCCCGTGACGCTCGGGCTCGGCCTGATCAACTTCAACGCCGTCGTCGACTCGGTATTCGCCTCGCGCCTGATCGATCCAGAGCTCGCCCCGACGGCGATCGACCGCGCGTTTCGGATCTACATGCTCCCGCAGGGCATGTTCTCGGTTGCGGTCGCGACGGTGCTGTTCCCCTCCCTCGCGCGCCTCGCGGCGCGCGGCGACCTGGACGGCTTTCGCGGAACGGTCAGCCTCGGCCTTCGGCAGATCGCGTTTCTGCTCGTTCCGGCAAGCGTCTTCTCGGCTGTTCTGGCCGAGCCGATCGTCCGCCTGATCTACGAGCGCGGCGAGTTCGGTCCCGACCAGACGCCGGTGGTGGCCGGGGCGCTGGCCGCGTTCTCGCTCGGGCTCACCTTCAACGGCGCCATGCTCATGTTGAACCGGGGCTTCTTCAGTCTTCAGTCAGCCTGGATCCCGACCGCGGTTGCGCTTGTGAACCTCGGGCTCAACGCCCTCCTCGACGCAGCCTTCTACAGCTTCGGCACCTGGGGGATCCCACTCGCGACCTCGTTCGCGAACATTGCAGGAACCGCGATGCTGCTGGTCATGCTGCGCCGGCGCCTTCAGCGGGTCGACTTCACGCGGATCGCGCTGGCGACACTTCGGATCGTCGCCGCAGCGGCGGTGCTCGGGGCGGTCGCCTTCGGCGTCTGGAAGGGGATCGACGAAGCGCTCGGGAGGGCCTTCTGGGCCCAGCTCATCTCGCTTGGGACTGCCTTCGCCCTCGGGTCCGTCGCCTACCTGATTTCCTGCCGTTTGCTGGGAGTTCGCGAGCTCGAGGCGTTGCTATCGTTGCGACGCCGTCCGCGCCCGGCCTGATTTCGCATGGACCAGTCCCGCATCCGCAACTTCTCGATCATCGCCCACATCGACCACGGGAAGTCGACGCTTGCCGA
>JBKPFU010000166.1:0-6849 GCA_046728975.1 Actinomycetota bacterium | reverse complement strand
CCGTTCACGAACGGCGGTGACGAATGCCGCCTGCACGGCATCGCGGCCGCGGTCTGTATCGCTACAGATCGCTGCGGCGACGCGCACGAAGTGCGCGAAACGCGATCGGTACAGCGCTTCGAGCTGCGACAGCGTCGCGTGCTTCCGTCTCACCTACTAGATGAGTCTCCCTCACCCGCCGTTTGTTTAGTGCGGTGGTCGACCCTCTCGTCCGCGCCGCCCGGTCATGGAGCCCAGAGGGCGCCGAGGTAGACGACGGGGTCGCCCGGCCGCCAGCGCTGGAGAAAGCGCTGGATCGGCGGATGCAGGACGACGTCGTCCAGCTCGTCGACGCCGAACAGCCGGTGACCCCGCACGGCCGCATCCCGGGAGGTGACGGTCTCTAGCGACCTGCGGCCGAGATCGCCGGCGAAGATGATGTGGACGACGTGCTTGGCCGCGAAGCTCTTCACCGGCGCGATCGAGTCGACGATCGCGACCGGCCCCTCGACGGCGACGTCCTCGCCGACTCCGACCTCTTCGGCGAGCTCCCGACGAAGCGCGTCGACGAGGCTCTCTCCCGAGTTGACGCCTCCGCCCGGCAGGAGCCAGTACTGCTTGTCGCCCTTCTCGTGCCGGCATAGCAGGACGCGCTCGTGCCAGCGCAGGATCGCCGAGACGCGAATCCGCGGTTCCATCAGCTTCGCGACGAGCCGAAGCCGCGGGCGCCGCGTTCGCTGTCGGGTAACCGATCAACCTCGGTCGGCTCAGGCGTGACGACGGGGACGACAACGAGCTGTGCGATCCGCATCCCCGGCTCCACCACGAACGGCTCGTTCCGGTCGGTGTTGAGCAGGACGACGCGAACCTCGCCCCGGTAGCCGGAGTCGATCAGCCCGGGCGTGTTCACGATCGTGAGCCCGTGCTTGGCCGCGAGTCCCGACCGGGGCTGGACGAAGCCGGCGTGGCCGTCTGGAATCGCGACGGCGAGCCCGGTTCCCACGCTTGCCCTCTCCCCCGGTCCGACCTCGTGCCGCTCGCACGCCGACAGGTCGAGCCCGGCATCGCCTCTGTACGCCCGTGCGGGGACGACCGCGTCGTCCCGCAGGCGTTGAATCAGTACCTCTGTCACGAGGCGGACGAGAGCTTGGCCTCGTCCGCGTCTGCGACGAGATAGCGCGCGAACCTGCGCAGCTCGCGGCGCGGCAGGTGCGCCCTGACGAAGACGCCTTCCGGCAGGTCTATGCGCTCCTGAATCGGCGCGCCCAGCCCGTACAAATCGGCGAGCCTGCCGCCTTCGTCGTAGGGGAGCAGGAGCCGCACGTCCTCGAACCGCTCTCCGAACTGCGCCGCGATCCGCTCGCGAAGAGCATCCAGGCCTTCCGCCGTCAGCGCCGACACCTGTGACGCCTCGGGGAAGCGGTTCGCAAGCCTCCGCCTGCGCAACGAGTCAATCGCGTCGACCTTGTTCAGGACGAGCAGCGTCGGCAGCTCCGAGGCGCCGATCTCGGCGAGGACGGCATCAACCGCCTCGACCATCCGGTCCAACTCTTGGTCGGTTGCGGACGCGTCGACGACGTGGAGAACGAGGTCGGCGACGAGCGTCTCCTCCAGCGTCGCCGCGAAGCCCTCGACGAGTTGATGCGGCAACCGCCGGATGAAACCGACCGTGTCGGTGACCAGGTAGCGGCGACCGTCGAAGACGAACCCGCGCGTCGTCGGGTCGAGCGTCTCGAACAGCCGGTCGTTCACCGAGACCTCCGCGTCGGTGAGCGCGTTGAGGAGAGTCGACTTGCCGACGTTCGTGTAGCCCGCCAAGGCGACCGTCGGCGTCTCGGCGCGCCCGCGGGCCTTGCGCCGCGTCTGCCGCTGCGCGGCGAGGTTTCGCAGCCGCCGCCGCAGCACGGCGACGCGGCGGCGGGCCAGGCGGCGATCGGTCTCCAGCTGCGTCTCCCCAGGCCCCCGCGTCCCCACGCCGCCGCCGAGGCGCTCGAGGTGCTGCCAGAGCCCTCGCATCCGCGGCAGGTTGTAGTCGAGCTGCGCCAGCTCGACCTGCAGCTTGCCTTCCGCGCTGACGGCGTGCTGCGCAAAGATGTCGAGGATCAGCTGCGTCCGGTCGACGACACGCGCCTGGAGTGCGTCCTCGAGGCGGCGCTGCTGGACCGGCGTGAGCTCGTGGTCGACGAGGAGCGCCTCGGCCTTCGCGTCCGAGAACGCCCGTTTCAGCTCGTCCACCTTGCCCTTGCCCACGTACGTCCGGGGCTCGGGGTGCGCGCGATGCTGGACGAGCTCCCCGACGGGCTCGACGCCGGCCGTCCGCGCAAGCTCCTTGAGCTCCTCGAGCTCGTCTTCGCGATCGACCCCCGGAGCCAGCACGGCGACAACGAACCCACGCTCGGGCTCCGCGCCCGGCGCAGGATCCGGCTGGCGTAGCGTCACGCCCGGATGGTAGCGGCTTGCAGGGAGGATTCCATTCGCCGGACGGCCTCTTCGAGCCGCTCGTCCGGCACCGTCAGCGAAATCCGGAAGAACCCTTCGCCGCTCGGCCCGTAGGCCGGCCCGGGAGCCACGACGACGCCGGCTTCCTCGAGCACAACCTCGGCAAACGACTCGGACGTGTGTCCTTCGGGCACGGGCGCCCAGAAGTAGGGCGTCGCCGTCGGTGGCTCGACCATGATCCCTATTGCCTCGAGCGCCTCGCCGACGAGGTCGCGGCGGCGCTCGTACACCTTCGACATCTCGCGCGGGAAGTCCGCCGCCTCGGTCAGGGCGGCGATCGTCGCCCGCTGCAGCGCGAGGAACATTCCCGAGTCGAGATTCGTCTTCAGGTGTCGGTAGCGCTCGACCACCTCGGCGTTGCCGGCGATCAGACCGCTCCGCCACCCGGTCATGTTCCAGCCCTTCGAGGGCGAGAAGATCTCGACACCGACCTCCTTCGCTCCCGGCGTCTCCAGGAAGCTCGGCGCGCGGTAGCCGCCGAAGCAGATCTCCGAGTACGCGTTGTCATGGACGACGACGACGTCGGCGCCGCGTGCCAGCTCGACCGCCCGGTCGAAGAAGCCCTCCGCGGCGACGGCGCCCGTTGGGTTGTTCGGGTAGTTGAGGAAGAGGACATTCGCCCGCGACCAGATCTCGTCAGGGATGGCGTCGAGATCGGGGAGAAAGCCGCGCTCGCGCCGCAGCGGAAGGTAATGAACCTCCGCGCCCGCGAAGACCGGCCCTGACGTGTATGGCGGGTAGCCGGGGTCGGGCGAGAGGCACAGATCACCCGGATCGAGCAGCGCCAGCGCGACGTGCGCGACGCCTTCCTTGCCGCCGAGCACCGGGATGACCTCTGAATCGGGGTTGAGCGCGACGCCGAACCGCCGGCGGTAGAACGCCGCCGCCGCTTCGCGGAACTCGTCGGAGCCGCGATTGCTCGGGTACTGATGTGCCGCGGGATCGTGGAGATTCCGTGCCATCGCGTCGATGACCGCGTCGGGAGTCGGCAGGTCCGGGTCGCCGATGCCGAGGCTGATCACATCCACGCCCGCCCGCTGCTTTTGCTCGATCTTGCGCTCGAGCTCGGCGAAGAGGTACGGCGGGACGGCGTCGAGCCGCCTGGCGAACCTCACGGGCTGAACCGCCTGGCGAACCTCACAGGCTGAACTCCGGGCTGAGCTCGACGGAGCAGATTTCCTCGGCCGGCCCGGTCAGACGCGCGTTCCAGTCGGCGTCGAGCTCCACGCGGAGGTCGCCGCCTGCCAGATGAACCGTCACCGGGCTCCGGCACCAGCCGCTTGCGACGGCCGCCGCCGATGCCGCGACGGCGCTGGTTCCCGACGATAGGGTCTCGCCCGCTCCGCGCTCCCAGACCGCGACCGTCAGCTCGTTCGGCGAGTCGGGGCGGGCGAGCTGCACATTCGTCCGCTCCGGAAACCGGGAATGACGCTCGACGAGCGGCCCCAGGCGTAGGAGCTCCGAACGATCCGGCTCACGGCGGATGACCGCGTGGGGGTTTCCCACGGAGACAGGCGTCAGCTCGACCTCTTCGCCCTGGACGTCGATCGTCTCGGTGGGCGCGACCTCGACCCGACCGACGTCGAGCTCCACTTCCGGCCCGCCGCGCATCTGCGCGACGACCTCGCGCGGTCCGACCCGGATCGTGACGGCTTCGGAGTCGCTCCGGCGAGCCAGCCAGCGCGCGGCGATCCGTGTGCCATTGCCCGAGAGCTCTGCGGTGGAGCCGTCGGGATTCCAGATCACGACCTCCGCTTCGTCGCCGTCGGCCGCGACGACCTCGAGAATCCCGTCGGAGCCGACGCCGAAGTGGTAGTCGCACACCTTCCGCACCCGCTCCGGCGTCAGCGGAACGGCGAGCTCAGCCCGCTCGACGAGCAGGTAGTCGTTGCCGAGCCCGTGCCACTTCGACAATCTCATCCGCCGTCTCGCCGGGAGGGCGATCGCCCCTGACGCTAACAAGGCCCGGGATCTTCCGCATCCATTTGCGCTGGTAGGCGGCGTAGCGGCGGGTCTGGACGATCACCGCCTCGAGCACCTCGCTACGTGGGAGCTCCGCGATCGCCTGCAGGCCGTGGATCGTGCGCGCCGTGGACGAGATCGGCTGAGCCAGCGCGCCGCGGACCTCCTCCTCCACCCCACGCTCGAACATCGCGTGCGTGCGCTCGGCGATCCTCTGCTCGAGCAGGCCCTTCGGGACGTCCAGGCCAAACACGATCGCCGGGTGGCGCATTCGCTCGTCCCAGAGCCGGTCCTCGCGGGGTCTCAGCGAGGACCCCGCCTCTGCGAGCTCTAGCGCGCGCACGACCCGGCGTCGGTCGTTCGGATGGACCGCGGCCGCGCTGGAAGGATCCACCTCCGCGAGCTGTGTATGCGCTTGCTGGGGGCCGAGCTCCTCGTAACGCCGCTCCCAGTACGCGCGCCGCCCGGGTCTCGGTGCGGGAGGAACCTGCAGGTCGGCGAGCGCGGCGCGGAGATAGAGGCCCGTGCCGCCGGCGACGATCGGTGTGTTCCCTCCGGCGAGAATCTCGTCGATCGCCTCGTGGGCGAGCGTTTGGTACTCGGCCACGGACCCTTCGCGGTCGAGCTCCCAGATGCCGACGAGGCGGCTGGGGAAGTCGGACTGGTTGGTCAGGATGGGCAAGCCTCGATAGACCTGCATCGCGTCGGCCGAGACGATCTCGCCCTCGACGCGGCGAGCCAGCTCTTCCGCGACGGCGGTCTTCCCCGAGCCCGTGGGCCCGAAGATCGCAAGCACGAGGTCAGCCAACGAGCCGCCTGCGGGCACGTTCGAGATCCAGATCGATGACGCCGACCTCGGCGAGATACGCGTGCACGCTCCCGTGCTCGTCCTCGAGCTCCTCGAGCATGCCTTGCATGGCCGCGGCCGGCGCGGCTCCGATGCGCATACGCCTCAGCCGCTCCCGCTCGTCGTGCGCATCCGCCACCCAGGCCGCCAGATCGTCGCGAAGAGCCGTCTCGCTGACGGCGTAATCCGCGGCCACGTCTGAGACCGGTACGCCTGCGAGGCGAAGGAGGAGCGCGGCGACGAGACCCGTCCGGTCCTTCCCGCCCAGGCAATGGACGAGGACGGTGCCCTCGGGCGCCCGCGCGACCGCGGTCACGGCGCGGCCGAAGTTGCGGCCGTAGCGGTCGAGGAACATGAGATAGACGCGCTTGCGCTCTTCCACCGGGTCGTCGATCGAGAACGTCAAGGCATCCACCTCGGCCCAGAAGGGCGTGCCGAGCTCCGGCAACACCGGAACACGGACGACGTCGACCGGAAGCTCGCGCGGAGGATCTGCGGCAACCTCGCTGTCAACGCGGAGGTCGATGATCGTCCGGATGCCGTAGTCGACGAGCGCCTCCCAGCCCCGGTCGCTCAGCTGCCGGACGCTGTCCGCGCGCACAACCGTGCGGAAGAGCGTCTGCCGTCCGCCCTCGGTCTCGTGCCCGCCCAGATCGCGGACGTTGAGGCAGCCGTCCCAGGCGAGCGTTCTCTCGGCCACCTACGCTGCGAGCGCTCGGACCTGCGTCCCGCGCAGCGTCGTCGACGTTGCCACTTCGACGGCGACTTCGACGAGAGCGCCCGGATGGGCCGTGCCGGAGAAGTTGATCGTCGTATTCCGCCGCGTCCGGCCGCGCAACAACGCGGGGTCCGTGCGGCTCGGGCCTTCGACCAGAACCTCCTCCGCCCGGCCGACACGCTCGGCGTTCCGCCGTGCGGCGACCTTCTGCACCATCTCGATCAGCCGCTCGATCCGCTCCCCCTTGACCTCCTCGGCAACCTGATCGGGCATCGTCGCTGCTTCGGTCCCGCTCCGCGGTGAGAAGACGAAGGTGTACGCGCCGTCGAAGCCGACCTCCTCGACGACATCGAGCGTCTCGCGAAAGTCGCCCTCGGTCTCTCCGGGGAAGCCGACGATCAAATCGGTCGTCAGCGCGAGATCGGGGATCGCGGCGCGCATACGCTCGACGAGCGCGAGGTAGCGCTCGCGGCTGTACGTCCGGCGCATCGCCTTCAGGATCCGAGTCGAGCCCGACTGAAGCGGGAGGTGCGTGTGCTCGCAAACTGCCAAGCACTCCGCCATCGCCGCGATCACGGGCTCGCGGAAGTCCTTCGGGTGCGGGCTCGTGAAGCGGATCCGCCGGATCGCCTCGATCGCGTCGACCGCGCGCAGAAGCTCTCCGAACTCGGTCTTGATGTTGGGCAGGAGGTCGCGACCCCAGGAGTTGACGTTCTGGCCGAGCAGCGTCACCTCGCGAACGCCGTTCTCCGCAAGCTGCGTGATCTCGGCCACGATCTCCCCCGGGCGCCGGCTCTGCTCGCGGCCGCGGACGGAGGGAACGATGCAGTACGCGCATTTCGAG
>JBKPFU010000165.1:0-9287 GCA_046728975.1 Actinomycetota bacterium | reverse complement strand
GCCGTCTACCGCAAGCGGTTCCTGCCGAACTACGGCGTCTTCGACGAGGATCGCTACTTCGCGCCGAGCCGCGAGCTCGTCATGCTGGAGCACGGCGGCACGCTGATCGGCCCGACGATCTGCGAGGACATGTGGCAGCCGGGGCCGCCGGCGACCGAGCTTGCGCTCGCGGGGGCGCAGGTGCTCGTGAACCTATCGGCGTCGCCGTTCCACGTCGGGCGCGACCGCGAGCGGGAAGAGATGTTCGCGACGCGTGCGCGCGACAACACCTGCTTCGTCGCCTTCTGCAACGCCGTCGGCGCGCAGGATGAGCTCATCTTCGACGGGCACTCGCTCGTCCTGGACGAGCAGGGCGGCATCGTCGCGCGAGCGCCCGGCTTCGAGGAGGCGCTGCTGGTGGCGGACATCGAGCCCGAGGACGCCGTCGGCCGTCGGCTACGCGACGTCCGCCGCCGCGCGCTCGCCCGCGAGCGCGGCGACGTGCGCGAAGCCCCGCTCGTGCACATCGGCGGACGACGCACCGACGAGCGGCCGCCGGTCGTGCCCTTGCTGGCGCCGCGCATCGACGAGCTCGAGCAGATGCGACTCGCGCTGGAGCTGGGACTGCGCGATTACGTCGACAAGAACGGTTTCGCCGAGGTCGTGGTCGGCCTCTCCGGCGGAATCGATTCGGCGCTGACGGCGGCGCTCGCCGCCGAGGCGCTCGGCTCCGAGCGCGTCCACTGCGTGTCGATGCCCTCACGCTTCTCGTCGCCGGAGACCCGGGCCGACGCGAAGCGGCTCGCGGAGAACCTGGGAGTCGACTTTCGGGAGCTGCCGATCGACCCCGTTGTGGACGCCTTCACCAACGTGCTCGCCGAGACCTTCACCGGCCGCGAGCCCGACCTGACCGAGGAGAACCTCCAGGCGCGCATTCGCGGCACGCTGCTGATGGCGCTCTCGAACAAGTTCGGCTGGCTCGTGGTCGCCACGGGCAACAAGTCGGAGCTGTCGGTCGGCTATGCCACGCTCTATGGGGACATGGCCGGCGGGTTCGCCCTGCTCAAGGACGTGTTCAAGACCGACGTGTTCCGGTTGGCGGTCCACCTCAACGAGCGCGCCGGCAAGGAGTTGATCCCCGCCTCGGTGATCGAGCGGGCGCCGAGCGCCGAGCTGCGCGAGAACCAGCGCGACGAGGACTCGCTCCCTCCGTATCCCGCGCTCGACCGCGTGCTGGAGGCCTACGTCGAGCGGGATCGCTCGCTCGAGGAGCTCTCCACCGACGGCTTCGACCCCGAGGTGGTCGAGCGCGCCGTCGCAATGATCGACCGCGCCGAGTACAAGCGCCGCCAGGCCCCGCCCGGCGTCCGCCTCCGGCCGCGGGCGTTCGGGCGCGACAGAAGAACTCCGATCACGAACCGCTGGCGCGGTTAGCGGCGAGATCGCGCCCAAGCGCGACCGCCTCGGAGGTCGACAATGATTTCCCCGCCGCGACCGCGTCCTCGTCGAGCGCGCCGAGCAACCGCTGGTACTCCGCTCGGCTCGGCTCGCCGAGCCCGGTATCCAAGCCCGCCTCGATTTCCAGCGCCGCTCCCCAGAGCTTCGCCGAGCCCGTCGCCGCCGCGATGCCGCCCAGAAAGTGGACGAGACCGTAGGGATCGTCGACGCCCTCGACCAAGTCGAGCGCGTCGACGTACCGCGCCAGGGCCTCTCGAGGCTTTCCCAGCTCGAGTGCGACGTCGCCCAGACCGTGCGTCGCCGCGGCGACTCCGGCAAGGTCGCCGGCCGTTCCGTATTCGGTCCTCGCCCGCTCGAAGTACGCGCGCGCCGACGCGAGATCGCTCTCGCTTCGCGCAAGCTCGGCCAGGTAGGTGAAGCGCCCGCCGGCGGGGCCGTGCTCCCCGAGCTCGAGGAAGAGCTCGGCGCTCCGTTCGAACCGGTCACGCGCAAGCGCGACGTCCCCGTCCTCCTGCGCGAGCCGCCCCAGCCCGTGCAGCGCCCACGCCTGCGGAAGCCTCGCGCCGGCCTCGTCCGCCACGACGAGCGCACGCTCGTTCCACGGCCGCGCGCGTTCTATCTCGCCGAGCTCGAACGCTAGGCGCCCGGCGGTGGCAAACCCCCCGGCGAGCACCGAGCCGGGCACGTCCGGCTCGAGCGCGAGAAACTGCTCGAACCAGCGCAAGCCTTCGCGGTGACGAATTCCGCGCACCCACAGCGGCTCCAACGCCTCCACGAGCGTCAACCCGAGCGCCGGATCGTTGGCAAGCGACCACCCCAAGGCGGCTCGGACGTTGTCGAGCTCGCTTGCCGTGCGCTCCAGCCATTCGATGGCCTCGGGGCTGCGGGCATGTCCTCGCGCGGCTTCCGCGAACCGCAGGAAGTACTCTGCGTGGCGGCGCCGGAGCGTCTCCGCGTCCGGTTGCAGCTCGAGACGCTCGGCAGCGAACTCGCGAACGGTCTCCAGCATCGCGAACCGCTCCGCCGCGTGGCGAGCCAGGTTTTCGTCGACGAGCACAGCTAGGGCAGGGGCGTCGGCGCCGCAGACCGTCTCCGCCGCCTCGAGCGTCCAGCCGCCGGCGAAGACGGCGAGCCGCGGGAACAGCGTCCGCTCCGGCTCCTCCAGCAGCTCGAAGCTCCAGTCGATCGTCGCGCGAAGCGTTCGCTGGCGGCCGGCCACATCGCGCGGTCCGCCGACCAGCATTCCCAGGCGGCGCTCGACGCGCTCGAGCAACGCGATCGGCGGCAGCGTCTTCACGCGCGCGGCCGCAAGCTCGAGCGCCAGCGGCAGCCGATCGAGCCGCTCGCAGAGCTCGGCGACCGCCTCGTCGGCGCGGAAGCCCGGTCGCACGGCTTGCGCTCGCTCCGCGAACAGCTCCACTGCTGCCTCGGGCGTGAGCGGATCCACCGCGTACCGGCGCTCCCCGCGCACCCGCAGCGGCGCCCGGCTGGTCGCCAGCACGGTCGCCTCGAGTCCCGCGAGCGCGGCGGCGGCCTCTGCGACCTGCTCGAAGTTGTCGAGGACGAGCAGCATGCGCCTGCCGCCAAGGCGTTCCTCGAGCTCGGCTTCATCGACGCCGAGCGTCTGCGCGACCGTCGGCATGACCAGCGCGGGATCCCGCACGGCCGCCAGCTCGACGAGGTAGACGCCGTCCTCGAACTCGTCCACCAGCCGCGCCGCGACCTCGAGTGCCAGTCTCGTCTTGCCGCTCCCGCCCGTCCCCGTCAGCGTCACCAGCCGCTGCCGCCGAAGCAGTTCGGAGACCTCCGTCACTTCTCGGTCGCGGCCGATCAGCGCCGTCGTCAACGCCGGCAGATTCGAGTTCGGTGGCAGCGGCTCCGCGGAGCGGAACTGCGCCCGCAACGTGGCGAGAAACCGTTCCGCGGGCGGCGTGAGCGGGACCCCTCTCGCCGTGACGGCCGAGATCGTGCGCGAGAGCTGCCAGCGTGGCACGTCCAGAACCGCAAGCGCGCCGGCCTCGACCTCGTGCTCGAGGGCGAAGCGGCTGACGGCGGCCACGCCCGCGCCACTCGCCACCGTGCGCTTGACCGCTTCCCACGAGGGCAGCTCGAGCGTCCTGACGGCGCGGAGGCCGGCTTCCCAGCGCGCGACTTCGACCGCCTCGCGCGTCGCCGAGCCCTCCTCGCGCGAGATCCACGTCAGCCCCTCGAGCTCCTTTGCCCGCAGACGTCGTCCGCCGAGGGACGGCGGCCCCACCAGGACGACCTCGTCCTCGACCAGCTCCTCGGCCTCGAGCTCGGCGGGCAACGTCAGACCTCCGATCACCGAAAGCTCCACCTCGTGGGAACGGACGAGCTCCAGCGCTTCGCTGGAGGTCGCGACCCGAAAATCGATCTCGACTTCGGGATGCTCCTCATGGAAGCGCGCCAGCAGCTCGGGCAGCAGATATGTGCCAGGGACGCCCGACGCCGCCAGCGACAGCGTGCCGACCTGTGCGTCCGCACCGGTCGCGAGCGCCCGACGCGCATTCGCCAGGAGAGCCTCCGCGCGAAGGACGTAGTCGGCCAGCACCTCGCCCGCCGGCGTCAGCCGCGCGCCACGGCGATCGCGGACGACGAGCTGCGTCCCGAGCTCGGTCTCGAGCGAGGCGAGATGCTTGGAGACGGCAGGCTGAGTGACATAGAGCTGCTCAGCCGCCCGCGTGAGCGAGCCCTCGCGGGCGACGGCTCCGAACGCGCGCAGGCGGGCCTCCACGTTCATCACCTGTGGTTATACAAGGTCTGAGCAACATGTATTTGAGTTCTGCCCGCGACGCGCGTACCGTCTTTATCGAGCCCGCGCGGCAGTCGCCTTCATTTCGCCGCCGGGGAGCCGCTACCGCAGAGGAGGTGCAGGATGCGCAAGCTTGCGCTGCTCGCAACGCTACTCGCGCTGCCTCTGGCCACAGCCGCCGTGATCGCCGTCGCGAACGCGACACCGGGCCATATTCCAGGGGCGAGCGGGACGGTCTGGGCGGTCGAGCGCTTCGACAGCGGGCCGAACACGCTCGCGGCGTTCGACGCCGGGACGGGCAAGGTTCTGGGTGTCGTGACGATCGGCAAGCGTCCGATTGGCGTCACGGCGCCGCATGGGACCGGGAAGGTCTATACGGCGGACGAGCGCTCGAACCAGCTCTCCGTGCTCTCGAAGGACGAGTTCAAGATCGTCAAGACGATCCCGACCGGCCGTCCTGGTGAAACGTTCCCGTCCTTCCCCCACCACGTGATGGCAAGCCGGAACGGCCAGTTCGTCTATTTCGGCCGCTACAACACGAACACCGTCGGCGTCGTCGACACGTCCGTCGACGAGATGGTGCGCGTCTTCGAGGCGAGCGCGAACCCGGCCGCGAAGACGCACGCGGTCTGGATCACGAACAACGGCAAGGATCTCTACGCGACCAACGAGGGTGCGACGACTTCGGCCGTCGGAACGCTGTCGAAGCTCGACGCCGAGAGCGGGACGCGAATCTGGGAGATCGCGGTCGGCCACCGCCCGAGCGAGGTGCTCGTGACGCCGAACGGCAAGACGGCGTACGTGACGATCCGAAACGACAACGCGGTCAAGATCTTCGACGTCTCGGGCGATCAGCCGGCCTTCGCCGGCGAAGTGCCCATCGGCGGCATGCCGGACACGATGCAGATCTCGAACGACGGGAGGACGCTCGTGGTCGGCCTTCGCTCGGTGCCGCAGATGGCGTTGATGGACACCGACACACTCGAGGTCCGGCACGTCAGGTTCAACGGCTACGGGATCAGCGGCCACCAGTGGCTGTCCGCGAACGGCAAGTACACGTTCATCGCGCTCGAGGCGCTCGTGACGAGCGACCCCGGTGCGATCGCCGTCGTCGACAACCGCTCGGCGGAGGTCGTCGACACGTACACGTATCCCGGCGGACCGTGGCCGCACGGGGTCTTCTACGAGCCTCAGGTGCTGCGGTAGCAGCAAGCGGGGAGGGCTTTCGCAGCCCTCCCCGCGCTTCTGCCCGCCGGGGTTTGACTTTGGGCGGTAGCGGTACACGTCCGCGCGTCGGACAAAGGAGGCGTCATGGAGTGGGCAGCGCTGATCGCGTGGCTTCTGACGGCCGGCGGAGGTTTTGTGCTCCTCTCGATCTGGCTCCGGCGCGGCGGGATGCGGCAGCAGCGGGAGGCCGGAAACAGGATTCGGCCGCCGCTGATCCTCAGTCACTTCCTCCTCGCGGCAACCGGGCTGGTGCTCTGGATCATCTACGTGGCGACCGAGAGCGACGCGCTTGCGTGGGTCGCGTTCGCGGCCCTCGTGGTCGTCGCGGCGCTCGGGTGGACGATGTTCGGGATCTGGGCTCGACAGCGACAGCGCGGCAGGGCGGGCCTGGCGGACACCGCGGCGCCGGGGTCGCCGGCCGCGGGCAGCGCGGGCGGAGGACCGAATCCGCCGGCGGAGCAGCACTTCCCGGTCTCGATCGTCGCGATCCACGGAGTGGCCGCGGTGACGACGGTCGTGCTGGTCTTCCTGGCGGCGGTCGGAATCGGCGACTAGGAGGGCGTGCGGGCCCTCGAACGCAGGTCGCGGAACCAACGGAGCCGCTCGGCATATGGAACCGCCGCGTTCGCCGGCGAGGTCGACGGCAGCACGAACAGGCGGGTCTTCCCGAGCCGGCCCGCCTGAACCCCTACCTCGGGCCGCTCACCGAAGGTGCCGCGATACGCCTCCTTGCCGACGAAGGCGATCCACGCCGGCTTCAGCTCTGCCGCCATCTGCTCCAGCCGCTCGGCCGCGCCCGCAAAGTCGGCCCGTCGCAGGTCCCCCGAGGCGCGCGTCGTGCGGTAAGCGGCGTTCGTCAGCCCGAGGCCGAGATCGCTCAGCGCGTACTGCTCATGCGGCTCGTAGAGGCGTGGGGTGAAGCCCGCGTCATGAAGCAGCCGCCAGAAATCGTTGCGAGGGTTGGCGAAGTGCGCGCCGGCGGCCGCTGAGACGCGGCCCGGGTTGATCCCGCAGAAGACGACGCGAAGGCCGGGCGCGAGAACGTCGGGAACCGCGCTTGGCTGCCTTAGCGGCGAGGCTTGCAGCGGGCGCGGCTCTTGCTCTGCCACGTGTGCCAGCGTCTAGCCTGTCGGCTCGACGGCCGGTTCCCGGAAGCGGCGCGCCATAGACGAATCGAGCGACTGGTGGGCAGGCAGCCCGGCACGGACGGCAAGCCTACGAGGCTCACCGGACATCACCGATTACTCGTACTGGAGCGCCTGCAGCACGCGGATCCTCGACGCCCGCCGGGCCGGCAGGATGGCCGCGAGGATGCCGACGATGATCGCCGCGATCACGAAGATGACGAGCGAGAGGTACGGAACGGCGAAGACGATACCCTCGTCCGAAAGCGCGGTCGTGACGATCCCGGCCAGGAAGAAACCGAGCACGAGGCCAAAGGCCGCGCCGATCAGGGCCGTGACGACGCTCTCGTGCCGGATCATCTGGCGCACCTGACGGCGCGTCATCCCGACCGCACGAAGCATTCCCAGCTCGCGTGTGCGCTCGAAGACGGTCAAGACGAGCGTGTTCACGATCCCGAACACGCTGACGAGGATGGACAGCCCCAGCAGCACGTAGAGGAGGTTCAGCAGCCGGTCGATGAACTGGCCCTGGTTCTTCTTGAACTGGTCGCGTGTCTGCACCTTCGCGTCCGGGAAGCCCGAGACCGCGCTCTTGAGCTGCTCCGTGTTGGAGTCGTTGACGCCGCCCTTGGTGTTGATCAAGGTCATCAGGTTGCGCTTCTGTGAGTAGTTCGCGTCGTACGTCGGGGTCGAGAACGTGACGTCGCCGAACGGTGATCCGCCTTTCGGCGACTCGTAGATGCCGACGATGTGTAGGTTCAGAAGCCTTGCCGTCGGCGTTTCGACCCTGATCGGCGAACCGATCGAGAGGTGGTGGTCCTTCGCGTAATCCTTCTCGACGAACGCGCCGGACTTCCCGAGCTTCGCGGGCACGGAATCATCTCCGCGATACCAATCCGCGTCGACGACCTCGGACATGTTCTTGTCGACAGCCGTAACGAAGATCGTCTTGCCAAACGCTCGACCGTCGCCCTCGCGAATCGAAGACACGACCTTCACGTCGGGCTGCCTGGCCACGACGGGGTCAGCCTCGATCGTGAACGGGTCGAACCCATTCTCGGCCGTGAGGGCGTAGTCGGCCACGAACAGCTTGTCGACTGCGTCGTTGAAGGACGCGCGGAGGCCTGCGCCGAGGATCCCTACGAAGGTGACCAGCGCGAGGCCGATCATCAGGGCGGCCGCGGTTGAGGCGGTTCGGCCCGGATTCCGCATCGCGTTCCGCCGGGCCAGCTCGCCGGCCGCGCCGCCGATCTGCGTTCCCGGCCAGCCGAGCGCGTACGCGAGCGGGCTGATCAGGCGCGGCGCGTTCAGCGCCACCCCGAAGAAGAGCAGGAGCACTCCGATCAGCAGGGCAAGGATCCGCGTTCCCGCCGGAATCCCGCTGGCGAAGACGCCGTAGAAGAGGAGCGCAATGCCGAGGGCGAGCACGATCAGCGACGTCACGAGGCCGAAGCGGGCCAGCCTGGACGGCGGCAGCACCGCTCCCTCCCGCACGGCCGCGATCGGCGGGACTCGGGTCGCGCGGAACGCCGGACGCAGGCTCGCAAGCAGCGTCACACCGATGCCGACGACCAGGGCCACGATGATCGTGCGGGTCTTGAAGACCGTCCCCGTCGTCGGCAGATCGATTCCGAACTTGACGAACAGCCAGTTCAGGAACTTCGCGAGGGCCAGACCGAGGAACAGCCCGGCGAGAGACGCAAGGACGCCGACGATCAAGGACTCGAGCAGTACCGATCGCCGTACCTGGCGGCGCGTCGCCCCGAGTGTGCGTAGGGTCGCGAGCTCTCGCATCCGCTGAGCGATGGTGATCGACAGCGTGTTGGCGATCACGAAGCTGCCGACGAAGAGGGCGACGCCTCCGAAGGCGAGCAGGAAGTACTGCAGGAAATCGGTGAAGCCGCTCGTCTCGCTGGCGTCGTCGTCCGCCTGCGCGGTAGCGCTCTTCACCTGAGCGGTCGGCGGCAGCAACGGGCGGATCTCCGAGACCAGCTTGCTTGTGCTGACGCCAGCCTTGCCGTCGACGCGGATGACGTCCAACTCACCGGGTTTGCCGAAGAGACGCTGCGCGGTCGGAATATCGAACACGGCGATCGTTGCGCCACCGATAGAGATGTCGGAGAACTTGACGATCCCGCTGATCCGGAACGGCCGCACCGGTCCCTGCGTGGCGAGCCCGACCGTGTCTCCAACCTTGAAGTCGTTGTCGCTTGCCGTCGCTCGGTCCATGGCCACCTGATCCGGGCCCGAGGGCCACGAGCCGGAGACGAGATCGAGCGGGTTGAAACGCTGATCCGACTTCGGGTCGACGCTGAAGGCCAGGTTCGGCGCGCCCGTGCTGGTAATCACCTTGCCGTCGTGCCCGACGAACTTCGCCTCGTCCGCGACGGAACCCTCGGCTGCCTCGACATCCGGAAGCGCTCTGACCTTCATCAGGACGCTCGCCGGGAACGACGGTGCATTCTCGGTGCTGCTGTCGGTGTTCTTGAACGCGACCTTCCCCGTGATGACGGCGTCGCTGTTCTGGTACGCCTGGGTGGAGATCGAGTTGAACGCGTTCTTGATCGTGTCGGTGAGGACGAAGGTGCCGCTCACCATCGCGACGCCGAGGATGATCGCGAACGCGGTCAGCGACGCCCGCAGCTTCCGGCCGGCCAGCCCTCGGAGGGCGACCGTGATCACCGCGTCAGTTCTTCGATCGCCACGATGATGTCGTGCTCCGAGGC
>JBKPFU010000164.1:0-10537 GCA_046728975.1 Actinomycetota bacterium | reverse complement strand
AATGACTGGCGTCGAGTGCGCCAGTAGACTCAGGCGTTAGGCACCACCTCCCTCTTCGGTCGTCTGTGATGGGGCGTCGGGGAGACGCAGGTCGGTGCAACGCCCCACCCCACGCCTACCGTGGGGTGGGGTTTCTTCTTGCCACCGGATGGGAGCACGCAAAAGGTCTCCCTGTGAAGGGAATCGCCGCATCGGTGGATTCTCTCTCCTGCCGTGCCTGAATTGCAAACATCGTCCCGCAAAGTGCTCCCAGAAAAAGCGCAA
This sequence comes from Actinomycetota bacterium, assembly GCA_046728975.1. Classification (GTDB taxonomy): domain Bacteria; phylum Actinomycetota; class Thermoleophilia; order Gaiellales; family Gaiellaceae; genus JBKPFU01. Next base: position 10,273 of record JBKPFU010000164.1, on the reverse strand, counting down.
ATAGCGAGTTTTTGGCGCGAGAACAACGCGGCCAGTGAAGCGGACCGACGGTTGGACCGCCTCTTCGGCATCCATCGTCAGGGGGCATCCCGACCGTCTTAAGGTCCAGGGGATGCCCCCTCGTCAGAGTCTCGCGCGTCGAGGCTCCCCTGTCATGGGCCACTCGGCCCATGTTTTCGGAGTCGGGCAAGGCACGCGCGGAACTATCTCGAGCTGCAACCCGCTGCTGGGCTTCGTCGGCACATGCGAACGACCGCCGCCGCCATCTCCCGCCCGACGACCTCGGTCGGATAGCCCGAGCGCGCTGTTAGAAGACACGACCGGACGTAGATAATCGGAGGTTGCGGCCAGGGCGAGGGCGCGCTTTGCCGCAAGCCCGCCCCTCGCACACCGTGCCTCTTTCTCCCCGGCGCGGTCCCTGGCCGCCTGTTATGGAAGATCCCCCAATGCGCGGGAACCCTGCGCGCCGGTTGACGAACTTCTTACAGATGGGCCTTGCCCCGGTCGCGTCGTAGCGTCCCGGCCGTGCCAGCCACCGCCCATAGACTTTTTGGACGGCGCTCGGCCCCGGAGAGGAGGAACGTCGACCTCGCCGGGCTATCCGCGCACGATCTTCCGCCGAGCGCTCGAGAGGGGCAACCTCGTCGTCGCCGAGGCAACGGCGAAGGAGCTATCGCCGCTCAGCCTCACTGACGCGCTTGACTTGACGATGCTGATCTCGCGAAAGGAGCCGCGCCGGCACCCTCGCGTCGCGGCACGCTGGTTGCTGCGCTACCTCGAGGAATGCGACAACGCGACGATCGAGGAAGCTGCAATGGTTCGCGGCCTGCTCGTTGGCGAGCGGACGGAGCCGCCTCGTTTCATCGTCGTAGAGAGCAATCGCATACGACTGTGACGAGCGATCCCAAAGAGCGAGTTGGCCGTGCGCCCTTGCGTAGACGACACCTTGAACTCTTTGCCACTTTGGCGCATCCTCAAGGCGCTTCGTAAGCGGAGGAGGTACGAGCCGCCCGAAGCAGCGAAGCGCAGGTGATGCGGGCGGCGGCATCGGCCCCCTCACAACCAAGGAGGGGACAAATGAAATCGAAATGGGTCTGGGCGCTTCTGCTCGTCGTCGTGGGGGTTGCGGTGTACGTCGGAAACGTCCTCGCGACTCCGCCCTCAGGGCTGACGCAGGTCCCCTTGGCGCGTGGAACCAACGTTTCGAATGGGACCATCCCGCTTCAAGTCGGAACCGACGTAGCCATGGCGCAGATCACGGTCGTCCCGGGCGGCTCCTCTGGCTGGCACTCCCATCCGGGGGGCGCGATCATCGTCGTAAAGCAGGGCACGCTCACCGTTTACCGAGCGCTTGGGAGCCAGTGCCAGACCAGCACGTACAGCGCCGGCCAGGCGTTCATCGAGCGACCAGGGGAAGTGGACCAGGTCGTCAACACGGGCACGATCCCATATGTCCTTTTCGTCACCTTCCCGCGTGTACCGCAGGGCGACTCCGCAAGAATTGACGAGCCGGACCCCGGCACGTGCGCGGGTCTCTGACGACCTGACCGAGCGCGACGTCCCCTGGGGACGTCGCGCTCCGCCTCATGTGCGGCGTGCCTACCTGCGGGCCAGGGAGCACACTCTCACCGGAAGCATCAACCTCCTCGGCGCGTACGAGGAAGTCGCTCACGAGTCGGTGATTACGAAGATCGACGACGTCGTGGCCGTTGATGAAACAGTCGAACTGAGAGACATCTACGAGCAGTGCCCGGACGTGAATGAGGACTCGATTCGGAACGCGTTACACAGGTCGGATCGCTACGAGCGCGTTTCACGGGGCAAGTACCGGAGACGCCGCCTGGCCCTAGCGGTACCCAATCCGTGCCCAAACCCCTGAGAGCGGCTCGGCTTAGCTCCCTCGGCCGAATAGGCGAAACCGCGTAGCTAAGCCACTTTCCGCCAGTCGGGGGCAGCGCCCACCATCCCCTACCAACCTCTGGGGAATACGTAACTTGGGCTAGGCGATGCCGAGTTTGGGTCGAGTGCCCACGAGCGTCAGCGGGAGCTCGAGAAGCGCGATCCCCTCAGGACTGTGAGGTCTACACCGGGCGTGGTCGATCTGCACCCAGATCCAGCAGCGGAGTTCCAGGCCACACCCAGCCACGCCGCGACGGGGCAGTCGGTGGCCGAGACAACGGATAGGAACGCATGGTTCGGCGCAAACGGCCTGACCATGCGGCCCCTGCTTTTTCGCGCCGGGAACCGCCGAGTGGCTGATTAGCAGGGAGTTCGCGTCCTGGACACTGCCCGAGGCCACACCGGGAGCACACCACGACGGCACGCCGAGACCTTGAAGGCCGGTTCGTGCAGAGCGATACTTTTCGAAACCGTCGGGGGGAGAAGGAGAGCTGGATGACCCCGCGCTTGATTACAGCTTTCGTCCTCGCTGCCGTCACCCTCATCGCGGCGACAACCGCTCAGGCGGCTTCGCCGCCCGTCACGTTTACCGAGACGTCGACGTTTACGGAGACGTTCCAGGACTTCGTGCCCTGTCGCGAAGATCTCGGGCTGTACACCATTACGATCACTGCGCGAGGTGTTTTCCACGTCACCGCCGCGGGCATCGACGAGGAGGGCAACCCCGTCGCGCCCTATCACGTCACGAGCACGGTCACCGGCACCGTTGTCGCCGTTCCCAGCGACGGCACCGGGCCGACGTTCACAGGCCGCTTCACGCAGCGGATAGGCGAGACCGAGTTCTTAGCGCCCAGCACGGGCACGATGACGTTCTCGGTCCGCGTGACGGGTTCCGATGGATCGCGCGTCTCGTTCCATCTCGTCAGCCACTACACGATCAACGCCAACGGCGTTGAGTTCGGGTTCGAGAAGCCGAGCTGCTAACGGCCTAATTCGCAGGCGCGAAGGGGGACGGTTCGCACTTCCCGTCCCCCTTTTTGCGCTGTGCGCGGTTCGATTTTCGAGCCGCTTCCCACTGTTCAGTCGGTTCAGTCGCCGTGATCCACTAAGACGTGGGAATACGTATCGAGGGTTAGCGACTTCCGCGAGTGCCCGAGTTGCGCCGCCACCTGCGTCACAGGCAGGCCACGGCCGATCTGGACGCTCGCGTAACGATGCCGCAGGTCGTGCGGGTGGAAGTGCGGATTCCCTGCCGCCTTGCAGGCTCTCGCGATCACGTTCTTCGGGACGTCGGGCGTGAAGCCCTGAAATAGCCGTCGCTCCGGGGTCCGGTCGTCAGGTGTGGACAGCTACCCGCGATCTCCTGCATGAGCCACTCTGGTACGGTCGCCCAGCGCCGCGCTGCCGCCGTCTTGCCCTGCCGGATGCGGAAGCGGCTCCCGGCGACGTCCACGTCTCGCCATTCCATCGCCGCAAGCTCCCCGACCCGCATCTCCGTCTGCTCGAGCGTGCGAAGCGGCAGCCCGTCCATCTTGTCCGCTCGAAACGCCAAGCCCCTCTTAGCGCGAGAGCGCGAACGCGCGGCCAAGGCCTTTCGGGCTTGAGTTCAGGAAGCCGAAGCCTCTAAAGGAAAGACGCTCTGCATCGATGATCGAATACGTTGCGCCGCCGCCCGAACGGCGCTTGCCGATGTAGTCGCGGTAGTCGAAGCCCAGAACGAGCACGTACACGGGCGAGTTTGCCTCCGGCGTCGCAAAGCCGAAGATCCGCTCGACCCTCCGCAGCGTTGTGGAGTGGACGTGTGCCGTCGCCGGGTAGGGGCCGTCCGGCAGCCCCACCCCCGCTGCGAGATCGCGCAGGTACGCGAGCGCCAGGGCGTCGGGCTTCTGCCCTGAGACGACGCGGAGGGTTCCATTCGCGAGCTCGACAGCCCGTCGCCGCCGCAACCGCAGCTCGTCCCTGTACAGGCGGGGGAGCCGCTTCGCGCGAGCGGCCCGCTGCGCGCGCTCGGCGTTCGAGAGCCGCGGGCGCGGAAAAGGGTCGGTTGCAGGCTGCCCATCAGCGGCACCCTTGAGCAGCTCGCTCCAGGTTGGGCCTCGGCCGCCCTGTCCCGGCACCCAGAGGCAAGGCGAGAAGCTCGCGGCGATGCGGTATCCCCGGTAGGTACCCGCCACACGCAGCGCATCCGATAGCGGGCAGGTGTGGTCAATCCCAGGCCCTCCCACGAGCAGGTTTGGATGCCGGCGCAAGGCCGCGCAGATCCGACGTGGCTGTGGCGCCGTGCCGTCGGCGGGGTCGCAGCGGAGCGTGTAGGTTCACCCGCTCGTCCCGTCCCAGACGGTCAGCCGCAAGCGGGTGTTGGAGCCGTGCCCACCGCAAGAAACGAGTGCGCACGCGAGCGCGGCAAGGGAGCCGGCCAGAGCCCTCACTCTCATGTCCATTCAGACGTTCAAACGCAGCACAAAGCGGGGCTGCGCCTCAGGCGAGTCAGCCGCGAGCTCTCGCGCACGGCGGCCGGCTTCGCTCAGATAATCAGCTCCAGGCCAGGGGGAACTCGTTCGGCTTGACGAGACCCGTGATCTGGAGCAAGTACGCGCCGAGCTTCCCGTTGCAGCCGAGGCCGACGTCCACCGGGTGTCCGCGGTAGACGCCGATCACGCCAACCGACCACGCCGGCCCCATTCCACAGGACCCGAGACCGATGTCGTACACGATCCTGCGCGTCCTGAACTCGTAGTCGCGCCAGAGCGCGTGGCACGCCGCTGTCGGATTCTCGACGTCGCCTCCCGGCGGGGCGCATTCGAGGTACGCGACTCGTGTGAACTCGCTGTCGCTCGAGCTGTCGTAGCCGTAGTAGGTGACCTCCAGCTGGATCTTCGCCGTGGTCGATTTGCCGGCAGCGGAGCTCGCGGCAAGCGCGAGCACGCTAAGGGCGCAGATCACAAGCCGGAACACGAACGGGCGCGCCAAACGAACCAAGACGCGACGAACATAGCCTTCTCTCCGTGCTCCTGCCGGAGCCAGAGCGGAACGGGTGGCCAGAGGCGTACTACCCCCCTGCGGAGGGAGCAGTAAGCCGCTCTGCCGTCTGCCGTCGCGGTGACGGTATGGCTCTCGGCACGGAAGCTCTGACGCGTCCCAGGCAGGTCAGCGGTCTCCTCGCGTCGCGCTCTCGCGCTCTCGCTTCCGTCTACCCTTGGCTGTTCGGCCAACTGACGGGTTTCTCTAGGTCACTTCGGGAAGGTGAAGCTGCGCCATTTTCCGCAGAAGGCTCTGGCCCGGCGCAGGGGCCGCCCCCGAGTGAAGCCGACCCAACCGCTGGCGCTCGCTGACGTTCTCGCGTCAGCCGTCCAGCGGCGCTCCCGCAAACGATCGGAATCGTTCGCGGGTTCGATTCCCGCCGCCTCCATAACCCCCCGCTAATTGGGGGAAACTCGTGCGGCTGCCGGGGGAACATTTGCGCGTCTGCTACCCATCATCCTCGGCAGCGCGCTTCGCGTTCACGAGCGCGTCCATCGCCCGCTCAAGGTCCTCCTGCTCGCAGTGGCCGTAGAGCGCGATCGTCGTCGAGGCGTCCGAGTGGCCGAGCAGGTGTTGCACGGGGCCGAGGTCGCGGTGCGCACGACGAACGTCGGTCGCGAACGTGTGCCGAGCGCGATGCATGTTCAGGCCCGAGCGACGCCCTTGCCGACGAGCCCGGCCGCCTCGAGCTGGCGATACCACCGCGGTGGATGCCGTTCATTGCGTAGTGCTGCTTCGGCGCCCGTCCAGTAGACGGCGCCCGTCGGCGTGCGCTTTTCGGGGAAGAGCAGGAAGTCGTCCGGCTCCGGCTGGCGGCCGACGCCTTCGAGCTCCTCGAGCAGATACTCCTCGAGCGCGAGCACGATCCGCCCGCGGAGCGGGATGACACGGCTTTCTGCCCCTTGCCGGTCACGGTTAGCTGCCGGCGGCCAGCGTCCATGTCGCGGACGCGGATGCCGGCGAGCTCGCCCCGGCGCACCCCGAGGTCGAGCAGGCAGAGCAGCGCCAGCCGGTCGCGGGCCGTTGGCGCAGCGCCGAGCAGGCGCGCGTCGATGTTCTTCGGCAGGAGCGAGACGGCCTTGTGTGGCGCCCGCGGTCGGCGTAGCTTCGCGGCCGGCGAGAGCGCGATGTGCCCCTGCTCCTCGGCCCACGCCCAAAAGGCGCGGATGACGCTCGTCACCTTCTGCCTGTCCGCGGCTCGCGGTTCGCCCACAGGTCGATCACGTCGCGGAGGTCCTCGATCGTGACGTCGATCGGGTCGCGGTCGGCGAGCGTGAGCGCCATGCGGGCAAGCACGGCCTCGTAGTCGCGGACGGTCGCCGGCGTCGCGCCCCACTCGTTGCGGAACCAGCGCACGTAACGGCCGACGAGCAGCCCGAGCGGCGTCCCCCGGTACGACTTGTCGCGCACGGGACTTGCGGATGATCCGCGCCGCATCGGCAAGCGTCAAGGTGCGGACGTCCGCGCTACCGGCAAATGGGCTTATCGGATGCTCGCGAAGCTACACCATCGGCGATTCACGGCGGCCGCGCCGCCGGCCGAAGCCTTCTTTGGGTGTTCGGCCGCGTTCGGACCGTGAAGGTTCATACGCTTCGCGAGCCGTAAGGCGGTCGGCTACCCCCCGGATCTACGTTCAAGGATTATCCGGTGCACGTCTTCATGGCCTTCTAGCCGGGCTCGCGCTTCCGCGGCAACCCTGATGCGCTGACGTAGCTCGCGACCGTTAAGTCGGCACAGGTAAAGGTTCGGTCGGATCGTGCTCGGTCGTGCTCGGTCGGGCTCGAACCGTTCGGGCATCCGTCTCAGCCTGGACGCGGTCCTTTGGTGGGTAGTTAGTGGGTAGTTGGTGGGTGAGCTCGCGCGTGGCGTAGAACGACCGGTTCCCGTCTTCAACGAAGACGATGCCGAGTCGCGCGAGCTCAGGCCAGCGCCGACGCAGGGTCGACTGGCTGAGCGCGAAGTGCTCGAGGATCTCGGCCGAGGCGGCGGCACCGTCGCGTGCGCGGACAGAGCTGGCGATCGCGAGCGCCGGCGCTCTCATTGTCTTCATTGCCTCCTTCCGATTTGAGTCAGCGCGGTTAGCTCGTCAACAGGCGTCGCAGCAACTTTCGCCCTTCCACCGCTCAGTCCCTTCGCTGCCCTTGACGCAGGCTGGATCACCGGCAACCCTTTCCGCTCTGCATCGCTGCTCTTCGGGCCTTGACGATCGCGTGGCGCCACGTTCCAAACGCCGTCCCCACGAAGTCTAAGCGCGTGAGCGGCGCAAGGCCGCAAAGATCCCGTTGAAGATGACGGCGCAGGGAAAGCCGGACGTCCTCGTCGTAGGCGCGGGTCCCACCGGGCTGACGCTTGCGGCCCAGCTGCACGCGCTCGGTGCTGGCGTGCGGATCATCGACCGGCAGCTCGATCGCGTGCACGAATCGCGCGCGCTCGCCGTGCAGCCGCGCACGCTCGAGGTCCTGCGCGGACTCGGACTCGCGCGAAGGCTGGTCGAGCGGGGCAACGGCGCCCCCCAGCTCCAGATCCACGCAGGGGAGCGCGTCGTCGCGGTCCGGCTGTTCGACGTCGGCCTCGAGGACAGCGCCTTCCCGTTCCTGCTCTTCATCTCGCAGGCCGAGACCGAGGCGGTGCTGAACGAGCACCTGGTCGAGCACGGCGTCCACGTCGAGCGCAATCTCGAACTCGTCGGCTTTGAGCAGGGCGTGGAAGACGTCGTCTGCACGCTCCGTCACGGGGACGGAGGAAGCGAGCGGCTGCATGCTCGCTACCTGGTTGGTTGCGACGGTGCCCACAGCAGCGTCCGCCATGGCGCCGCGGTCCCGTTCGAGGGGGCGGCCTACCCGCAGACGTTCGTGCTCGCCGACCTCGAGGTGGACGGCGAGCTGCAGCGCGACGTCGCGCACACTTTCCTCGGCGAGGCCGGCATGCTCTTCTTCTTCCCGCTCGGCCGGCCGGCGACCTGGCGCATGGCCGGGATGCGACGGCCCGGTGACGAGAGCGAGCCGGAGCGGTCGGAGCCCACGCTCGCCGATCTCCAGGCGATCGCCGACGCCTTCACCGGTGGCAAGTTGCGGCTTCGCGACCCGGTCTGGCTGACCTACTTCCGGCTCCATCACCGCCACGCCGCCCGCTACAGGGCCGGCCGTGTCTTCCTCGCGGGCGACGCCGCCCACGTCCACAGCCCGGCCGGCGCCCAGGGCATGAACACCGGCATCCAGGATGCCTGGAACCTTGGCTGGAAGCTCGCCCTCGTCGCCAAAGGCATCGCCGACGAGGCGCTGCTTGACACCTACGAGGGCGAGCGGCGGCCGATCGGCCGCTTCGTGCTTCGCTTCACCGACCGCGCCGCCACGATCGCAACCTCCGAGAGCCAGATCCTCCGCCTGCTGCGAACACAGCTCTTGCCGCGGCTGGCACCGCTCGCCCTGCGATTCAGCAAGGGTCGCGCGTACTTCTTCCGCATCCTCGCACAGCTCCGCATCCACTACCGAAGCAGCCCGGCCGTCCAAGAAGGAGAGCCGGCCCTCACTCGAGGGCCGAAGGCCGGCGACCGTCTCCCCGACGCCCGCATCGCTCGCGACGGGCAACCCGGCTGGTTGCAGGAGGCCCTGGCCGCGCCACACTTCCACCTTCTCCTCTGCGGACCCGCGAACGGCTGGCAGGCAGAGCAGTTAGCGCCGCTGGACGAGCGGTACGGCGGCCTGGTGGCGGTGCACCAGCTGACGCGCGAAGCCACGCCCGGCGCCCTCCACGACGCCGACGGGGAGGCGTTCGCGCGGCTCGGCGTCGACCGCGAGGCGCATTACCTCGTGCGACCGGACGGCCACATCGCCTACCGCAGCCGCGGCACCGACCTCGGCGGCGCCCACCGCTTCCTCGCCCGCTGGCTCCCCGGTGCCCAAGCCGAGTCCAATCGCTCGCGTCACGTCGACTGAGACGCCGAATAACCGCTCAGGACGGGATTGGTTCGAGCTGCTCGAGCCGATCGCGCAGCCGAATGACCTCGGGTCGGCGGCCGATGAAGAGCTCGCTGCGGAAGTGCACGTGCAGGCCACTCCTGCGGACGAGGTCGGCCATGAAGCAGCGCAGGTCAGAAGCCGACAGCGCGGCAGTGCGAGCGCCAGAGCGAAGATCGCCTCGTTCATCCCGCGCCCACCAATAAAAGATGGCTTGGACGAGCCGATCCCGATAATTGCGTGATCGACCTGTCCACCAATTGAACCGAGTAGCCGCCTCCCGAAGACTTTTGGCCCGGATTTCTGCCCCATCGGAGCCGACCGAGCATGATCGGAGCGAGCCGGGAACGTCGCAGCTGAGCGGAGCAGCCGTGGTCCGCAGACCTCTAAAACCGCCGGCTCAGCCTACGGAGGTTCGAATCCTCCCGCCGCCACTCCGGCCAAGGATTCAAACGCCTCGGCCGCACTTTGCGAGGATTCGGTCGCCGGGACGACGCCGTTTTTGGCAACGTCGTCCCACGAGAGCGAGCGCACGCGCTCCAGCGCGGTCGCCTTATCGAACTTGCGGAGGTACACCTGCGTCGTGTTGATGTTGCGGTGCCCGAGGAGTTCCTTGAGCGCCTCTACATCGCCGGGATGGAGCGAGAGGTAGTAGGCCGCGAACGTTCTTGGGTCTCGTCGCCATGCGCCAGACGAGTCTCGCTTACGAGGCTGCCATCCGGCGCCGCTCGGCGGTTTCTGTTGCTGCCATGCCCTGCTTCCCTTGTGGAGTAGCTATCGGTGAGGAACGAGTCGCTCCTCCTTTGAAACAGATCGTTGTTTCTAGTCCAAACAGACAGTTCTGTTCAGTGCTAACCTTCTGCAGATGGTCGCGACCCCCGCCACTCGTCCGGAGTCTAGGCAGGGTGCTCGCGAACGCATTCTCGGCACCGCCTACGAGCTCTTTTCCCATCGCGGCATTCACGATGTCGGTATCGACGAGCTGGTCGAGCGCGCCGGCGTCGCCAAGGCCACGCTCTACAAGCACTTCCCCTCCAAGGACGAGCTCGTGCTCGCCTTCCTGGAGCAGCGCGAGCAGATCTGGACCTACGGCTGGGTCGAGCGAGAGGCCCGACGACGCGGGGCAACACCGGAAAACCAGCTGCTCGCGATCTTCGACCTGTTCGACGAGTGGTTCCAGCGCGACGACTTCGAAGGCTGCGCCTTTGTCAACACCTTGCTCGAGTTCCGCGACCGCGACCACCCCGTCGGCCGCGCAAGCGCCGTCTACCTCGAGAACATCCGCTCCGTCGTCGTTCGCAGCCTCGCGCTCGGGGCCGGACTGCGCGACCCCGACGCCTTCGTCCTCTCCTGGCACATCCTGATGAAGGGCTCGATCGTGCAGGCTGCCGAGGGCG
>JBKPFU010000163.1:0-9587 GCA_046728975.1 Actinomycetota bacterium | reverse complement strand
GAAGAGGGCACCTCCGCCGACGAGCGCCGCGCCGAGGGCGATCCCGCGCAGGATGTGCTGCACGCTCTGTGAGCGTCCGTAGACCCTCTCCGGCAGCACGTCGGGATACAGACCGCGGTAGGGCGGCTCGTAGAGGTAGTAGGCGAAGAAGAACGCGAAGACGAGCAGCGCCGTCGTCCAGAGGTTCGGCATGAACGCGATCAGCGACAGGCAGAACCCCATCGGGCCGAGCGCAACGAGCATGAACGGCCGCCGGCGACCCAACGGCGTGTGGAAGGTGTCGCTCCACGGCCCGACCACGAGCGGCAGGGCGATCGCGAACACGCCTTCTGCGCCGAGGACGAGCGCGATCAGTGTCCGCGAGTCGGTGAACTGCCCGAGCAGCGGCGGCAGGTACGCCGCCGTCGTGGTGATCGAAAACGCGAGCCCGAAGGCGCCGAGACCGAGTGTCCAGAGCTGCGTTCGCCGGAACGGCGTGAGGGGGACGACCTTCTCGACCGTGCGCGTAACGGCCACCGCTACACGGTACGCGAGCGGCTAGCCGGGGCGTAGGCCGAGCGCGGCAGGCAGCTCCCGCAGATCCGTCAGCTTGTCTGCGATCTCCGGGTAGCGGTCGTCACGGTCGACAAGGAATGCCCGCATCCCCAGTGCACGAGCTCCGTCGACATCGTCCTCGACGGAGTCGCCGACCATGGCAGCTTCGGACGGACTGACGCCGAGGCGCTCGAGCGCAGCCTGAAAGATCGCCGGGTGAGGCTTGATCTTCCCGTGCGTGCCCGAGGCGACGACCGCGTCGACCTGCAGGCCGTGGTGCTCGACGAACGCATCGAGGTCGCGGCCCGTGTTGGAGACGAGGCCGAGCTTGAGGCCGCGGCGGCGGAGCTCGTCGAGCGTCGGGAGCGTGTCCTCGAACAGGTCGAAGTTGTGCGCGTGCTCCCACGCGCTCGTCATCTCGACGGCGCAGTCGTAGGCGCGGTCGGAGTTGCCGCCCATGCCGCGGATGATCTGCTCCGTGAAGAGAACCCAGACCTCCTCGTCGTGGTCGAGCTCCGGGTGCTTCTCCAGCGTCTCGACGGCGTGTCGGCGCGCCTCGGCATACCGCGTGGGATCGAGCTTCAGGCCGAACCGCCGGCCGAGCCGTCGATAGCCCTCCGGCCCGAGATCGGGCCCGGGCTTGGCCAGCGTGAAGTCGACGTCGAAGAGAACCGCGCGAAGTGCCATCACTCTGCTTGTAGCAGCCAACGAGCCGTTTCGACATGCCTCGCCGTGTACATGCCTTCGGACCAGGCGACGGTCTGCGCAAGCGCCCAGCGCCGCGCGCGCTCGCGGTCGAGACCGAGCTCGGAGCTCAAGCGGTCGAGCCGGTGGACGACCTCGCGAGCGCCGTGGCCGAACTCGGACGACCGGATGATCGGAGCGAGACTGAACTCGCGCTCGCCGACGAGCGGCTTCGGATCGATGACGAGCCACGGCTCGCGCTGGGCGGCGAGCACGTTCTCGCCGTGCAGGTCCTGGTGCAGGAGAACCTGCTCCCCCTGCGTCGGCGGGAGCTCGCGCAGGGCCTCCACGGCCGCCGTACGGAGGTCGTCGTCGACCTGCCACTCGCCGCTCGAATGGAGCCACCACGCCGCCTCATCGGCCAGTGGTCGAAAGGGCGCGCCCGACGGCTTCCAGAGCCGCGGCAGCAGCCCGATGAGAACGTCCAGCGCCTCGTCCGCGGGGCTCTCAGACAGAAGCGTGCCCGGCTCGCAGCGCTCGATCAACATCGACCAGCCGCTCTCATCGCGGGCGATCAGCCGGACCGCGCCGTCGCCGTTCCACCGTTCGAGCGCGTCGGCTTCGTGCTCCGCCTCGCGGTGGGGGTAGATCAGCTTCAGCACGGCCGGCGTGCCGTCGGCGAGCTCCGCGCGGACGGCATAGCCGGCCGCTCCGGGCGGATACGGGTCGCCGAGCCGCAGCCCCCATTCCTCGCGGTAGGTCTCGACGAGGTCGGGGACGCGTTCGAGCCAGTCCGCGTGCGTCAGGCCGGCGCCGGCCACCGATACGCGCCCGGCTGTCGATTCGCGAGCGACGGCAGCTTCTCGCGAATCTCGCGCAGGTGCGCGCGATCGACCTCTGCCGAGATGACCGTCTCCTCGTCGGGAGCCTCGGCGAGGACGATGCCCCAGGGGTCGACGATCACCGAGCGGCCGTAGCTCGGCCGACCCGGCCGCGTCTCGCCGATCTGGGCAGCGGCCGCGACGTAGCACTGGTTCTCGATCGCGCGCGCGCGAAGGAGGACATGCCAGTGGTCCTTGCCGGTGTAGAGGGTGAAGTGCGCCGGCACCGTGACGAGCTCCGCGCCTTCGAGCGCGAGGATCCGGTACAGCTCGGGGAAGCGGACGTCGTAGCAGACCGAGAGGCCGATCGGCCACCCCTCTCCCCTGACGACGACCGGCTCCTCGCCCGCTTCTTCCGCCTCTGACTCGCGATAGACGAGCCCGCCGACCTCAACGTCGAACATGTGGATCTTCCGGTAGAGCCCGACGATCTCTCCGTCTGGGTCGAAAACGATGCTCGTGTTCGAGAGCTTCTCGCGGCCCTCGCGGTGCTCGGTGATCGAGCCGCCCACGAGCGTGATCCCGTGCGTCCGCGCCCACGAGGCCATCGCCTCGACCGATTCGCCACCCTCGAGCGGCTCCGCGTTCGCGTGAAGTGTTGCGGCGTCGCCGATCGCATTCCATTTCTCAGGCAGCAGGACGACGTCGGCTCCCGTCGCCGCGGCGCGGGCGACCAGACGCTCCGTCTTCTCGATGTTCGCAGCCTTGTCGTCCCGGCTCGTGAGCTGGACGCAGGCGACTCGTAGCAGGTCGGCCATCGGACGGAGGATAGCTTTGGCGTATGGCGCCGATCTCCGAGACCGCCGGGCGCATCCGTGCCTTCGAGGCGCTTCGCCATCGCGATTTTCGGCTGCTCTGGACCGGCCAGCTCGTCTCGCTGATCGGCGACGTCGCCTTCCTGACGGCGCTCGGATGGCGCACGTTCACGCTGGCCGGGTCGGGAAAGCTCGGCCTCGTCTTGTCGATTCAAGGAACGGCTCTCATCGCGACGCTCCTGATCGGCGGCGTGCTCGCAGACCGCTACCAGCGCCGCACCTTGATGATCGTCTCCGACGTCTGGCGTTTCGCCTCCGTCGGCATGCTTGCCGTGCTCGACGCGAGCGGGCACCTCAGCCTGACCTCGCTGATCGTCCTCGCCGCGATTACGGGCCTCGGGGACGGGTTCTTCTACCCCGCCGTAGGCGGAATCGTTCCGCTCGTCGTCGACCAGGGGCACCTTCCCTCCGCGAACAGCTTGATGGGCGTCGCCCGCTGGGGGAGCCTGTTCGTCGGGCCGTCGCTTGCCGCCTTCATCTACCACGGCGCCGGCTCTGCGTGGGTGTTCGCAATCGACGCGCTGACCTTCCTTCTCTCGGCCGCATTGATGCTGATGGCGAAACCTCGCGCAGTGACGGCGATGACCGACGAGGGAACCCTGCGTGGGATCGGCGAGGGATTCCGCTATGCGCGTCGGATTCCGTGGATCTGGGTCACGATCGCCCTCTTCGCGGTGGTGCTGATGCTTCAGTTCGCGCCCCAGCAGGTGTTGCTGCCGCAGCTCGTGCACGAGCATTTCGACCGCGGCGTCGGCGCCTACGGCCTCCTTACGACGCTGGTCGGCGTCGGCACGGTCGCCGGCACGCTGCTGTTCGGCCAGCTCCAGCCTCGTAGGCGGCGCGGCGTCGTCTCGTATTGGTTCTGGCTCTTGAACAGCCTCGCGATCGCCGGCGTCGCGCTATCGCCCTGGTATTCGCTCGCGGGGATCTTTGCCGTCTTCCGGGGGTTCTGCATTGGGTTTGCGGTCGCGATCTGGGAGACGATGCTCCAAGAGCTGGTGCCGGAGCACCTGCTCGGGCGGCTCGTCAGCCTCGACTTCTTCGGCTCCTTCGGCCTGACGCCGATCGGGCTCGCGATCGCCGGTGCAATCTCCGGTCTCGCCGCGCCCGGAACGATCATCGCTGCCGGTGCGTTGACCTCTGCGGCGATGTTCGCATTCGTCCTGACGCGGCCCTGGCTTCGAGAGGTGGACTAGGAGAGTTTGGCGGGATACCGCTCGTCGGCGGGGCGTGATGGGCGGTGCGAGGCAAGGACGCAGGGAGCGTTCGTATTGAACGAAATACGGACGTGACCGAGGACGCAGCCTCGCGCCGTTCCAGCGCGGCCCGGCGGCACAGCCAGGTATTCCGGCAAGCTCTCCTGAATGCGGTCGCCGGAGCAGATCCTTGCCGAGTCGAAGACGATCGCCCTCGTCGGCGCGTCGCCGAAGCCCTCCAAGCCGAGCTACGGCGTCATGGGCTATCTGCTCGACGCCGGTTACCGCGTAATCCCGGTCCGCCCGCTCGACTGCCAGGAGATACACGGCGTCCCGTGCGTGGCGAGCCTGGCGGAGATCGACGAGCCGATCGATCTCGTAGATGTCTTCCGCCGCCCCGAGTACACGCCCGAGCACGCGCGGGAGGCCGTCGCGGCAGGGGCGAAGGCGCTGTGGCTTCAACTGGGGATCCGGTCTGACGAGGCACGCCGGATCGCCGTGGACGCAGGACTGGACTACGTTGAAGATGCCTGCACTGCCGTCGTTCACAGGCACCTGCGCTGATGCCCGTCTACTGGAAGCCCAGCTACCCGACTCGAGGCATGCGGCATCGCGCGTGGGTAAAGCGGCAGGCGGCGCGCGAGGAAGCGCTGAAGCGCACGCGCGGGCCTTCGCTGCGCGAGCGCATGCGTCGGTTGCTCGGGCGCTGAGCCAGCGCTAGCTTCTGCCCATGGCGGACGAGTCGTATTACCACGAGGGCAGCCGTCGCCTTCAGGACGAATACGACACGCGCAGGCTTGCCGACCGCATCGAACACGTCCTGCTTTCGCGCGGCGAGATCGACGACGACGACCGCGCCTTCATCGAGCGGATGGACATGTTCTTCATCGCGACCGCCGATGCGGACGGCCACCCCCAGTGCTCGTACAAGGGCGGCGATCCGGGGTTCGTGAAGGTCGTCGACGAGACGACGATCGCCTTCCCAAACTACAACGGCAACGGGATGTACCTGACCACCGGCAACGTGCTCGTCAACTCGCACGTCGGCCTGCTCTTCATCGACTTCGAGCGCCGTCGGCGCTTGCGGCTGAACGGCATCGCCTCCATCGACGAGAACGACCCGCTGCTCGCCGAGTACCCCGAAGCGCAGTTCATCGTCCGCGTTAAGGCGACCGAGGTCTTCCCGAACTGCCCGCGCTACATCCACGAGTACCGGCTGGTGCAGCGGTCGCGGTTCGTGCCGAAGGAAGGGTGCCAGACACCGGCGCCGGCCTGGAAGCGCCGCGAGTGGGCCGAGGACGCGCTGCCGAAGGACGACCCGGCGCTCGCGCCCGACGCCGAGATCATCGAGAAGTAGCTTCGCTAACCTGTTCCCTCTCGGGGTGTGGCGCAGCCTGGTAGCGCGCTCCTTTCGGGTCGGTGAGGTCCCCATTTCAAATCTGGGCACCCCGATTCGGCGGGGGGGAACCCTGGTTCCCCCGCGCGAGCCCCCTCATTCCGATCGGACCGTGACTGGAGGAGCATTTGGACCGGCGAATTCCGTGATCGCGTCCGCGCAGGCGTCGGGACGCTCGCCGATCAGCAGGTGGCCGCAGTCGGCGACGACGCGCAGCTCGGCGCTCATCCGCCTGGCGTACTCGAAGGCATCGTCCACCGGCAGCTGAGTGTCACGCGCTCCCCAGAGCAGCAGGCAAGGGCAGCGCAGGGACTCGAGATCCGCGCGAGGATCGTCGACGACGAGCGCCCGGGCAGCGCTGGCCGTGTCCGTGTGCAGCAGCGGCCCGCTGAGAAACCCGTCGACCGCGCTCTCGCTGAGCGCTGCCGGGTCGGCCGCCCCCCAGCGGCCGAAGACGAGGTAGCGCAGACGCTCGCTCCGTCCGACCGCCTCTCGGTGGCGCGCGACGCGGCGCGCAGGCTTGAGGACACCGAGCACTCGCAGCGCGAAGCGGGCCCGCCGCCCCGTGGACGAGATCCCCGCCGGGCAAGCGAGCACGAGCCGCCGCACGTCCCCCGGGCGAAGCAGGGCCAAGCGCAGGGAGACCAGCCCGCCGAACGAGTGGCCGACCATGTTCCCCGGCAGAAATCCCTCACGGTCGGCGATCGCGGCCACGCGTTGGGCGTAATCGGTGAGGCTCGGCGGCTCCGGGGGCGGCGCCGAGCCTCCGTGGCCGGGTAGGTCTGGAACGAGCAAGCGAAACCAGTGGCGCAGCCTCGGCACGAGCTCGACCCAGTTCTCGGCCGCGCCGCCGAGGCCATGGACAAGGACGAGCGGCTGCCCGTCCTCGACCCCGCCGACGAAGTAGTGCATCGCGCAGCCACCCGCGTCCGCGACGCGCTCCTCCAATCCCAGAAGCCCCTTTGCGTCTGTCACCGAGTCGCTCTATTCTTGGATCAATGAATGACCTTGGAGGGCAGGACCGCTGATTCCTGCCGGAGCCAAAAACGAGGTGACCGACTAACCCGCAGGCGCTGGACGAGCGCGGCGGGTTTTTTGTTGCTCGAGGAAGGAGCGAGATGGCAAACCACCTGACGCCGGAGGAGCTGTCGAAGGAGCTCGGGATCGATCGCGACGAGGTGATTCGCCTCTGCGTGCAGGAAGCGGTTCCGATCTACCAGGGCAAGATCGACAAGACGCTGTTCCAGGCGCAGCTCCAGGCACTCCGGAAGGAGCAGGCGGCCTAACCGGCCGTCGTCAGGCGGATTTTCGCGCCGGCTCGCCCGGCGCCGGGAGCCGCTCTTCGGGGCGGCTTTCGCCTTTGTGGATTGCATTCCGGAAGCTTCGCCGGCTCCGCAAACGGCGGAGGCGAGCTCACATGCTGAAGGAGGGGGCTCGTGGGGGAACCAGGGGTTCCCCCCACGGAAATCAGGCGGATTTTCGCGTCGGCTCGCGCCGGCGCCGTGAGCCGCTCTTCGGGGCGGCTTTCGCCTTCTTGGGGGCCTTCTCGCGCCCCTTGACCTCGGCGACGCTCGCGCGCAACGCCTCCATCAGGTCGACCACCTGAGGCTCCGGCGCCGCCGGCTCGGCGACCTTGATCTCCTCGCCGGCCACCTTCGCCTCCAGCATCGCGCGCAGCTGGCCGCGGTACTCGCTCTGGAGCTCGTTCGGATCGAAGTCGCCGACGAGGCTCGCGATCACCTGCCGGGCGAGGTCGAGCTCCGGCGCCTTCACGTCTGTGTCTTCCACCGCCTCCTCGATCTCCGTCTCGGAGCGGACGTCCTCGGTGAGGAACAGCGTCTCCAGGACGAGCGCGTTGCCTTTGGCGCGGAGTAGGCAGAAATGCTCAGCGTTCTGCCGGACGAAGCGACCGACCGCCGCCATCCCGGTTTCCTTCATCGCCTCCAGCAGCAGGACGTACGGCCGGCGCGCTGCTGCCTGATCGGCAGGCGTGAGGAAGTAGGTGCGGTCGAAGTAGATCGGATCGACCTGGCCGAGCTCGACGAAGCGCGTGATTTCGATCGAGCGGGAGTCGTCGGCCCGCGAGAGCGCCTCGAGCTCCTCGTCCTCGACGGTCACGAACTGCCCCTTCGAGACCTCCCAGCCCTTCACGATCTCGTCGTTCGAGACCTCGCGATCATGGAAGGGGCACCACCGCTTGTTCTTGATCGGTGTTCCGCACTCGCGGTGGAGCATGCGGAAGGACACGTCCGACTCACGCGCCGCGGGCTTGGTGGCCAGGGCCATCCCGACGGGGATGTTGACCAGGCCGAACGTGATTGATCCGTTCCAGACAGTGCGCATAGGGGCCGCCTCGAGATTGTAGAGGGAGAGGCCTTTTCGCCGCGTTGCGCCGCTTCCCTGCCCCATTCCGCGAAGTACGCTGATGCCGTGCCGAGGACGATTCCGCAGCTGTGGGGCGAAGCGATCGCCCAGGAGCGGGCGCTCCCCGCCTATCTCGCGGAAGAGGACGGAACCTGGCGCGAGGTCTCCTGGCCCGAGGCCGGGCGCACGGTTCGCGAGCTCGCCAACGGGCTACTCGCCCGCGGAATCAACAAAGGCGACGCCTTCGGCATCCTTGCCCGGACCCGCCTCGAGTGGACGCTGTTCGACTTCGCGCTCGCCCATGTCGGCGCGATAACGGCGCCGGTGTATCCGACCTCGTCGGCCAAGGAGGTCGCGTACGTGCTGGAGCATTCAGACGCCGTTGGCGTCCTCGTCGAAGACGAGGAGCAGAAGGCGAAGCTCAAGCCTCTTCACCACGTCCTGACCTTCGCCGATCTCGATGCATTACGCGAGGAAGGCCGCTCGTACGCCGAGGCGCACCCGGGCGCGCTCGAGCAGCGGGTCGCCGAGATCGACGACGAGGACCTCTACACGTACATCTATACGTCGGGCACGACCGGGCCGCCCAAGGGCTGCATGATCCGCCACCGCAACTACTACGAGATGACGTCCTGCATCGAGCGGATCGAGGGCCTCGCACTCGATCGCGACGTGATGCTGCTCTACCTCCCGCTCGCGCACAACTTCGGCCGGCTGATGTCGCTCTGGGGGGCCTATTCGGGATTCACGATCGCCTTCTGTCCCGACCCCTACGCCGTCGCCGAAAAGTTGCCGCACGTGCGGCCGACGCTGATGCCGAGCGTCCCGCGCGTCTACGAGAAGATGCACACCGCCGTCACCTCGACCTTCGACGAGGCGACAGGGCTGCGGCGGCGGCTGATCGATTGGGCGCTCGGCGTCGGTCGCGAGATGAGCCGCCTGCGCCAGCAGGGCGACGCCGTTCCACGCAGGCTCGCGCTCGAGCACCGCCTCGCCGACCGGCTCGTCTACTCGAAGGTGAAGGAGCGGCTCGGCGGCCGGTTCCGCATCGGGATCTCCGGCGGAGCTCCGCTCGCGAAGGAGATCGCCGAGTTCTTCCACGCGCTGGACATCCTGATTCTCGAGGGCTGGGGGCTGACAGAGTGCACGACCGCGGCGGCAGTCAACCGCCCCACGCGCTTCCGATTCGGCACGGTCGGGCCCTCGATGCCGGGGTTCGAGGTGGCGGCCGCGGACGATGGCGAGATCCTGATTCGCAGTGGGACCGTTTTCGCCGGCTACTACAAGGACGAGGAGGCGACGCGCGAGGTGCTCGGCGAGGACGGCTGGCTGCGATCGGGTGACGTCGGCGAGATCGAAGAGGACGGCTTCATCAAGATCACCGACCGCAAGAAGGACATCATCGTCACGGCCGGCGGCAAGAACCTGTCGCCGCAGAACATCGAGAATGCGCTCAAGCGGTCGCGTTTCGTGTCCCAGGCGCTCGTCGTCGGCGACCGCCGTCCCTACGTGACGGCGCTGATCACGCTCGACGACGGCGAGCTGGCGAAGACGAACGGCGACCCACAGGATCTCGTTCAGACGGTCGTCGACGGCGTGAACGCCGAGCTTTCACGGTTCGAGCAGATCAAGAAGTTCGCGATCCTCTCGCGCGATTTCTCGCAGGAGGAGGGCGAAATGACGCCGACGCTCAAGCTGAAGCGCCGCATCTGCGAGC
>JBKPFU010000162.1:0-4513 GCA_046728975.1 Actinomycetota bacterium | reverse complement strand
GGCCGATCCCGGTGCCGGCGCTGAGCGTTCGCCGCAGCCGGCATTTGAGACGACGCAAGCGGGGGCTTGACCCGGGAGGGGTCCCGTCTGGCGGGCGGTGGCGCGTTAGCGGCGGGCGAGCCGGCGGCCGCTCTCCGTGTCGGGCGGGGTGTAGTTGAGCTCATAGTGGTGGTAGAGGGCTGACTCGTCCGCCCGCGAGAGCTGGTCGCCGTGCAGCTCGATATTCGGCGCGCTCTTGACCTGCTCCCTCGTCACCGCCATTTGCAGCTCATCCGGGCCGAACGTAAGCCCGGCCAGCGGCACGAAGGTCAGATGGCGGCTGATCAGGCCCTCCTTGACGGTGCCGAACATCGGCTCGTCGGTCTCGACGTCGACGTACACGTCCTGGAGCTTGCCGATCTTCTGCCCGTCGCGATCGACCAGCGTCTTGCCGTGCCACTCGGCGATGTTCTGGTGCTGGGCCATTGTTCTATCCCTCCTTGCGGCGGATGCTGCCCCGTCGATATGCCGCCCAGCTTAGCTCCGTGGCAGGCGCCCCAGAGCGGCGGGTGCGTATCGGCGATCCCGGAGCTTGAGCCGTTGGCGCCGGTCCCATCCGTCGTCGGCAAATCGACTTGTGAGTGCGCTTGTCGGCCCCACGCACCTGACCGGTTTTCTGCCGCTTCCTCCTCAGCTATCGCACAAGGAGTATTCGAGTTGCAGGCGCTTCGCTTGCAGAGCTCTCGACGGCGAAAAGCCGGGCAGCAAACGTGCTTCTAGAGCACCCTTTTTCGCGCCCAGACAGAGACAACGAACACGGAGATTTGCAGGCAGTTCGAGAGACGGGAGCGACGGGACTCGAACCCGCGACCTCCGGCGTGACAGGCCGCGTGAGCGGGTGAACGAGTGAGAACGGGTCGCGACGGGGAGCGCCGGAATCGGCTTGGCTGCTGCGGTTCCGGCGCTTCGCCCCCGCTTGGCGAGCGGCGCGGCGTCGGCGCGGTGTCCGGGCGTTTAGGCGTGGATTAGGCGTCAGGCAGGACGCCGCCCTCGACGAACAGGGCGCGCCAGGTGCGCTCGTTCTCCTCGAGGATCTCGGCGGTCGCGCGCCACGCCGCCGGGTCGGGGGCAAGAGCTCGCGCCCCGGCGCGCGCGTCGCAACCGCCGCTCCAGCTCGACGTACGGCCGGTCCCGGCTGGAGGCGCGCGGCGCTGCCGACGCGCAGCGGCAGGGGGTCAGTGAGCCGCCCCCGCCGCCTCGTCCCGCGCGGTAGCGTCCCGACATGGCGACGCGGCGCGCGTCCTGCTCGTGCGGGCAGCTCACGGTCGAGGTCGAGGGCGACCCTGTCAGGGTCTCGATCTGCCACTGCCTCGCCTGCCAGCGGCGCACAGGGAGCGTGTTCTCGGTGCAGGCGCGCTGGCCCCGCGAGCAGGTGCGGATTGAGGGCGACGCGACCGAGTATGTGTTCGGACCTTCCAAATGGAGGGCGAGGAGCGCTCGCTTCTTCTTCTGCCCGCGCTGCGGGGCGACCGTCTACTGGGCAGGCCCGGAGCACATCGCGGTGCCGGTCGGCGCGTTCGCCGACCCGAACTTCCCCGCACCGCGTGTTTCGGTGTGGGAGGACCGCATGCACCCGTGGGTCGGGCTGCCCGACGGGATCGAGCACATCGGCTGAGCCCCACTCGGGAGCGCTGCTCCGTGCGCCTGCGTTTAGGCGTCCTGTAGGCGTCGGCGCGCGGCGGCGGTCAGGATGGCACGAAGGAAAAGGTGCCCGCTGTGCAGGGAGTTCGAGAGACGGGAGCGACGGGACTCGAACCCGCGACCTCCGGCGTGACAGGCCGGCGTTCTAACCAACTGAACTACGCCCCCGAGGGCGCGGGCATTGTAGCGGTGCGCTACCGGAAGCTTCGCAGCCGCGCCCGGAGGCGCTGCCACCCCGTCGGCCCAACCGGCGCCGCGCGCGGGTTGAACCGGCCACCCAGAGAGACGAGCTCCAGCCTCACCATCGCGTAATCCATCATCGTCATCATCAGACCTCCTTCGACGCGGCGTCGCCGTGTTAGTTGGAAAACGAGGCAAGGGCTGTGAAATTCCAGCAGCGGGTGTAAAAAAAGCCCTGCTAATCGAGCACTTCTAGCGCAGCCTCGGGCTGCTTGAACGGCGGGATGATGTATACGCCCGCGGCCTTCTCGCGTGCTTCCCCGTAGAGCTCCCGCGCGAGCGCGAGCCCCTCCTGCGCCGCATTCGGCCCGGCTTTGCGAAGCCGTTCCTGGACGGGTTCGGGCACGACGATCCCGGGCACCTCGTTGTGCAGCCGCACCGCGAGCTGGTGGCTGCGGACGTAGAAGATGCCGATCAGGATCGGAATCGGCCATTCGCCGCCCAGCCGCTCGACGAACGCGTCCAGGTAGGACAAGTCGAACAGCGCCTGGGTCATCGCGAACTGTGCGCCCTCTTCGACTTTCCGGCGGAACCGCTCGAGCTCCAAGTCGAGATCGTGGGCGGACGGATTGACGGCAACGCCGAGGAAGAACGATGTGGGCGCATCGATCGCCTTGCCGTTGTAGTCCTCGCCGTCGTTCAGGCGAGAGACGATGTGCGAGAGGCCGATCGCGTCGACCTCGTAAACGCCGCGCGAGCCCGGATAGTCGCCGACATGTGGGGGATCGCCGGTGACGGCGAGGACGTTGCGAACGCCCTCGGCGTGCGCTCCGAGAAGCAGCGACTCGAGGCCCATGATCGACGTGTCGCGCGGCGTGACGTGGGGGATGGTCTCGATCCCGACCGCGCGCTCAATGGCCACCGCGGCCATCAGCGCGTTCGCTCGCGCCCGCGCCATCGGGTTGTCGTTGATGTCGACGAACGCGACGCCGGAGTCCTTGAGCGTCCGGCAGACGTTGAGCAGCGCGTCGTACGTGCCGCCCTTGGGCGGGTCGATCTCGACGGAGACGACCCATTCACCCTCGCTGAGCATTCGCGCGAGCTCGGTCTCCTGCGGCCGCTCGTACGTCGCCGCGACGAGCTCCCGCTCGACCATGTCGAGCGGGGCCGAGGGGGCGCGCCCCTCGTCGATCGCGGCCCGGATCGCTGCGATCTCGACCGGCGTCGTGCCGCAGCAGCCGCCGATCAGCTTCGCGCCCAGCGAGCGAGCATGCGCCGCGAATTCGGCGAAGTACTCCGGCGTCGCGTGCGGGTAGATGATCCGCCCGCCGGAGAGGCTCGCAAGGCCGACGTTCGGCAGCGCAGCCAGCGGATGGCCGTCGGAGCCCATTCCCTCGATCGCCGCGAGCGCGGCATGCAGGCCGGCGCCGTGGTTGGCGCCGATCGCGGCGAGATCGAGTGGCGCAAGCCGTTCGGCCGCGTCGTGCGCCGAGACGCCGCCGAGCGTCTCGGCGTCCTCGTCGAAGGTGAGCAGCGCGACGATCGGCAGCGCCGAGACACTCTGGACCGCCTCGATCGCCGTCACCAGCTCGTCGAGCTCGAAGAAGGTCTCGACCATGAAGAGATCGACGCCGCGGCCGTCGAGGATGCCCGCCTGCTCGGCGAAGATCGCGCGTCGCTCGTCCTGCGTGAGCTCGGGACCGAGGTCTCCGAGCGGACCGATCGAGCCCGCGATGAACACGTCCTTGCCGGACACCTCGCGCGCTTCTCGGGCGAGCTTCACGCCGGCCTCGTTGATTCGCTGCACCTCGTCCTCGAGGTAGTGACCGCGCAGCTTCTGACGGTTCGCGCCGAAGGTGTTTGTCTCGACCAGCTCCGCGCCGGCGCGGATGAAGCTGGCGTGCAGCGAGACCACGTTCTCCGGCGCGCGGAGATTCGCCTCCTCCGGGCAGCGCAGACGCGGCGTCATCGCCGAGACGAGCACGCCCATGCCGCCGTCGGCGACCACGATCTCGCCGTGTTTCAGCCGCTCTTTGAACCGATCAGCCATGCGCGGTGAAGTGAAGCACGGCGGTCAACCGAGGATGGGGGATAGATCAAGTGGACACCGCTGGGCGATACTCCACGAGCAAATCCGATGAGCGCCCCGATGCGGCGGGGGCGAACACGGAAGTCCCCGAGGGCCCCGATGCGGCGGGGGCCTACGGAGATTACTTGCGGCTCTCTCACGGGAGACTCGGGCGGGGCCGGGCGGCGGCCTCGCCCGAAGTATTTGCGGAGACGTAAAGGCGGGAGGCGTCCCGGCCGATAAGTCCCTCGGACTCCTCTCAGTCCCGGGACTAACGGCAAGAGATCCTGCGGCTAGTGGAGCCTTTGCGGCGGGTCTGGCCGCTTTCAGGCCCGCCGCTTTGCTTTTCAGTCGTGCAGGACGCGGCCCTCCATGCCGCCGGCCACGACCACCACCTGGCCCGTCACATGTCCGGAGATCTCGTCCGAGGCGAGCGCGACGACTTGCCGAGCCACGTCCTCGGGTTGCGCCACCTTGCGCAGCGGCATCGTTCGGGAGATCCGTTGCACGCGCTCTTCATCGATGTGACCGCGCGTCATCGGTGAAGCCGTCCAGCCGGGAGCAACCACGTTCACGCGCGCGCGA
>JBKPFU010000161.1:0-3492 GCA_046728975.1 Actinomycetota bacterium | reverse complement strand
GAAGGTGACCTGTTGCCCACGCAACCACAACTGCTCGCCCGCGCGGAATGGCTCGTCTTCCATCAGCTTCCCCTCAGCGTTGTCGATTTCGCAGCCTAGGAACCCGACCTCGACGCCTGGGTCAGGGTCCGGTGAGCTTCTTGTTTCGGGTTCGTTAACGCCGGCCACCCCCGCACGCGTCGTTGGCACGGCGCCGCGCCATGACGACGCGGCGCCGTGCCCGTAGGTCTCGTCGACCTATCCGCCCGATGCGTCCAGTGCGACCTCCACCTCGGGCCGCCGCGGCCGGACGAACAGCAGTCGCGCCAGGGGCTGCGGGAACCACCAGTTCCAACGGCCCGCGACGCGCATGACCGAAGGCACGAGCAAGGCACGGATCACGGTGGCGTCGAAGATGATCCCGGCTGCCAGCCCGATCCCGAACTGCTTCACGTCCGTGCCCGGGCTGGTGGAGAGCACGAAGAACGCGAACATGAGCACAAGTGCAGCGCTCGTCACCAGCTTGCCCGTGCGGGCGAGCCCGAGCGCGATTGAATCCGTGGTCTTGCCCGTCTCGTCGTAGGCCTCACGCATTCGCGAGACCATGAAGACCTCGTAGTCCATGGACAGGCCGTACAGGAAGGCGAAGATCATCAGCGGGATCCAGGAGATGATCGCGTCGGTGGGATGCACGTTCCAGATCGCCTCCGCTCCGTGACCCTCCTGGAAGATGAAGACGATGATCCCGAAGGCGGCCGCCAGCGAGATCAGGTTGAGGATCACGGCCTTGACGGCCAGGAAGACCGAGCGGAAGGCCCGCATCAAGAGCACGAAGGTCAACAGGATCACGAAGGCGAGCACGTAGGGGAACTTGCCGTAGACCGCGTGCACGAAGTCGCGGTCCTCGGGCGCGCTACCGCCCAGCGTGAGCTGCACGCCACCGCCGATTTCGTCCTCGAGAGAGGGCAAGACGTCGTGCTGCAGGTTGGAGATCGTCGAGCGCACCGGCTTCGCGGCCCCGTCCTGCGACGGAATCGCCTCCACAAGCGCCGTGTCGCCTTTGCGCCACGTGGGCGGCGCGGAGGCGCCAGCGATCCCGGGCGTCGACTCGAGCCTCGACACGACGGTTCGAAGGGCCTGCGGTCCCGGGTTGTGTTCGACCAGCACGTCGAAAGGCCTGAGTGCGCCCGGCGAGATGCCCGAGTCCGTAAGCCGGTTCAAGCCCACTACGGCGTCTGCCGTCTTGGCGCCGGCGAGGTCCTTGGCCTGCGCCTCGGCCGGGTTCAGCTGCGAGGCGGGAATGAGGAGCACCGCCACGATCGCGAGCCCCACTGCGCCGACCGCGAGCGGCCGACGCATGACCAGGTGGGCCCAACGCCACCAGAAGCCGGCCTCGAGGTCCGTGCCCTCCACCAGGCGCTTCGGCATCACCCGCAGCGAGTTGATGCGCGTCCCGACCAGCGACAGCAGCGCGGGCAGCATGGTGATCGCCACGAGCACGGAGACCGCCGGGATCAGCATTCCGCCGATGCCGATCGAGCGGATGACCGGGATGGGGATGATCACCATCGAGACCAGGCCGATGGCCACCGTCGAGCCGGAGACGATCACAGAGCGGCCGGCGTGCGTCATCGTCTCGATCACGGCCGTTTCGACGTCGCGGCCATGCCGTAGCTCCTCGCGGAAGCGGAAGATCATCAGCAGCGCGTAGTCGATCGCCACGCCGAGGCCGACGAGCGCGACCAGGAACTGAACGATGATCGAGACGTTGGTGATGTACGTCAGGGCCCAGATCAGCGTGAACGTGTTGAGAATCGAGGCGACGGCGATCAGGACCGGGACCAGCATCGCCGGGAGCGTCCCGAAGACGAAGAGCAGGATCACGAGCGCTCCGGCGCCGCCGATCAACGCCTCGGTCAGAACGCTCGGGCCGCCCGACTCGCTGCCCTGCGAGTCGTACAGGGCGTCACGCCCGGTGACATCCGTCTGGACACCCGGCGGTGCGGCCTTCTTGAGCGCGGCGCGAATGTCTTTGAAGCCCGCGTCCGAGCTGAAGCTCGGGTTGCCGGGCGGATAGAGGGTGGCGAAGGCGGTGTGCCGGTCGCGGGAGACATACGCGAGGCTTCCAGTCGTGAAGTAGGACGAGGTGCGATACCGCGGGAACTCCTTCGAGACCCGCGCGAGCGTGTTCCGAGCCGCCGTGCTCTTGGTCACGTCGCCCTGCACGCGCAGGACGGCAATGTTCGGTGGCTGGGCGCCCGACCCGAAGGTGTCCAGCGTCCGCTGGTTGGCCTCGTAGGCCGAAAAGCCCGGGATCGAGAACTGCTCGAGCCAGCGCTTCGACACCTGCTGCGCCGAGAAGGCGCCGAAAATCGTCAGGAGGATCCAGGCGCCGGCGACGATGCGGCGGTGGTGCATGATCAATACGGCGAGCCGCGCCAGCGCGCTCTGCTTGGTCGTCCCTGCGTCGATTCTCGCGTGGTTCGTGCTCATCTCACCTCTTCCGTCGGAGTTCCACCCCTTAGACGATCGAATGAGTCGCGTAATGACACTTCCGTTTCCCAACGGCGTGCCGTGTTGATTGATTCCATCGCGAGATCAGACTCCGACGCCGAGAAAAAGTCATCGCTTGGCGCGCAGAGAGGCCGCGATCCTCAGCGTCCGCGCGGCGCCGTCACTGCTCGTAGCGCTCGACGACTTCCGGATCGCGAACGCGCGCCGCGCTCGGATCGCGCCCGGCCTCGCGGAACGCGCGACGCTGGCGGAGCAGATCCCAGCATTGATCGAGGCCGACCTTGATGGATTCGAGCCGGCGATGCTCGTCCTCGCTCAACCCGCCTTCTGCGCCGCGGTCGTAGAGCTCGTGCTCTTCGGCGACCAGCGCCTCGATGCGATCGTGGATCCGTTCGTCTTCCATTCAGACCTCCCAGGGACGGCTCAACGGTACCCCGCGGCCACGAGCTCCTCGTATTCCGGGTGCTGCTCGATGTAGTGCGCGATGAACGGGCAGAGTGGAACCACTTCGATGCCCTGACCGCGGACGTCTTCCAGGGCGGCCGCTGCGAGCCGGCTGCCGAAGCCGTGGCCCGCGCACGATTCCTCCACCTCGGTGTGCGTGAAGGCGATGACGCCGTCACGCCGCCGGTAGGCGGCGAGACCGATCAGATGTCCGTCGAGCCGAAGCTCGTACCGACTCGCCTCGGGCATGTCCACGACCTCCGCGTCGGCGACGGATCCGCTCGCGGCCTCGAGCTCGTCGGTGCCGCGGAAGTACTCGATCAGCTGACCCGGCGCGTCCGATTCGCGCGCGTCGCGGTGCGCGGCGAAGCGGCGGCGGTGGGCGGCCGCGAAGCGCGACGGCTCGCGTTCATGCAGGTGGGCGAAGATCTCGCGGGTGCCGCGATAGAGCCGGCCGTCCTCCGTTTGCAGGACGGGAATCTGGTCGGAGCCGGCGACGCTACTTAGCTCGGCTCGTTGGTCCGGCCACGGCTCGACCTGACGCGCAACGAAGTC
>JBKPFU010000160.1:0-2359 GCA_046728975.1 Actinomycetota bacterium | reverse complement strand
CGGCTGCCACATGTCCTCGCAGATCGTCGGGCCGATCAGCGTGCCGCCGTGCTCCAGCATGACGAGCTCGCGGCTCGGCGCGAAGTAGCGATCCTCGTCGAAGACGCCGTAGTTCGGCAGGAACCGCTTGCGGTAGACGGCCTTGACCTCGCCGGCGGCGCAAACGGCGCAGGCGTTGTAGAGGTCGCGATCGAAGTAGGGGTAGCCGACGAGCGCCGCGATGCCGCGCGCTTGTCGCGCGACCTGCTCGAGCGTGTCCTCGGCGGCTCGGATGAAGCCGGGCCGCAGTAGCAGGTCCTCGGGCGGATAGCCGGTGATCGCGAGCTCGGGGAAGATGACGAGGTCGGCCCCTGCGTCCTTCGCCTCGTCGATCCGGCCCGTGATGCGCTCGGCGTTTCCGTCGAGGTCCCCGACGACGGTGTTGATCTGGGCGAGCGCGAGCCTCATCTGGTTTTAGCCTACCAGTCGAAAACCTACTGGTATCGCCAGCGGCGCACGATTGACCAACTGGCGCCGCCGTCCCGGGTGCTTAGCAGACGGTAGCGGAACGTCTGCTCGGTGTAATCCTGGAGCAGCATGAATCCGACGAGGCGCGTGACGAACGAGACCGAAGCCGCTTCCCGGTCCTCGGCTGCCGTTACCCGCGCCGTCGTCCATGTCCGGCCGCCGTCGTGTGTGGAGAACGCCCAGCCGCGCGTCTCCCAGAGCCAGCCGGTTCCATCGCCGAGCATCTCGATGCCGCGCCCGTAGCCGTACATTGGAAGACCCGACCCCACGATCGGGCCGGAGCCGCGGAAATCTACTCGGTTGACCATCCGCCAGTGACGGCCGCCGTCGCGGGTTCGAAAGATTGTCTTTGCCTCGTTCCCCGCCCCGTAGAGGCCGCTGCACAGCGCCCACGCGGATCGTGCGGAAGGCGAGGTGAGGTCGACGAGCGCTTCGCGGATGCGCCAGCACGGATTCGCTACCCGGATCCAGCGACGACCGCCGGAAAAGCTTCGGGTCAACCGCTGGGTCTCGAGGCCTCGCCATCCCGCGACGTCAATACCCCACCCGGTCCTGGCGCTCGAGAATGCAAGCGCCCAGTAGCGGCTGCGCGGGAGTAGCTGCCAGCTGCGACCGCGGTCGTCGGTCTTGAGCCGCCCGATCCACGCGCTTCCGGGACGGGCGATCACCAGGGGCGATTCGACAGCCGCCGTTCGGACGACGCGCCACGTTCGGCGGCCGTCGGTCGTTCGGGCGACGCGCCACGGGCAGCTGTAGCAGCGATAGAAGAGGCCAAGCCCGTTGTTGCGATCCCAGAAGGCCACGTCGCCCGGTACGAGCGGTTGCTGCCCGGCCACGGCGAGCGCAGACGCGAGTGCGGCGAGGATGCTCACCGCTGCAGGCGGATTGCGTTCAGATCCTCGTCGACGATGTCGTCGGCCCGGCCGATCAGATCGTCGATGTCGTCGTGCTCGGCGTGGATGTAGCGGCCGGAGAGCTTGTCGGCGCGTCCAGAGGCGAGCGCGCGGACGAGGCGAGGCGCGAGCTCCGGTGGCGTCCAGGGCGCGTCGTCAGGGGCTCTCTTCGTCATCTCGGTGCGAACGAGGCCGGGGCTGATGACGAAGACCGGGATTCGGCCGGCGAGCTGCTCCGCCAGGACGTTTCCGAAGCGCCACACCGCAGCTTTGCTGGCGGAGTACGCGGAATTTCCCGACTGCGGGAGGTATGCGGCGCCGCTGCCGGTGATCACGATCCGGCCCTGGCCGCGCTCGAGCATGCCAGGGATGACCGCGCGACAGCAGAGGTAGACGCCGAGGACGTTCACTTCGAAGACGTTCCACCACTCGCTTGGATCGACCTCCCACGCTCCGCCCTGCTCGCTCACGTTTCTTCCGGCGTTCGCAACGAGCAGGTCGACCGGCCCGATCTCGTCGAAGGCTCGCTCGACGGCGGCGCGATCGGTGACGTCGAGCTCGACGGCTCGGCCGCCGGTCTCCTCCGCCACCGTTTCCACGTCCTCGCGCGATCGGGCAGCGACCATCACGTCGGCACCGGCGTCCGCGAGTTCCCGGGCGATCCCGGCGCCGATCCCGCGGCCGCCGCCCGTCACGACCGCGGCCTGTCCTTCGAGCTCCTTTTCCGCCACCGGCCGCGGAGGATAGTGCTGCTCTACACGACGCGCGCGATTTCGTCCAGCGCTTCGGGGTTTTCGAGCGACGACAGGTCGCCCGGATCGGTGCCGAGCGCCTTCGCGCGGACGGCGCGCCGGACGATCTTCGCGCTGCGCGTCTTCGGCAGCGCCGGCACGAAGAAGATCCGCTCGGGCGTGAACGCCTTCCCCAGCTCGCGGCCGACCAGCGCGCGCAGCTCCTCC
>JBKPFU010000159.1:0-4201 GCA_046728975.1 Actinomycetota bacterium | reverse complement strand
GACGAACAGCGCACGCGCGATCTCCGCATTCGACAGGCCCTTTGCCATGAGGACGAGCACCTGGCGCTCGCGTTCGGTGAGCTCGTCGAGCTCGGTCGGCTTGACGGCCGGGGCCCGCCGGGCGAACTCCTCGATCAGCCGTCGCGTGACCGAGGGCGCGAGCAGCGCCTCGCCCGACGCGATCAGCCGGACTGCCGCGACGAGCTCCTCGGGCGGCGGTCCTGCAGCAGGAACCCGCTCGCGCCGACGCGGAGCGCCTCGTACACGTACCCGTCCAGGTCGAACGTCTTGCGGAGGAGGAAAAGCGACCCGAACCGGCATCCGATCGAGCTCGATCGGGTGGATCAGCGATCGGCGAGGGGGAGGCGCCGTTCGGGTGCGCTATGCAGCCAGCACCGGTCCGCCGCGTTGTAGACCGAGATGACCGTGGTGCAGTCGGGTTCGGAACATCGGCGGCCCCGCGTCCCACGCGCCTCGACGGGCTTGGCCCGAGGGGCCAGCGTCGGCAACGGTCGGGCGTTGGCCGTTCCCATCGTGCTCTCCCTTCACCTGCGCCACTCCGGCTCGATCCGTGGAGGCGAGGGAGATGCGTGGCATGGTGCGCCCCGGACTCGGACGTCTTCGCGAACCCAACGGGCGATCACCCGTTGTTTCACGCTATCACGGTTCGAACCGCCGTCGCCGCTTTCGTGTCTGGTAACCGTCCCGCCGATCAAGCAGGTATGGACGCCGTTCGAGAAACGTTGTGGCGCGTGCTGAGGCGCGCTTCAACGTGATCCGGGCGGGTGCTAGGAGATGTAGGTGCCCATCCAGGCGTCCAGGCGCTCCTCCACCTCGCGGAGCCGCTCGGCGATGATCTTCAGCATCCCGATCGCGACGCCGGGGTTCTCCCGGAGGAACGCATCGAGGTCGGCCGCCTCGATCTCGAGCGCCTCGAAGCCCTCGAGCGCCGTCACGGTCCGCATCCTCGGCTTGGAGGACAGCAGGCCCATCTCGCCCAGGAGGGCGCCCCGCTTGAGGTCGTGGTACCGGCCGCCCACGTCCACCCGGGCGGTTCCCCGCGTGACGACGTACATCGCCCGCGAGGGCTGATCGCGTTCGATGACCACCTGACCGGGATCGAAGCGCACCACCTTGGCGTGGGCCAAGAATCGTTCGCGCTCATCGGGGGGGAGCGTTGCCAGGAACGGGATGTCGTCGACCGCTTCGGGGTCCAGCTGCATCTCACCCATCTCAAGACCTCATGGCGTCCGTGAAGCCGGGCTCGATCACTGCCGGCGCTTGCGGATTTCCTCGCCGACGTCGGTCACCGTGGAGGCGAGGGCGTTCATCACGGCCTTGCCGGCGAGCTTCAGTGTCTCCTTCGCCTCCGGGTCACGAATGGTGTCGCCGGCAGTGCTGAACGCGACGTCGAGCTGCCGCGTGACGGCCGAGAACGCCTCCTCCAGGCTTCGCCGCGCCGGTGCGGGCGGCGGCGCGGCCTGCTCCTCGCCCGCCTTCCGATGGCGCTCGGCCACGATCCGGCCGAACTCGGAGAACCGGCGATCGACCTCTGCCCACGCCTCCTTCGAATCCGTCATCGCTTCCCCCTTGTCGAGAACCGGTGCGCGACCGGATGACCTCATCATCCCACCGGGTCGCATGGATGCGTGACTCAGCGTCAGTTTGCAGCTTCGGTTGCCAGGGCGACCGCCTCGTCCAAGGACAGGGCACGGCCCTCCGCTCGTAGACGTTGCAGCTCAACTTCGCCGAGAGCGTTACCCAGCACCTCCGTCACCTTTCGTAGAGCCTCCGCTCTCGGTCCTTGCGGATGCATTCCCACCTTTTCCTGCATAGCTGCCGCCGCACCGAGCAATCGAGCGGCGCGTTCGTTCTCACCGTTGTGGACCAGCATGCGTGCAACTCCGGTCAGGCCGAATGTCGTCTCCCATTCCGACCCCTGGGAGTTGGCGGCATGAACCCCGTTCCGAAATTCGCGTAGGGCGCCCGCGTAGTCCTTCTCGGCCTCATCGAGATGGCCGGCAAGGACGTAATGGCCCAAGACCTTCGTTTCTGCGGTCCCCTCTTCCTTCACGATCTCCAGAGCTTCGTCGACGGCTCGCCTTGCTCCTTCGAGATCTCCCTCCAGCCTCCGTCGATAAGCCAGTTGCCGAAGCCACACGATCTGCATCAAACGATTCCCGGTCTGTCGCATCACTCCGACCATCTCTTCGAGGGCCGGGCCGGCATCGACGTCTTCGCTTACCTGCGACAGCCCCACCAAGACGTTCATGGCCATCCACCGCTCTCCAACCTGTTGAGAGAGATCCAGCGCATCCGAATAGAGCTCGCGCGCGCGCTCGTCGTCGCCCTCACGAACATGCAAACGTCCCAGCGCATAGAGAAGGTAGATCTGGGAGACGGCATCCTCTGCCTTGCGCGCCACCTCGAGGCCCTCCTCGTATCGAGCGCGGGCTTCATCTCGATCGTCATCCACCAACAGCCGACCGAGGACCTGCAGGGCGAAGGCGAGATCGGCCGGCTCACCTTCAGATCTACTCAGCTCAGCCGCCTTGCTGGCCGAGTCGATCGCGGCCGCACGATCCCCGATGCGCTGCTCGATCACCGCTTCGAATCGAAGTCCACGCGCCTGGGTTGCCGTGTCTCGTGCGCGGACGGCCGCGGCAAGGCCCTCCGTCACCATCGAATGCGCCGACTCGAGCCGACCGCGATAGAAGGCGAGGAACGACGCCGCGACCAGCGCCCGTCCGCGAAGTCCGTCCTCCGCGTCGGACGCTCCAGCCAGCGCGTCTTCGAGCCAACCCAGCCCCTCAGACCAATGTCCCCGGACTTCCCAGAATCTCGACAGCGCGGCACCGAGCCGGAGCGCGAGCGCGGAATCCCCGTCGCCCAGGCTCCAAGCCAGAGCGGTTCTGAAGTTGTCGAGCTCCGATTCGATCCGGTCGAACCAGCGCGTTTGATCCGGCCCCCCGAGCATCGCCTCAGCTCCGGTCTCGGCAAGGTCTGTGAACCACTCGGAGTGCTTGCTCCGAAACATCTGCGCCTCAGAAGATGAGACGAGCTTGTCCAGCGCGTACTGGCGCGAGGTCTCCAGCAATCGATATGCGGCGCGGTCACCCCCGCGTTCTCTCATCACCCAGGATGTCGCCACCAACCTTCGAAGAAGAGCAACCACCTCTGCACGATCGATCTCATCGCCGGCGCAGACCCCCTCGACATCCTCCAGTGAGAAGGACCCCGACATCACCGACAGCCTGCGCAACAGAACGCGCTCGGGTTCGGACAACAGATCGTGACTCCAGTCGACCGTTGCCAGAAGCGTCTGCTGCCGTCCGAGGTTGCGCCCGCCTCCGCCGGTCAGTAGGCGAAACCGGTCGTCGAGCCGAGAGAGGATCTCTCCAACGCTCAACGTCCCGACCAAGGCAGCGGCCATCTCGATCGCCAGAGGGATCCCATCGAGACGGTGGGTCACGCGAGCGATCTCGGCGAGCTCCTGTTCGCCGCAATCGAACTCCGGCTCGTGACTTCTCGCCCGCTCGATGAAGAGCTGGACCGCTTCAGAGGACTCGCCGGTATCGGTGTCCGAAGGGATCTGCAGACCTCCCACCCGGCGTATCATTTCGCCCGCGACACCGATCGGCTCCCGCGCGGTCGCGAGGATCGTGAGCCCCGGGCAGGCCGAGAGCCACTGCTCGGCCAGCTCTGCGCAGGTCGGGATCAGGTGCTCGCAGTTGTCCAGGATCACGAGAGGTCTCCCGGACGACAGGAAGTCGATCATGGCCGAGTCGGCCGAGGCGGCCCGGCTCTCTTGAACCCCCATCGCGTTCGCCGCAACCGAGAGGACGAGCTCCGGATCGGAAACCGGCGCAAGGTCCACGAACCAGATCCCGTCCGGTCGAACGGGAAGGGACGCGGAAGCTGCCTCGATGGCAAGGCGCGTCTTCCCGCAACCTCCCGGCCCGGTCAACGTGACGAGCCGGGTGGTTTCCATGAGCTCGGCGAGCTCCGCCACGTCGCGGTCACGGCCGATGAAACTCGAGATCGCCTTCGGCAGATTGTGTCGGGCGCCGGGAGCGGTGCGCGGAGCGGGGAAGTCGCCCGGAAGGTCGGGATGATGAAGCTGGAACAAGTCTTGGGGCTCCGGGAAGTCCTTGAGCCGAAAGCGTCCGATCGACTTCAGTGATACCTCGGGAGGCACCCG
>JBKPFU010000158.1:0-8104 GCA_046728975.1 Actinomycetota bacterium | reverse complement strand
GCGAGCGTCCTCGCATCACAACCGGTCGACGATTCGGGGAGCGGATCAATCTTCCAGTTGACGGTGACGTTGCTCGTGTACCAGCCGTTGGCCCCCGGCGAGCCGTAGATGATCGGTGTGATCGACTCGGCCGCAGTTGCGCCGGGAACCATGACCAATGCCGCCGCTGCGACTAGTAAAAGTGAAAGAGATCGCGCGGCAACCCAGCGAAAAGCCGGCCGCCGCGAGCCTCCGCGCCGACCCCTGCGCCGCAGCAACTCTGGCTTCGGGATCCACCGCTTGACGGTCGCCACCCCCCGCCGTCGTTGCTCTCCCTACAGCCGCCGACGGTACTACGCCGTTCCAGACGTGTCAATTTGAGCGTTGCCTCGGGTGGCGGCCGCGAGCTTAGCCCGCGAAAAGGAACGAGCTGCCGCCGAGCAGGTGGCCGTAACGACCGGCGGCGACGGCTCCGAACCCCGGCCACACATACCAGCGGTAGACGCCCCGGTGGAGGCGATATCGGCGCCCGTCGTACGTCCACGCCCTCGGAAGCCGGAGCCGTGGCCCGCTCGGCCAGGCGCTGAAGATCTTCTGGCCGCGCATCAGCTGCACGTTGTAGTAGCTCGCGCCTTTGACCGGCGTCCAGACGAGAGTGGGCGGTGAGACAACGCTCGCCCCGGGCCCAGGTCCGAACAATGCCCCTGCAGCCCTGAGGCTCACCGTCCTCGCCGCGCGGTTCGCAGCCTGGTCGAACCCCGTCACGGTGTACCGGTAGGCGCGGCCAACCCGCAGGCCTTTATCGCGGTAGGCATTCGCGGTGCCGCGGTACAGGACCGCCCTGCGCGCGCCGCGCGAGCCAGGCGAACGCGCGACCTCGACGACCCGCGTGTCGGCCGACGCGCGCCAGTGAAGCCGCACGATTCGGTTCCCCTGTTCGACCTTCACCCGGCTGAGCGAGGGAGCGGTCTTGTCGAGCTTGATCGTCTTGCTGACGGACACGGTTGTCTTGCCGTCGAGGCTGGTCGCTCTACACGTCAGCGTCGTGCCGGGCGTGTCGGTGGTCAGCGTGACCGCCTCGCAGCCCTGCGACGATTTGATCGGGCCGTCGATCCTCCAGTTGACCGTGACGTTGCTCGTGTACCAGCCGTTCGCGCCGGGCGTCCCGTAGACCAATGCCGTGATCGTGAGCGGCGTGTCCGCGGTGCCGCCCGCGGCTCCTGGGACCACGAGGAATGCCGCGACGGCGATGGCCGACAGCGCGCGCCGACCCCTCGATCGCAACAACCACAGATGATGGAACCGCGTCAAAAGAAGCCCCCCGCGTTCGCTCGTGGCGCTATCGAAGCTACTTCTTCGTCTTCAGACTGTCAATTCCCCTGCACAGCAGCGAATCGGCGCTACGGCGCGATCGCACCCTCGGCCGGCGCCCGTGTTCTGCGGAGGCGGGTGCGGAGTTGCCGGACGAGCCAACGGACGTCGCCCGATCGCGGAACGAACTCGGCCGCGTGGCGCTCGAGCGTCCGCACGAAGACCGCGCCGACGACGACGCCCGCGGCCGTGTAGGCAAGCGTCGAGGCCAGGGCGGCGCCGAGGCCGCCGAACGGCGGGATCAGGAGCACGTCGAGGACGACCGTGCAGACGAAGCCGACCGCGATCGACGCGCTCTGAAGGCCGGGCCGCCCCTGGGCCACCAGCGCGTTGCCGAAGAGCTTGAGCGCGACCATGCCGAGCGCGCCTGCGACGAGCACACGCAGGTCGTCGATCGAACCGTGGAAGTCGCTCCCGAAGACGTCCACGCACAGGACCGGTGCCAGGACGATCATCGCGGCTCCCGCTATCACGGTCACGAGCGCCGTCGCGCGGAAGATGCGCACAGCCTGGCGACCCGCCTCACGACGATCGGCCCGGACGAGATCCGGCCGCTGGACCGCTGCGAGCGCCGTCGGCAGGTACCAAAGCGCTTCCGACCACGCCACGGCGACGCTGTACAGGCCGAGTTCGCGCGACCCGGCGATCGCGCCGAGCAGCCACTGGTCGAGTCGGTAGTTGCCGAGCTGCATGACCCGTCCCGGATATGCGCGCATTCCGAAGCCGAGCGAGCGACGGGCGAGAGAGGGATCGGGGCGGCCGAAGCCGGCGAGCCACCACGCGACGTAGGAAAGGAGGATCGCAGCTTCGAGCGCCTGCGCCGCGAGCCAAACCCCGATCGCGCTCGCGACGCTCAGAACGCCGAGCACGGCAAACGCGCCTGTCCCGACGACCGCAAGCGCCGCGGACAGAAGAGCGGCCGCATTCGCGACGGCGAAGCCGTAGTCGGCCTGCACGAGAAAGCGCAGGAAGATCTGGACGATGATCACCGGGACGAACGCCAGCGTGATCCACAGCAGCGTGCGATCGGAGTCCCCCGCGATCGCGGGGAACGCGGTGACGAGCGCCGCGAGGATGCCGACCGCCAGTCCTCCGAGCGAGAGCGCGAGTAGCACCGAGTTCGTCGCGAGCGCCTGACGCGTCTCCGGCTCGGCGGCGGCCAGGTTCGCGTTCGCCTCCTGAACGCCGAGGGTCGCGAAGTTCGCGGTCAGCACCGCGATGGCCGTGAGGAGCGCGACCTCGCCGCGCCCGTCGGCTCCGAGCTCCCGCGCAATGATCAGGACGGTCCCGAGCGCGAGGACGGCGCTCGCGATGTTCGTGCCCCACGTCAACAGCGCCGAGCTCGCGAAGCCCGGACGCCGCGGCTCGCCGGCGTCGGTCGAGCGGGGCGCCACCATGACCCAAGCCTAGAGCCGGAGCAAGATAGGTGAGGCTGCCGCGACTACTGGGCGGGGGCCGTCCGGATGACGGCGAACAGGTTGCGCCGGACGGCGTTTCCGGATGGATCGAAGGCGCGGTGGGTTCCGAGATGCTCGATTCGCGCCCCCTCGCAGATCGTGGCGAGATACTCGGTCAGCCAGGCGCGGGGGCTCGGCGTCATCGGCGGGAGCCGGTAGTCGGGGGGCATCTCCGTCTCGCCGCTGTCGAAGAACATCACCTTCCCCGTGTGCTTCCAGATCGCCTCAAGCATCTCGCTCGCCTGGGCAAGGCCGCCGGAGCGGACGAAGTGGTGCCACACCGAGAGACAGAGGACACAGTCGGCGACGGGGAGCGTCACGATGTTCTCGGGCGTGACCTCCATCGCGAGCACGCCGACGTCGCGAGCGCCGTTTCTCCGCACGGCATAGAGCGCGGTGCGGTAGTTGCTCGGAATCTTTTCGACCGCGATGGTCGGAATGCCGGCGTCGGCGAGCTTGATCGCGAAGTAGCCCTCGCAGGCGCCGATGTCGACCGCGCTTTCCACGCCGTGGGCGCGGAGGACCGGAAGGATCGCATCCCAACGCGACTCGGAGCCGGCGCCGCGCGTGGCTCTGGTCCTCGGCAGCGACGGAACCGGCTGGTAGAGCCCGAAGGGGAACGTGTCGATCCAAAACCGCAAGCGATCCAGCACGCCGTCGACGGCGTCTCTGCTCAAAAAGCGCCGCAGGATGCGCTTGGAAGCAGACCACCGCGGCGCCGGCGCGTCCCGGGGAGCGCGAGCGTCCTGCATGTCCCGCGGTTGCGCCTGTGGTTGACGGAGACGCAGCGCCTTCTCGTACAGCCGCGGGACGGCGACGCCCACGAGGAGGCCCCCGGCCATCGCAAGGACAGGAGCGTCCTGCAGGTCTTCCCCCTGGAGCCCGACCCAGTACTGGGCAACGGCGATCACACCCAAGGGAAGCGCGACCGCCCAGAACCGCCCGATGACGAGGCCGGCAAGCACGGAGGGCGCGAAGAAGGCAATCGCGAGAGGGCTCGGCTCCCGCGACTCGTGGACGAAGATGGCGCTGAGGCTGGCGAGATAGATCAGCGCGGCCCCAACTGGGAAGAACCACGCCGGTGGTTGCACACTTCGATCGGCGGTCATTGAGCTAGCTCGTCCGGGGTAAGCCACGGCCGAGGATACCCGTAGCCCCTAACGCTTCTGACGGACCTCCGCCGAGCGCCGTCTCGGGATACGGTAATACAGCCTCTGCGCCGTATCCGAGCGCTTGATCCGCCTGCGAAGGCGAATGCCGGCGTCGAGCGCTTCGACCGCGGCGCGTCCGCGAACCGTCCGCGCGAGACCGAACGCCTCGTAGATCGGTTCGAACCGATCGGTGAACCTGCGCTTGTGCTCGGCCGTGGCGCCGAGAAACTCGACCCGCTCCGCTCCCTCGCCTGAGGCCGTTTCGAGAGCCGTGAAGAGCGCCTCCGAGCCGGGCGAGAAGCGTGCGTACGCCGGGTCGAAAGCCATCGTGACGCCGTAGACCCGCCGGCAGAGCTGCAGGTACAGCGCAAACGCGATCATCCGATCGTCGAGACGGACCGAGACGAGGCGCGGCACGCCCTGTTCGGCGAGGCGCAGCAGCGCCTCCCGGTAGAACTGCTTGCCCTTTGGGGCCACGAATCCCGACGGCTCGCGGCGGCCGCGCCAGCGAAGCGCGTAGACCTGGAACGCCTCGTCGAGCGCCTCCGTTAGCTCCGCCGGCGTGCGCGCGACTTCCAGGTCGACGGTTCCGAGACCCTCGAGCTGCCGGCGCCGACGGCGCCGGTCCGCGCGCGCCTTGGCGGAGAGCTTTGCTCGGCAAACCGCCTCCCAGCCGGCGCTCAGGTCGAGGACCGGCGCCTCCAACCGCTCGACCAGCCGTACGGCCCCCGGCGGCAGCGCGGCGACGAGGTGGCTCTCGCCCGGGATGCCGAAGAAGTCTGCGAGGTCGTGATCCGAGGCGACGGCGCGATCGGCAAGAGCGCTTCCCGCCGACTCTTCGCCCGGAAGAAGCATGAGATCGGCAAGCGCGGCCAGCTTGCCTCCGACGAACTCCGCCACGCTCAGCCCGAAATGCGGCCGCAGGCAAAGCGGAAGCGCCCCGATCAGCCGATCGCCGCGGTAGGCAACGTGCACCGCGAGCGCGCCACCGCGCGCGTTGTAGCGCCACCACTCGGTAAGCCAGCCGTGGAGCAGGAAGGGGCTCGGGCGTGGCATCGCGCGGACGAGGTCGTCCCACGACCCTGCGAGACCGGGGAAGTCGCTCTCGGCGGAGATCGTCTGGATCCGGACTGGGGGGTCACCTCGTTCGGGCACCGCTGGGACTCCCGCCTTGGCCCTTGCTTCCTGTTGATCCCTCTCCGTTGGCCGCATCGGGGGGCGGTTGGTCGATCGGCTACAGCATCGCAAAGGCCGACGAGCGCCGTCGACATCGTCTCGCGAGCAGTCGACGAACGACCCGCCGAACGTTGGTAGTCAAACGAGCGAGCAATGGGCCATTTGGCCCATGACACGCGAAAATGCTCGTGGTATTCCAAGAGATACAAAGGAGGAGCCGGGACGGGGGAATGCGGCCCGACGCTGCGGCGACGCCGGGACGCCTGCCCCGGCTCCTTCTTCCGAGCGTAGCACCCTTTCTGGATTGCACAATCCGCCCCTCTAAAGAGGTCGAAATGCCGGCGTGCGGCCGACAGCGCGCTTTGCAAAACGACCGTCGCCTGTCAAAGTGTGCGCTAGCCCCGCACGAGCGAGAAGCCGTCTGAGTTCCGATGCGGCGGGAAGCGAATGCGGAGACGAGCAAGTGCGGGGTTCTCTCCAGGCCCCGCGCTTATCGAGAAGCGACGCAAATCGCCTGAGAACGAACGCGAATCGTGCGTTACGTAACGCGCTCTTCGCGCCGGAGAGGCGCCGGAGCGAGCTGCGGGGTCCGCACGATCGCGCTCAGGCGCGACACGGCCTCGAGCGTCTCCCCCGCGTCGACGAGCCGAGTCAGCTCGGCCAGCTCGTCGTCCAGCCAGGGTGCGTCGACGACCGGGCCGCTGACTCGGAGGATCTTCGGCACCGGCGTCTCGATCACCTGTTCATTCTCGGCCCACAGCTCCTCGTGCAGCTTCTCGCCCGGACGCGAGCCGACGAAGGTGATCGGAATGTCGCGATCGGGCTCCTTTCCCGAGAGCCGGATCATCTGCTTCGCAAGCTCGACGATGCGCACGGCCTCGCCCATGTCCAGCACGAAGACGTCCCCGCGCTGCCCAATCGCGCCCGCCTGGATCACCAGTGACACGGCCTCCTGAACGGTCATGAAGAACCGCGTCATCTCGGAGTGCGTCACGGTTACCGGCCCGCCCTTCGCGATCTGGCGCCGGAACCGGGGAATCACGCTGCCCGAGGAGCCGAGGACGTTGCCGAAGCGGACGGCGACGAAACGCGTCGAGATGTCGTCGCGCGCGCCGTAGGCCTGCACGATCCACTCGCAAAGCGCCTTCGACTGGCCCATGACCGTCTTCGGGTTGACGGCCTTGTCCGTCGAGACGAGCACCAACCGCGCGGCGCCGTATTCGACGGCGATGTCGGCAACGCATTTCGTCGCGAGCGCGTTGTTGCGCACCGACTCGAGCGGGTTCGCCTCCATCAGCGGGACGTGCTTGTACGCAGCCGCGTGGAAGACGACGCTCGGGCGGTACCGGTCGAAGACCTGGCGCATCTTCTGGACGCTCCCGATGTCGGCAAGGACCGGAACTGCGGCCGCGAAGCCGCGGTCGTCGACCAGCTCGCGCTCGATCTCGTACAGCGCCGCCTCGCCCTGCTCGACGAGCACCAGGCGCTGCGGCCTCACGTGGGCGATCTGGCGGCAGAGCTCGGAGCCGATCGAGCCGCCGGCGCCCGTTACGAGAATGGTCTGGTCGCGCAGGTACGACGCCGCCTCGGCGAGGTCGACCTCCACCGGCTCGCGGCCGAGCACGTCCTCGACCTGCACCGGGCGGATCTGCGTCGCGAGCTCGGATTCGCCCGCGATCAGCTCGTACAGCCCGGGCAGCGTCTTGACGGGGACGCCCTCCTCGCGGGTGATCGTGACGATCTTCTGCCGTTCGCCGCCGGACGCGGAGGGAATCGCGATCAACACCTCGTCCGGCCGGTTATCGCGCAGGATGTGGCGCAGGTCGCTCGTCGTCCCGAGCACGCGGACACCGTGCACGCGGAGGTTCTTCTTGCGCGGGTCGTCGTCGATCAGCCCGATCGGCGTGTACCCGAGCTGGGGCGTCCGCTGCATCTCGCGGATCACGAGCTGCCCCGCGTCCCCGGCGCCGATGACGACGACCTCCTTGCCGCGCGCGACGAGGCCGCCCGCCGGCCGCTCCATGATCGTCCGCGCAAGCAGGCGTGAGCCTGCGACCAGGGCGAGCAGGATGAGCCAGTCGAGCACGGCAATCGACCGCGGCAGGCGAACGTCCGCAACCGGCGACACGAAGTAGACGGTGATGTCGGCGACCAGGCACGCGACGGTGACCCCGCGCGCCGCGCTCCACATATCGCGCGTCGAGACATACCGCCACCAGCGGTCGTAGAAGCCGAACAGGATGAAAACGAGCAGCTTGATCCCGATGACGATGAGGATCGTGCGCTCGAACAGCGTCTGGTAGTAGGGCGGGACGCCCTGGTCGAAGCGGAGCTGGAAGGCAAGGAACCAGGCGGCGGCAACGAGCGCCGCGTCCGCGAACAACTGCCAGATGCGATGACGATTGACGGGGATCACGCGACGCCGACTCCCGCGGCCTCGCGGATCACCGACACCACGCGCGACTGAGTCTCCTCGTCGATCGACGGCCACATCGGGAGGGCGAGATTCTCTCGCCCCGCCCGCTCGGTCTCCGGAAATGCGCCCTTCTCGTACCCGAGGAATCGTAAGGCGGGCTGCAGATGGAGAGGGGTCGTGTAGTAGGATGCGTGGCCGATCTCGGCCGCCGTGAGGGCGTCGCGCAGCCGGTCGCGCTCGGGCGTCCGCACGACGTACATGTGGTAGACGTGCGTGCCGTCGTCCTCGGGCAGCTCGCAGACCTCGGCGAGCCCAAGGTCGGCGTAGCGCGCCGCCGCCTCTCGCCGGGCGCGGGTCCAGCCGTCGAGCTCGCCGAGGAAAACGCGCAGGAACGCCGCCTGTAGTTCGTCCAGTCGAGAGTTCGTTCCGACGAGCTCGAACGTTTTCTTGTCGCGCGATCCGTGGAAGCGCAGGAGGCGGACGCGCTCGGCGAGCTCCTCGTCGGTGGCGGCGACAAGCCCCCCGTCGCCGAGTGCGAACAGATTCTTCGTCGG
>JBKPFU010000157.1:0-8224 GCA_046728975.1 Actinomycetota bacterium | reverse complement strand
GATGGAGACCCGGTGGCGGGCCTCGCAGCGGTGGTCGAGTCGGTGCGACGCTTGCCGGATGCGCCGGACGCCGTGTTGATGTCAGGCGACTTGGCGGACCATGCTGACGACGCCGAGTACGAGATCGTGCACGAGTGGCTGGCACAGCTCGGCGCGCCCTTCTATGTCCTGCCGGGAAACCACGACGACCGCGACACGCTCCGGCGGCATTTCGACTTGCCCGGCGCAACGGGAACGCCGGTGCAGTACGCGGTCGACCTCGGGCCCCTGCGACTGGTGGTCCTGGACAGCCAGCGACCGGGCGAGGATCGGGGCGAGCTGGATTCCGACCGGCTTAGCTGGCTCGACGCCGACCTGGCCGAAGTGCCGGATCGAGTGACGCTGGTCGCGCTCCACCATCCGCCGCTGGCCACGGGAGTCGCGCTCTGGGATGAGATGGGGCTGCCGGCCGCCGACCGACGCGCGCTCGGGGACGTTCTGAAGCGACATCCGCAGGTGCGACGAGTTATTGCCGGCCACGCCCACCGCACGGTGATGGCGGAGCTTGCCGGGCGAGCAGTGCTTGCCGTCCCCAGCACGTACGCGCAGAGTCGCCTCAACTTCAACGCCGAGGAGATCGAGGTTTCCGCCGCCGAGCCGGCCGGTTTCGCGGTGCACGCACTGCTGGACGGGGAGCTGGCCTCGCACGTCCAACCCGTCACCTGAACGAGCTACTCGAGACGCTGCCCGCAGACGTAGCGAAATAGGTTTCCCGTCGGCCAAATGCGGAGCGCCTGGCAGAGTGGCCGGGTGGGGAAGACCCAGTACTTCACGGCGACGACCCTCGACGGGTATATCGCCGACGAGAACAACTCCCTCGACTGGCTCTTCGAGGTCGACCGCACCGACGCCGGCGAGCACTCCTTCGCAGCCTTCTTCGCCGAAGTCGGTGCGATGGCGATGGGGGCAACGACGTACGAATGGATCCTCGAGCACGATCGTCTGCTGGACGACCCCGGGAAGTGGCGCGGCTACTACGGCGACACGCCGTCGTGGGTGTTCACGCACAGGACGCTCCCTCCGATTCCGGGAGCAGAAATCCGCTTCGTTCAGGGCGACGTCGCGCCGGTGCACGATGCGATGGCCCGAGCCGCGGGCGAGGACAAGAACATCTGGCTCGTCGGCGGCGGTGACCTCGTCGGGCAGTTCGCCGACCAGCACCTGCTGGACGAGATCCTCGTCAGCCTCGCGCCCGTGACGCTCGGGCGCGGAGCTCCGCTCCTCCCTCGCCGGCTGACCTCATCGCAGCTCGAGCTCGTAGACGTCGCCCGGGACCGGCAGTTCGCGCGCCTCAGCTACCGCGTGCGGAACTAGTAGGCCGTG
This sequence comes from Actinomycetota bacterium, assembly GCA_046728975.1. GTDB lineage: Bacteria > Actinomycetota > Thermoleophilia > Gaiellales > Gaiellaceae > JBKPFU01. Next base: position 6,862 of record JBKPFU010000157.1, on the reverse strand, counting down.
CGGCCGGCTGCTCGGGATGGACCTCGTATCCGGCGTCGCTGTAGTGAGCGACGCCGCCCAGCACCGTGATCGCGAGCGCCGGCTCATCGGTGTCGTTGGCGAAGCCGTGCCATTCGTTCCTGGGAACGAAAACGAGATCTCCTTCCACCAGGCGGATCGGCTCGCCGTCCGTCAGGTGCAGGCCGGACCCCTCGAGGACGTAGAAGTACTCCTCCGCCCCGGGGTGACGATGGAGCTCGTGCCAGCGGTTGGGAGGAAACTCGGTCACGTTGAAGACCGTCGTTTCCGTCCGGCCGTGGTCTCGGTCGGCGAGCCAATGGACTTGCATGCCTTCCCAGCCGGGCCGCTGCGGTATCGAAGGGTCGAAGGGGGTTTCGCGGCGGGACGTCTTGTACATCGGGTGCTCCTTCGCAGGTTGGAGGCTGGTACTGACAACGCCGGCGCCGCGACGCGCACTCCCGCCTCACATCGAGCGGTGCTCAGCTGCCACGGCTGTCGACGGCCATCCGCGCAAGCTCGAGGGCTCCGAGCACGCCTGCCCGGTCACCGAGGGCAGGAGGGACGATGTAGCCGTCGATCGCGTCCCCGAGCTCGGGCGCGCTGAGGTAGCCGGCGACAAGCTCGCGGACGCGGCGGCGGACGAGCGGCAGCAGCGAGGGCTCCTTCATGACGCCTCCGCCGATGACGATTCGCTGCGGCGAAAGTGCGTAAATGACGTTGACGAGGCCGAGTGCGAGGTACTCCGCCTCGAGCAACCAGACGCGCTCTTCGCCGAGCTCATCCGGTGAGCGCCCCCAACGTGCGCGAATGGCGTCGCCCGAGGCGAGGCCCTCGAAGCAGTCGCCGTGGTAAGGGCAGACCCCGTCGAAAGGGTCACGCGAGCGATCGTGCGGGATCCGCATGTGTCCGAACTCCGGATGCAGAAGGCCGTGCATGAGCTGCCCGTTTGCCATCCCTCCGCCGCCGATGCCGGTGCCGACGGTGATGTAGCAGAAGGTCTCGAGGCCAGCTGCTGCGCCCCAGCGATGCTCGCCGAGCGCAGCCGCGTTGACGTCTGTGTCGAAGGCGAGGGGGAGGTCGAGCGCGGCTCCAAGCGCCGCGACGACATCGGTGTCAGCCCAACCGCGCTTCGGCGTGGTCGTAATACGGCCCCACGTGGGTGAGATGCGCTGGACGTCTATGGGCCCGAACGAGCCGATCCCGACTGCGGCGAGATCGCCGTTGGCGGAGAAGAACTCAGCAGCACGGGCGATCGTCTCGGCTGGTTCCGTTGTAGGGAACGTGACGAATTCGTGGACATCGTCGGGTCCCGTGCCGGTGGCGCAGACCCATTTCGTCCCGCCGGCCTCGATCCCGCCGTAGATCATTCGATCCCTGCGGGCTCGGGGGCAGTGGCGCCGCAGGACTGGCGGACGACGAAGTCCGCCGGAAGCACCACGATTCGGCGGCGATCGCCGATGCGGCCGTGTAGACGGTCCAGAAGCAACTGCGTCGCGATCGTGCCGTAGGTCTCGGCCGGCTGGGCCATCACGGTGAGGAAGGGGTAGAGCCGCGACACATGCTCGATGTCGTCGAAGCAAACGAGCGCGAGATCGCCGGGGATCTCGAGGCCGCGCTGTCGCGCCGCCTCGACGACGCCGACGACTGCGATGTTGTTGACCGCGAAGATCGCCGACGGCGGCTCGGGCAGCATGAGCAGCTTGAGCGTCGCCGCTGCGGCGGCGTTGGGATCAATCGCGCTCGATTCGGCCACGAGTTCGGCTTCGAACTCGATTCCCGCGCCTTCGAGCGCCTCCCGGTAGCCGCGAAGCCGATCGCGCGCGGTCGAGACCTCACTCGTCTCCGTGACCATGCCGATGCGCCGGTGGCCGAGCCCGATCAGGTGCTCGACGAGCTGGCGCGCGCCGGCGACGCTGTCGCCGCGGACGAGGTCGCCGTCGAAGCCCGTGATTGCACGGTCGATCAGGACGAAGGGCACGTTGTTCCGCGTCAGGAGCCGTAGCTGCGGGCGGGAGCGGTCGCCGACAGGCGCGATCAGGACGCCGTCGACCTGAAACGCGAGCATGTCCTCGAGATAGCCGCGCTCGCGCTCGAGGTTCCCCTGCGTGTCGCAGAGCATGACGTGGTATCCGGCACGCCAGGCGACCTCCTCGACGCCGCGGACGACGAGGGTGAAGAACGGGTTCGCGACGTCCGGGACGATCACCCCGAAGGCGCCCGTCTTGCGGCGGATGAGCCCGCGTGCGAGGCGGTTGGGGACATAGCCGAGCTTGGTGATCGAGGCCTGAACGCGCTTGCGCGTGTCGACGCTGACACGGGGGCTGTCGTTGATGACGCGCGAAACCGTCATGGCGGAAACGCCCGCGTCACTCGCAACGTCGTTGATCGTCACCCTCATCGCCATGTTATTTCAGTTACAGACTTTACGATAAATACCATAGAAATGAGTCGAAGAAAGTGGATTTTTACCACCTTGACACGCGATGTCGACGGTGTTATGGATACCACAATTCAGACGTTAGCGATACCTCATTTTTGAGGCGCCGGATGGCGGAAGTCACCACCCGACGAAGGGAGTGAGCATGCATCTGCCCCGTTTGGCGGTCGTCGCGAGTGGCGCCCTCCTTTGCGGGCTGGCCGTGTTCGTCGGAGGAAGCGGCAGATCGACGGCGCAGGCAGCCCAGCCGACCATCACGATCGCGACGGTGAACAACAACGACATGATCGTGATGAAGTCGCTCAGCTCGCACTTCACGAGGAAGTACGGCATCAAGGTGAAGTTCGTGGTGCTGCCGGAGAACACGCTCCGCCAGAAGGTCACCGCCGACGTCGCGACCGGCGGCGGCCAGTTCGACATCGTGACTGTCGGGACCTACGAGGTGCCGATCTGGGCCAAGAACAAGTGGATCGTGAACCTGCAACGGTACTTCACACGCATGAAGCCGGCCGCCGCGAGGTCCTACGACCTCAAGGACGTGATCCCCAAGGTGCGCCTGGGGCTTTCGTACAAGAAGAACCTATACGCACTGCCGTTCTACGGCGAGAGCTCCATGACGTACTACAACAAGAAGCTCTTTGCCGCGGCGGGGCTCAAGATGCCGAAGCACCCGACCTGGAACCAGATCAGGTCGTTCGCGGCGAAGCTGCACAAGCCTTCGGCAAACCGCTACGGCATCTGTCTTCGCGCCCTGCCGGGATGGGGTGAGTTCGGCGCGCCGCTCACGACGGTGATCAACACCTTCGGGGGCCGTTGGTTCGACATGAAGTGGGAGCCGCAGCTGACTGCGCCCGAGACGAAGAAAGCGGTCAAGTTCTACGTCGATCTCGTCCGCCAATACGGTGAGCCTGGAGCTACGAGCAGCGGCTTCACCGAGTGCGCGACGATCATGGGCCGCGGGAACGCCGCGATGTGGGTCGACGCGACGGTCGCCGCCGGTCTGCTGACAAACCCGAAGACGTCCAAGGTGGCATCTGACATCGGCTTTGCGTATGCCCCGACGGCTGTGACTCCTCGCGGCTCGCATTGGCTGTGGGCGTGGTCGCTGACGATGGAGGCGTCCAGCAAGAAGAAGGACGCGGCCTTCAAGTTCCTGACCTGGGCGACCAGCAAGGGCTACATCAGGCTCGTCGCGGGGAAGAACGGCTGGAAGTCGGTGCCGCCCGGCACGCGAATCTCGACCTACCGGAATCCCAAATACAAGAGGGCCGCGGGCGCCTTCGCCGGGATCGTCTTGAACTCGATGCTGACCGCCGACCCGACCCGCTCGACGCTGAAGAAGGTTCCCTATGTCGGGGTGCAGTTCGTCGGCATTCCGGAGTTTCAGCGGATCGGGACTCTCGTGACCCAGAACCTCGCCGGGGCGGTGGCCGGTAAGACGAGTACCGATTCGGCCCTTTCACGGTCCCAGCGGCAAGTCAGGCGAATCATGCAGCAGGCGGGATATTTGAGGTAACCGTCCTCCCGCTGGAAGGCAGGATGAGGGCGGAAGCGAGTCCGCCCTCATCCGAGCCAAAGGGGGAGCCGTGATTCACTCCTCGCGATGAGCTCAGGCTCCACAGCCGCGGCGCCGACGGCAGCCAGGGCTGCCGGGCGCCGCTTCACGTTCCAGCGCTCGCGGCGCCTGACGAGCTTCGCGCTGCTGGTGCCGGCGCTCTTGTTCCTGGCGGTGATGACGCAGGCGCCGTTCGTGCTCACCGTCTGGTACAGCCTCCACAACTGGATCCTCACCTCGCCTGAGCTCGGGCACCCATGGGTCGGCCTCGACAACTTCCGCTACACGCTGACGGAGGATCCAATCTTTCGCGACGCGGTCGTGAACTCGCTCGAGATCACTGCCGCGATCCTCGCGGGCTCGCTCCTCCTCGGCCTGGCCTTCGCGGTTCTGCTCAACCGCGCCTTTCCCCTTCGCGGGGTGACGCGCGCGCTGATGATCGCGCCCTTCTTCGTGATGCCGACCGTGAACGCGGTCGTCCAGAAGAACATCTTCCTGAACCCGATCTTCGGGCTCGTCAACTGGGTTTGGACCTCGGTCGGCTTCGAACGGATCGACTGGCTCGCCGTGCACCCAAAGCTGTCGATCATCGCGATGGCGGTCTGGCAGTGGGCGCCGTTCATGATGCTGATCCTGCTCGCCGGGCTGCAGGGCATCCCGGAGGAAATTCGTGAGGCGGCCAGAGTCGACGGCGCCGGTCCCTTCACCGAGTTCCGGCGAATCAGCATCCCGCTGCTGGCCCCGTACTTCGAGCTGGCCGTCCTGCTGGGAACGATTTACATCCTCCAGCTCTTCGGCGAGATCTACGTCGCCACGCAGGGTGGGCCTGGAACGGAGACGACGACCCTTCCGTACTACGTCTACCAGACGATCGCGGAAGCCAACGACGTCGGCACCGCTTCGGCGCTCGGCGTGCTGGCGATCATCCTGGGCTCGATCATCGCCGCGCTTCTGCTCCGGTTGCTGATGCGCACGTTCAGGCGGGAGCTGACGGCGTGATCGCTGTGCTCCGGCGTCGGGCTCGGGGCCGACCTGCCGCGGTCGCCCTCGACCTGCTCACCTACGCCGTCGCGCTCCTCGTCTTCTTCCCGGTTCTGTGGACCGTCTTGACGGGGTTCAAAACCGAGACGGACGCCGCCGCAATCCCGCCGATCTTTCTGTTCGACGCCACCCTCGAGAACTACCGGACCGTGTTCAGCTCGGACTACCGCACCTATTTCGAGAACACCCTGCTGATAGCGGGCGGTTCGACTCTCGTTGCGCTGGCGTTTGGGCTCCCGGCCGCATACAGCCTCGCTTTTCATCCCTCCAAACGGAGTCGCGCCGTGCTTTCGTGGGTTCTGTCGACGAAGATGCTTCCCCTCGTCGGCGCGTTGATCCCGCTGCTCGTCATCTACAAGCGGGTCGGCCTTTTCGACACCCGCCTCGGGATGATCCTGCTCTACGCGGCGTTCAACCTGCCGCTCGTGATCTGGATGATGCGCTCGTTCTTCGCCGACCTGCCACGGGACATCGTCGACGCGGCCCTCGTCGACGGGGCCGGGTTCATACGCATCATGACGCGCGTCGTCCTGCCGCTGACCGCCCCCGGTCTCGCGGCGACCATCCTCCTCTCGCTGATCTTCGCCTGGAACGAATTCCTGCTTGCGGTGAACTTGACGAGCGCTCACTCGGGCACGCTGCCCGTTTTCATCTCCAGCTTCCAGACGAGCGAAGGCCTCTTCTGGGCGAGGATGTCCGCAGCCTCGACGCTCGCGATCGCGCCGGTGATTCTCGCCGGCTGGTTGGCGCAGCGGTCGCTCGTCCGCGGGCTCACGTTCGGAGCGGTGAAGTGAAGGCCGCGTACTACCAGGCCCCGCGCGAGGTCGTCGTGCGCGAGGCGCCAGCGCCCGAGCCCGGCCCGAACGAGATCTTGATTCAGGTCCGGGCTTGCGGAATCTGCGGGACCGATCAGCACATCTTCGACGGAGAGCTCGGCGGACCGCTGCCGGTGATCGGCGGCCACGAGCTCGCGGGGGACGTGGTCGCAGTCGGCGCGGACGTCGAGGAGGACATTCGCGCCGGAGACCGCGTGGCCGTGGACCCCAACCTGTTTTGCGGCTCTTGCTTCTACTGCAAGCGCGGCCAGGTCAACCACTGCCTACGCTGGAGCGCTATCGGCGTCACTCGGGACGGCGGCTTCGCCGACTACGTGGTCGCGCCGGCGAGCAACGTCTACCCCGTTGGAGACATGGAGTACGAGGTCGCTGCGTTCATCGAACCGATCTCCTGCGTCGTCTACGGCCTCAAGCGGCTGGAGCTCCCGCCCGCCGCCAATGCGCTGATCTACGGCGCCGGTCCCATCGGCCTCCTGATGCTCCAGCTCGTGCGCCATGGTGGGGCGAGCGATGTCGTGGTCGTCGATCTGAACGAGGAGAGGCTTCCGCTCGCCGCCGAGCTTGGAGCCGACGCGGCCGTCGCCGGCGGGTCCGGTGCCGACGAGACCATTCGCGCCACTGCGCCTCTCGGATTCGACGTCGTCATCGACTGCACCGGCGTGCCGGCGGTCGTCGAGCACATGTTCAGCCACGTCCGCGCCAACGGGAAGCTGCTCTTCTTCGGCGTCAACCCGATCGACGCCCGGGTGCGGATCAGCCCGTACGACATCTATCGCAAGGATCTGACGATCTACGGCTCGTTCGCGCTGCGCTTCACCTTCGAGGACGCGCTGGCCCTGCTCCGGAGCGGCGCGGTCGACGTGGGCCCGCTTCTTTCCGACCGCTTCCCGATCGACCGGTTTCCAGAGGCGCTCGCGCTGGCGGGTTCCGGCCGCGCCTTCAAGGTGCAGATCCAGCCGGACTGACGACGCAGGTGTGGAAATTGGTTGCTCG
>JBKPFU010000156.1:0-12543 GCA_046728975.1 Actinomycetota bacterium | reverse complement strand
AGGAGCTGCGGGCCGAAGCCCCGCGCCTCGAGCTCGGCCGCGACGAGGTGGATCGTCGTCACCAGGTCCTCGAAGTCCTTGTCGTGGACGACGAGCCACTCGTAGCCGAAGTCGTCCGAGCGGCGCTCGAGGCGCGATCCCGACTCCTGCGCGACGGCGTCGAGCAGGGCCTGGAGCTCGTTCTCGGCGCGGACGAACTCACCCGCCGACAGCGGTTTGAACACGACGGCGGCCGATTCGGCGGGCTTCAGGGCCAGCTCCGCCTCCAGGGTCACGCGCGCCGTCGAGATCGCGAACAGGCGCTCGCGCGCCGCCTCTTTCAGCTTTTTGCGACCGAAGAGAACGTCGGTGAGACCCAAGCGTTAGTGGCTCCTCCGGCCCCGGTCGCCGGCCTCTGAGCGGCTGCAAAGCAGCGTCATGCTTCGTCCTCGGTCGCGTCCGTATCGCTCAGATACGAACGCTCCCTGCGTCCTCGCCTGCCCCGCTTTTCGCGCGCCAGAGACTCGGCACCGCGACCGGAGTGACCACTACGCCGCGACCGGGCGGCCCATCTCGCGGGCGATCTCGGCCAGCCGGGCGAGCCGCTGCTCGAGCGGCGGGTGCGTCATGAACAGCGTTGTCGCGCGCTCCTTGACGCTCGTCGGAATGATGAAGAACGCGTTCATCGCCTCGACCTCGCGCAAGTCGCGCGACGGGATCCGGAACATCTCGCTGGAGATCTTCTGCAGCGCGCTCATCAGATGCTCGGGCGCCCCGGTCAGAAGAGCAGAGCCGCGGTCGGCCGCGAACTCGCGGTAGCGCGAGATCGCGAGGATCAGGATCTGGCTCAGGAAGTAGGTCACCACCGAGACGATCAGGACAATCAGCCAGACGGGAACCGAGTTGTTGCTGTCGCGGTTCCCTCCGCTGAACATCCCGGTCCAGAACATCCATCGAGTGAGGACGCCGGCGAGCATCGCGAAGAAGCTGGACACGGTCATGATCAGCACGTCCCGGTTGCCGATGTGCGACAGCTCGTGCGCCAGCACGCCCTCGATCTCCTGCGGCTCGAGGCGGTTCCAGAGGCCCGTGGTGACCGCGACGGCGGAATGCTTCGGGCTTCGCCCGGTCGCGAAGGCGTTCGGCACGTCGCTCTCGATCACCGCCACCCGCGGCTTCGGCAGGTCGGCCATGGCGCAGAGGCGCTCGATCACGTCGTGGAGTGCGGGCGCCTCGTCGCGCTCGACGACCTTGGCGCCGGCCGCCTTCAGCGCCAGCTTGTCCGAGGTGTAGTACTGGAATAGCGCGAGCCCGAGAACGATCAGGATCATCGGGACGAGCCCGACGCTGAGGAACTCGAACAGGACGACGGCGAAGACGACGTAGAGCAGTCCGAGCAGCGAAGCGCTCACGAAGATGCGCGCCGACAGTCCTCTGTCGCGACCGAAAGCCTTGCGTTTCATACGAGAATCGCTCTCCTTGAAGACCCGAGTGGTTGTAGCGAGTTTAGCCGCCGCCCTCGGGGCGCTGACGTTTGCGGCGACCTCGCTCGCGGCACGTCGCCCCGTCACGGTCTCGGTCGTCGTCGCGCCGCGGCTCGACAGGCCCGTAGAGCTTGGCGCGGTCGGGTTGATGGTCCCCGGCGCGGGCTCACGGGTTTCGCGCGAGAGCGCCCTCGCCTCTCTCGTCCGCGGAAAGGTCGAGAACGCACTTCTTGGCGGCAAGCCGAGCGGCAAACCGAAGATCCGGCTCGGTGGGCCGCTGGGTGAGATCGCGATCTTCGTGACGTTGCCTCCCTCGGGAAAACACCACAACGTCACGCGCTACCGGATTGCGATCGTCGGACCGGGCTACGCTCGCGGCCAGATCCTAGTCTCCGACCACACGCGCCTCCGCGGGCTGACCTCGATCGCGGACATCGCGCCCACGGTGCAGGCGCTGCAGGAGGGGAAGGATCCCGTGATCGAGGCGCGGCCGAGCAGGGACGCGGTTCGCGAGCTGCGCGAGCTCGACCGCCGGCTGGCGAACGTTCACGACTCGAGGCAGCCGGCCGACCGCACCCTCATCGCAATCGCACTCGGCCTCGCCGTCATCGCGCGTCTTCGGCGATCGCGCTTCTTCGGCCGCGCGGCCCTGCTTTCGATTCCGTCCATCCTGGTCGCCACGATGATCGCCTCCGCTGTCGCGATCGACCGGGCGTGGCCGACGGTGACGACGGTCGGCGGCGTTGGGCTCGTCCTCGCGCTCGGAATCGCGTACCTCGCGCCGACGCCGGTCCGGCTCGCGCTGGGGCTGGCAGCGCTACTCGCGATCTACGGCGTCGCGCTCGCGGTCTCACCGGAGACCATCTCGCTCGCCGCGATCGGGCCCCATCCGGACGGCGGGGGCCGCTTCTACGGGATCACGAACCAGGTCGAGACCCTGCTCCTGCCGGCGGCCCTGGCCGCCGGCGCGCTGCTCGCCCCGCGGCTGCTGCCGCTCGTGGCATTGCTTTCGCTCGCTCTCGTCGGATGGAGCAAGACGGGCGCCGACGGCGGCGGCATCGTCGTCTATGCCGCCGGCTTCGCCGCGCTGGCGCTGCTGCTCCTGCGCGCGCAGCTGACTTGGCGACGGGTCGCCGTGGCCGCCGCGGCCGCGATCGCCGTCTGCTTCGCCTTCGTGGGCGCCGACGCCGCGACAGGCGGCTCGAACCACGTCACGCGGGCGGTCGGGGACGGACCGGGAGAGCTCGTCGGCGATCTCGGGCGCCGCATCCACCTGTCTTACGCGGGGGTCACCGACACGGCGACCAAGATCGTCATCTTCCTGGCGTCACTGGCTGCCGTCGCTTTCGCCGCCGCACAGCGTCCGCGTTCGGCTGTCCTGCTCGCCTTCACGGTGGCTCTTGCGGTCTCGCTGCTCGTGAACGACAGCGCCTATGACATCGCCCGCTTCGGCGCGCTCGGGGCCGCGACCGTGTTCGCCTGGAGCCGCAGCACCGTCGAGTAGACTCGCCGACCATGCGACGGCCCGCGCTCTTGCTTGTGCTCGGCGCGCTGGTCCTCGCGGGCTGCGGCGGCGGGAAGGTCGTGACGCCGACCGGCCCCGTCGAAGGGCCGCTGCCGACCACCACCGCGGCGACCGTAAAGGGCAACGCCGCCGCCGGAAAGCAGGCCTTCGCCGCCAACGGCTGCGGCGGCTGTCACACGTACAAGCCTGCCGGCGCCTCCGGAACGCAGGGCCCCGACCTCGACAAGCTCCCGGAGCTGGCGCAGAAGGCAAACCAGGGCTCGCTCGACGAGTTCGTGCATGAGTCGATCGTGAACCCGAGCGCGTACGTCGAGAAGGGCTTCCAGGACATCATGCCCAAGAACTACGGGCAGTCCTTGAACCAGAAGCAGCTGGCAGACCTCGTCGCGTTTCTGACGACCAAGACTTGATCGACCTTCGCGCGGCGCGCACCGATCCCGACGGTTTTCGGGCCGCCCTCGCGCGAAAGGGAGCCGCCGACGCCTTCGACGAGCTGCTGAAAGCGGACGAGCAATGGCGTGAGCTCGTGCCGCGCGTCGACGACCTCCGCTCGCGACAGAAGGTCCAGGGCAAGCCGACGCCCGAGCAGATCGAGGAGCTGAAGCGGATCAAGGACGACCTGCGCGCGGCGGAGGAGGAGCTCGCGCAGGCCGAAGCCCGGCGCAACGAGCTGCTGACGGTCGTCCCAAACCCTCCTCACCCCGACGTTCCGGACGGGGACCGGGAGGAGGACGCGGCCGAGATCAAGCGCGTGGGCGAGCCCCCGCAGATCGAGCAGCCACGCGACCATCTCGAGCTCGGGCGTTTCGACATGGACCGCGCAGCGCGCATCTCCGGCACGCGCTTCGGCTACATCATCGGAGAAGCCGCGCTCGTCGAGCTGGCGATCTTCCGCTACGCGCTCGAGCGCACGCTGCGCGAGGGATTCGTCCCGGTGCGGCCGCCGGTGCTCGTGCGCGAGGAGGCGATGTACGGAACCGGCTTCTTTCCGACCGAAAAGTCGAACATCTACGAGATCGAAAGCGACGGGCTCTTCCTCGTCGGCACGTCAGAGGTACCGCTCGCGGCTCTGCACATGGGCGAGATCCTCGACGGCGAGACGCTGCCGCTGCGCTATGCGGGGTGGTCGACGTGTTTCAGGCGCGAAGCGGGCGCGCACGGACGCGACACGCGCGGGATGTTCCGCGTGCACGAGTTCGACAAGGTCGAGATGTTCGTTTTCACCCGACCCGAGGCGTCCTGGGACGAGCATGAGCGGCTGCTCGTGATCGAAGAGGAGCTCGTACAGCAGCTCGGCCTCCCCTACCGCGTGACCGACACGGCCGCCGGCGACCTCGGCGCCTCCGCCGCGCGCAAGTACGACATCGAGGCGTGGTTCCCCAGCCAGGGGCGTTATCGCGAGATCACGTCGACCTCGAACACCACCGACTATCAGGCCCGGCGGCTCCGGATCCGCTTCCGCTCGAACGGCGGAACCGAGACCGTGCACACGCTTAACGGCACCGCCGCAACCGACCGTTGGCTGCTCGCGGTGCTCGAGAACTTCCAGCGGGACGACGGCTCCGTCGAGGTGCCGGCGGCCCTTCGCGACTACGGCGCGCCCGCCGAGCTCAAGCCGCTTCCGTAGCTTCCGGCTCGGGCTCGGACGCCGAGGTGAGGTCCGAGCGCAGGCGGCGAACTCCCTCCTCCGCGGTCTCGAGCATTCGCTCGCGGGTCGATAGGCGCTCCTCGTGGCGCTCGAGCTCCCGTGCGCGCTCGTCGAGGGCCGTCCAGCGCCGCTCGACGGTGCGCTCGTTTTCGGTCAGCGCGCGCTCGCGGTCATTCAGAGCGGCGTGCGCCGTCATGAGGGTCTCGCCGCGCTCGGCGAGCTCGGCCGCGAGATCCGACAGCTTCGCCTCGCGCGCCTCCAGCCCCGATAGCCGCCGTGCTGCCTCTTCAACCTCGCGTTCGCGCTCCGCGAGCGCGCGCCGCTCGTTCGCCACCCGCGTCTCCGCAGCCGCCAACCGGCCGGCGCGCGAGTCGAGGGTGGGCTCCAGCGCCGCGATCCGCCTCTCGCGCGGCTCGAGCTCGGCCTCGCGCCGGACGGTTTCCTCCTCTCGCTTCGCTGCTTGCCTGAACCTCTCCTGTGCCTCGTCGACGGCCTTCCTGGCCGAACGTTCGAGCTCGGCCAGCCGCCGCTCCACCTCTGCGACCCTGGCTTCCCGCTGGGCCAGCGCCGGCGCCAGCTCGGCGACCGAGCGTTCGCGCTCGCGCAGCTCTGCTTCAACCCGCGGCCACTCGGACTCTCGCTTCGCCACAGCTCGCTCGCGCTCCTCCAGCACCGCCTCGGCGCTCGCGACCCAGCGCCCGCGTTCCTCGAGCTCGACGGCGAGGGCATCGAGCTTCGACTCGCGCTGCTCGAGCTCGGCCAGACGGCGCTCTCGAGCCTCGACCCGCCGCTCCGCCTCTGTCACGGCGCGCTCGCGCCGAGCAAGCGCGTCTTCGGCCTCGGCAACGCGAGCTTCCCGCTCTCCGACCGCCGTCTCGCGCGCCCCCAGCAGCTCGGAGCGCTCCGAGAGATCCTCCCAGAGCGCGCTGACGCGGGCACTCCGCTCCTCGAGCTCGGCCATCCGCTGCCGCGCGACCGCGTCGCCGCGGCGCTCGCGCTCACTGAGCGCCTGCCAGACAGCGTCGAGCTGCTGGTCCTCTCGAGCCATCGCACTCTTGTTTCGCCACGAGCGATGCTCTCCTGCCACTGCCGGATAGCGCTGCGACAATGACCTCGCATAGGCGGGGTGCCGGAGCGGTCGAACGCGGCGGTCTTTCGCACGGGGGAACCCTGGTTCCCCCGTGAACCCCTCCTTCCACATGTCGCCTTGGGTTGAGCGACGGCGGAGCCGGCAAACCATTGCGACAATTGCACGAGTTCGGCGGGGTGCCGGAGCGGTCGAACGGGGCGGTCTTGAAAACCGTTGGCGCCCGAACGGGCGCCCGTGGGTTCGAATCCCACCCCCGCCGCTAGATCAGCCCATTTGCAGCGAAAAGCCCCGCCGTGGCGGGGCTCTCCGTTGTCGAGTGTGGCGACGCGGCCGCTACTTCTGCCCGGACTTCTGCCCAAACACGCGATCCTCGAGCGCCTGCGCCTCGGCGCGGAACCTCACGCCAGCGAGATCGATGTGCCCTGCGTCGTCTTGAAGTCGGAGTGACCGGTCGATCGGGGCACAGGCTGGCGCCGAACGCCTGGACGCGTCACTGTACGAGATCGCGCCGGGCGGGCAAGTTTCGCCGCTCCATGTTCATCACGCCAACGAGCAACTCATCATCGTTCTCGCAGGACGCCCCACCCTCCGAACGGCGGATGGTTCGCAGACGCTGCCCGTCGGTGCGGTTGTGGCGTGCCCGGCTGGAAAGGGCGGCGCCCATAGCGTCGAGAACAGGACCGACGAGCCTGTCCGCGTCCTGATTGTGAGCACGATGTTGTACCCGGACGTGGTTGAGCACTTAGAGACGGGCGTGATCGTCGTACTAACCGCTCCGGCTGGCCAGATGGGCGTTGATGACATCGGCCTCGCCTTCTCGCGTGAGAACGCGGTCGATCCTGCGGCATGCCCACCGGAGACTTAGGGGCAGAGTCGCCCCTGTCTCCCCGAGTAGGGTGGATTAAAAGGTCAGAACGTCGAGTGACAGCACACTCACCAACGGGCCGTCGCGGGCAGGGCGGGCAATCTGTTCCTCCCGAGTCGTTCGTTATCGAAACTGACCCGGCATGTGCGAGAGTTGCGCATGCCCGCTCGGATGCCGGAAGTGCGGCAGCGCTACGGCCCAGCGCCCTTTCCTAACGTTTGCACCAATAGATGTATCCGCGCCACACGATCCGCTTGCGAAACGTCGCATTCCGCTCGTCAGCCGTGGGCTCGACGCACAGCCAGCGAATTCCGGTCCGCGGATCGCGCCACCGATAGGTCGCATGATCGCTCGGGCAGGTGTGCCATCGGTGACACCCACTCCGGTGCGCGAAAGCGGGTGCGGCAGCCAAGCCAAAAGCGACCGCTGCCACCGCGAGTACGGCCGATAGCAGTAGTGCAACCCCAAAGGTCCTCATCGTTCCCTCCTCCTCGACGGCAGGCAGATCCTTGCATCGAAGCCGGCCCGGGAAGCAGACAAGGTGCTTGCTCTTGTGCGTTCCGGCGCCGTGGTCACCCTGGTGGTTCCAGACGATCAGCGCGACCTCTCATTGCTCGTGATGCAGCATCGACGCTCGCTCGCCTCCGCTCGCTCGGCATCGGCACCGCGGTCGTCAGCAATACCAGCTCCGAGGTGCCTCCTCTGTGGCATAACTCGTCGCTCGCCGGCCTGATCGACGTGCAGGTGTTCTCGTGCGAAGAGGGGCTTATGAAGCCTGACCGGCGCATCTTCGACCTCGCCATCAGGCGCCTCGGGATTGAACCGAACCAGTGCTTCTACGTCGGCGACGGCGCCGACGACGAGTTGGAAGGAGCGCGGGCGATCGGAATGGACGCCATCCTCCTCCGCCCTGGCGACACGAATCCACCGCACCACTGGACCGGCCCGGAGCTCGCGTCGCTCAGCGAGGTGCTGACCCTTCTCGACTCCGAGCCGTGACCACCGCGTGACCTGCGTGAGCAAGGGACAAGAAAGCTGAGCTAATAGCGTCTTCTCAGGCGGACAAGCAGTTTGGAAAGGGGTTTCGATATGCGAAAAGTAATCGCCTTGGCTTTCGCGACGCTCACGCTAGCGCCCGTAGCCGGGCTCGCGACCCCGACACCCACGCAGGCCGCCGCCAAGGACTGTGCCGCGCTCCGCGCGAAGATGGGGATTGCGGCCTTCAACCAGGCCTTTGGAGCCGCCGGGACGTCGAATGCCTTCGGCAAGTGCGTGGCGAAAATGGCGCAACTCGAGCTGCAAAATGCAAGCAGCGCGAACGCGCTTTGTCGGGCAGAGCGGGCGGATCCGAACTTCGCCTCGGCGCACGGCGGCAAGACGTTCGCCCAGTTTTACGGCAGCGGCCCGAACGGGAGGAATGCGTTCGGCAATTGCGTCTCCCGCAAGGCTCGTAGTTCGTCGACGGTCGAGCAGTCGGGGCTGAACCCGGCCCAGGCCTGTTCTGCACTGCGCACGAGCATGACTCGCGCGGTCTTCGCGCAGTCGTTCGGGACGAACGCCAACCACAGCAACGCCTTCGGCAAGTGTGTCTCGCTCGTCGCTCGCGCCCAGTCCGCGAGCATCGTTGCCGGCGCATCGGCGTGTCTGTCCGAGCTAAACGACCCAAACTTCGCCGCGACGCACAACGGGCAGACGTTCCAGCAGTTCTACGGAACAAATCCTGACCTCAGCAACGCCTTCGGCAACTGCGTCGTGAAGAAACTGCAAGCCAGCACGACTCAGCTTCGGCGCTCGCTCGTGAACGCGGCGAAGACGTGTAGGGCGATGCGCAGCTCGAATCCGGCCGACTTCCGACAGAAGTACGGCACACGACCGAACGCCTTTGCCAAGTGCGTTGCCGCGCATGCAAAGCAGAAGTAGTCGGTTTCTCAGTAACCGTTAACCGGCGAAGGGCCGCCCCGCAGGCGGCCCTTTGTCGTAGGCACGCCCGATCTTCCGAAGCTCGACTCCACGCGGTCGCGGGAGTAGCGCGTCTGGAGGGCGAGCAGAGCGTCTCTCACTAAGCAGGTTCCTGATAGAGGCCGATCACATTTTCCTCCGGAGACATCGCAGGCGCGATTCGGCAGCCTGAATGAGAAATGAAGCTCGCTCTCGCCGGAGACACGATGCTGGGTCGGGAGGTCTCGCGGGCGATCACCGAAGCAGGTCCCGAAGCGCTGGTCGCAGACGAGGTGGTCGAGGTGGCGAGGGAGGCGGACCTCTTCGTGCTCAACCTCGAGTGCTGCATCTCCAACCGGGGCGAGCGGTGGTCGGCCGCGCGGAAGCCGTTCTTCTTCCGCGCTCCACCGGCGGCAATCGACGTCCTCGTCCGGCTGGGAGTCGAATGCGTGACGCTGGCCAACAATCACGCACTCGACTTTGGCCCCGATGCCCTGCTCGACACCTTCGAGCATCTCCGGGCGGCGGGGATCGCCTGGGTCGGCGCCGGCTCCAACCGCGAGCGGGCGCGCGCGCCGGCAGTACTCGAGGCAGGCGGTTTGCGGCTCGCGGTGCTCGGCTGCAGCGATCATCCGGCCGAGTACTCCGCCGGCGTGGAGACGCCCGGGGTCGCCTACGCTGACCTCGAGCACGGACTGGACTGGCTGCCGGTGGCGATCGACGCTGCCGAAGCGGACGCCGTGTTGGTGACGCCACACTGGGGGCCGAACATGGTGACGGAGCCGACCTCTACGCTTCGCCGCTCCGCCCGCGCGCTCCGCGCCGCGGGAGCAGCGCTCGTCGCCGGCCACTCGGCGCACGTCTTCCACGCGGTCGAGCAAGGCGTGCTCTACGACCTCGGCGATTTCCTCGACGACTACGCGGTCGATCCGAGGCTCCGCAACGACCTCGGTCTGCTTTTTCTCGTCGAGCTCGACCGAGCTGGCCCGGCGAGCCTCGAAGCAGTACCACTGAAGCTCGAGTTCTGCCACACCCGGCTCGCGCGCGGCGAGGAGTTGGCGTGGATCGGGCGCCGCTTCCGGGATACGTGCCGGAAGTTCGGCACCGAGGTGGTCGAGGAGCGCGAGCGGTTCGTCGTCCGCTGGCGCGCGTGAAGCTTCGTTTCCTCGGCACGCGCGGGCGAGATCGAGCGACACTCGAGCAGGCACCGGCGCGAGTGGGAGCGGCCGGGCTCTCTCTCTCGCGCCACGGCCCCTCCTCGGACAACTTCAAATACTGCGGCTGCTCGTGGAAGTGCGCGCGAAACAACTTCAAATACTGCGGCTGCTCGTGGAAGTGCGCGCGTTTGCTCGGGAGTGAGTGTTCGCAGCCACGCGACGCGCTGCTCGTGCGCCTGCATCGGTCAGGCGCGGCTTAGCGGCCTGCGCGCGTCGCCCTGGCGGAACTCCTGCCGCGTCTGAGCGAATTCCTCCTGGCCGTTCGGGCGTGTTCGGGCGCAGAAACGGCTTGGTTGAGCCGTTTGGCCCTCGCGCGCGCGCGCTGAGTGTGCGGGAGTGTGCGCGGGGTCGAGCCTTCCATGCGTTAATCGCGTCTCTACTGGTTGACAATTGCGACTGGTCGTAGTACCACTCTTCCAGCAACGAAGGGGGCCCGCGACTTGCGATCGCGGAGGCAGAACATCGTTGCTGCGGCCGATTATCGAGCCCGAGCCAGGCGCAGAGGTCCGAAGCCTGGGCTGTCTGGCTTAGCCAGCGCACACGCTCTCGTCAGGTTCGGAACCCCTTCAGGAAGCCACTGTGACTAGGAGAGGAGGACCCGTGGTTATGAACCCCCTTCCAGCGCGACGTCCTGCGACGAGAGCCGCCCAGTTGCTCGCCGTCGCCATCGCCCTGGCAGCGATTTGGGTGTGGATCATGTCCCCCGCCGCCCCCGCGGCCACACGCCACGTCAGCAAAGGCCAGCTTTCCGCGGCCCGCCACGCGGTCGAGCAGTCAGGGGTCCGAGGCATCGCGTGGTACGTGGACGGCGCCTCCGACCGAGTGGTGGTGACCGCTGACAGCACCGTCTCGGCCGCGGAGGTGGCCACCATCAAGGAGAGCGCCGGCGCCAATGCCGGGGCCATCCGGATCAAGCACGTGCTCGGTGCGTTCCGGCCGCTGCTGTCGGGCGGCGATGCCATCTACGGCGGCGGGTACCGCTGCTCGCTCGGCTTCAACGTGGTCAGTGGAAGCACCTGCTATTTCCTGTCCGCCGGGCACTGCGGGAAGCTTGTCAACACCTGGTACACCAACTCGGGGCAGACCACACTGATCGGCCCGACTGTCAACTACAGCTTCCCGGGCAATGACTACGCGCTGGTCCGCTACCAAAACACCTCGCTGTCCCACCCAGGTGGGTTCACCACGGCGGACGCCTTCGTCGGCGAGTCGGTCGTGCGCGACGGGTCCACCACCGGTACGCACGCAGGCACAGTCACCGCCCTGAACGTCTCGGTCCGTTACACCGGTCGTCTTCATGGTGTTGTGAGTGGCTTGATTCAAACCAACGTGTGTGCAGAGCCGGGCGACTCCGGCGGCCCGCTCTATGACGGGACGAGGGCGCTAGGACTCACCTCCGGAGGCAGCGGAGACTGCAAGTCCGGTGGCACCACCTTCTTCCAGCCGGTCCGCGAAGCCGCCAACGCCTACGGAGTCACCGTGTACTGATCGCCGCCGGCTCATCCATCGCGCCGCGCCCCTGCTCCTCGAGCGTGAGCTCGGGCGCCGGTTTGTGCCTGGTCGTGCCTGGTCGACGGCGGGCGCCGGCGCTTTAGGGATGGCCGCGCAGCCCGAAGGCGGTCCGCCGCTTCTTCCAGCGGCCGCGCTCGTCGCGTGACACGCTCATTTTGGTGGGGAATTGGTAGGCAGTAGTCGGGAGTTGTCAGCGACCGCGTAGAACGAGCCCGAGCCGTTCTCGACGAATACGATCCCCAGCCGCGCGAGCTCCGGGCGGCGCCGGCGGAGCGTCGAGAGCGACGGCAAGCCGAGGACGCACTCGCCCGCGCCCGAGCCGAGGCCGAACAGCCGTGGCTGAGAAGGGGTCGCGGGTGGGCGCGCAGCCGTTCGTGACGCGCATGAGCAAGCGCAGCACTTCACCGCCGAGCATCTCGCCGAGCTGGTCAAGGGCCTGGAGCGGGAAGGCGAGGTCGCGGCGGCAACCCTGAACGCGGCCGCCGAGGCCGTGGTCGCAGCGTTCCAGGCGCGCGAGCGGATCGCCGGGGAGATCTCGACGCTCGTCTCGTCCGTCGCCCGTATTCATCCCGGGACGTCGCCTTCTCCCGCGCCGACCCGTTCGCGCGGCTACCCGCGTCAACCGCGATTTCGCGCCCGGTCGCGGGGAGAAATCGAGGAGACGATCCTGCGCCTCGGCTGACAGCATGCAGTCGAGCCCATTGCCGCACGGCCAACCAGCCCACGAAATCCGAGCGCCGTCCGTCCGCCAGAGCCAAAGCGTAAGTAATCGGCGCCGAACTTCTGCCCGGATTTCTGCCCATCTGAGCCGACCGGAGCCGACCGAGCGTGACCGGAGCGAGCCGGGAACGGCAGAGCTGAGCGGAGCGGCCCTCATCCGCAGACCTTGAAAACCGTTGGCGCCCGAACGGGCGCCCGTGGGTTCGAATCCCACCCCCGCCGCTAGGACACGCCGAAATCCGTTTGGCTAGTCGGGTTCCCGCGATCTCTGGAGGTTCACGCTCCGCTGCTCGAAACCCACCCAGCGGACGGCCGGCTGACAGCCTGCTCGCCGACACGCGCTGCCGCAAGGGACTCGCCGTATCCGCTGAAGCCGTGAGACACGTTCGACTGCGCCAGCGGCCCGCGCGATTCCTAGCTTCGATCTTCTTGTCGGCGCTCTTCGGCCTCAGCGGCACGTTCAGCCTCGCCGAACTTATCGACGATGAGGAACCTCGGCGTCCGCTTCACGACGTTTTCGATCCGCTCGTCCTCGTGCCCCGGCGCGACCATGAAGCGGTCGCGT
>JBKPFU010000155.1:0-8100 GCA_046728975.1 Actinomycetota bacterium | reverse complement strand
CGGCTTGGTTGAGCCGTTTGGCCCTCACTCGCGCACGCTGAGTGTGCGGGGGTGTACGGCGAAGGAACTTCTGCCCGGATTTCTGCCTACCTGAGCCGACGCGAGCCGACGTGAGCCGACCTAGCCGAGCCGAGAACGGCCTAGCCGAGCGGAGCGGCCGAATTCCGTAGACCTGTAAATCCGCCGGCTCAGCCTACGGAGGTTCGAATCCTCCCGCCCCCACTCCGCTGCCCGAGCTCAGCGGCGCCGGCCGCGGCTAACGACGAGGGCCGGTGTGCGCCCTCCCCTTTCTGTGCGCCAATTGAACGAGCCGCCGCCGAGCGCAGCGGCCGCGCCGGCCACCGGAGTCAGCGTTGCCAGACCAGTCACCACAGCGCGGGATCCGCGACACCTCGCCTACCTCGAGCCACTGGGCAGCGTTACTGCGCGGACGCGTGCGCTCTTCCGAAAGTTCTCGGCCCAAGCGACGCGGCGACCTACGAGAGAGAGGCCGATCGGGGTGGCGGCGGCCCGCGCGATGATCCGGGGCCGTCCGCTGCGGACGCTGACGGCGACGATCGACCGTCCGATGCTTAGGACGAGGTTCCTGCCGGAAGCGGCGAGCTCCGGGACGGGCCTCCGCGGAAGGACGACGTTGTGCCTGCGTGGTGAATAGATTTCAAGCCGCCAGACCGCGCCCTCTCGGACGATGGCCGCCGTGATAGTTCGTGTGACGGCGAGCGCGACGGCGACGCCGTGCGGTTGGGCGCGCGAAAGCGTTCGGCCGTTGCGGGCATGAACAACGAGCGGCGTTCGCGGCGGCGGTGCTCGCGTGAGCCGACGCGCAACGGTGAGATCCGAAAACCTAAAGATGTGAGAGTCAACGTCTTCGTAACCCGGTGTCCGGGCGAAGGCGATGTGGCGCGAGTCCGGCGACCAGGCCGGCGCACGGTCTTCGGTTTCGTCGGTCGAGCCTCGAAGCTCCCTCTTTCCGCTTCCATCAGGTGCGACGACCGAAATGACGGTCGCGTCGGCGAGATCACAGCCGTTGTGCGGCCCCCAGCAGTGAACGTACGCAATCCGGCGCCCGTCCGGCGACCACGCCGGCTGCGAGTCGTAGTCGGTCGTCAGCGACCGGTCGCCAGCACCATCGACACCGACGATCGCCAGCCCGCGGCTCGCGGCGCCGCGTCTGGTGAAGACCAAGCGTGTCCCGTCCGGAGACCAGTCGGGTTCGCCCGCCTCAGTCGTGATGACGCGTTCGCCCGTCCCGTCACCCCGAACAACGACAATCGTCCCCTGGCGCTCATATGCGATTTCAGTTCTGTCCGGCGACCAGGTGGGATCGACGCCCGTCGCGACGAGCGTTCGCGCGTTGCCGCCGTTCGCGTCGGCGATCACGACACCGCCCGAGGCGTCGAACGCCAGCTTCGAGCCGTCGGGCGACCAGTCCGGGTTTCGACCTTCGGCCACGATTCGACGCAGGTTCGTGCCTTGGGCGTTCATCACCCATAGCCCGCCTCTGCACTTTCGCGGCCCGAATCCGGAGCCGCTCGGCCGGCTCGCGAACGCGATCCGCCGGCCGTCAGGCGACCAGGCGGGCTCCTGCGCGCAGTCGTACGTTTGCAGCGCCGGCGCAAGCGCGTACCTCCCCCGTGCGGCTGCCAGCACCTGCAAGCGCTCGATCGTGCCCGTCAATCGCTTTCGCCGGAGGCCGTCGAAGCGAAGCAACGGGCCGGGCGTAAGGTCCTCGGGGCTCGACCAGAAGTAAGCGCTGCGGCCGTCGCTGACCGGCGGAACGAGATCCTCGGATCCGTCGTTCGATACGGATTGGAAGCTGATCTGCCGGATCGTCGGCTCCCGCAGTGAAGCGGTCAGCAGCACCGCGTAGTGCTGGAGGTTGGTTGCGCCGACGCCGAGCCAGTAAGCGCGGCTGCCGGCCAGGATGAGCGCGCCTGGATATCCGTCGCATGGTGCGCCTCGGGCGATCCGCCTGCGCGCCCCGCTGCGCAGGTCCCGGAGGACGACCGGACAGACAGACCGCGGCAGCCTTTTGGGCTCGAGCCAGGCGAGGTATCGATCGTTCTGCGCGAAACCGGCTACCGGGTGCGAGATCGTTGCGAGTGTCCTGACACGCCCGCGACGCGCATCGGCCGCGCCGATTCGCTTTCCAACCGCAACGTTGGACGGCGCATTTCGAGGCGAAGCGCCGGCCGCAACTGCGATCGTGGCGGCGATGGCGACGGCGACTCCGGAGATGATGGTCGGACGCGAGACGTGGCCCGCACGCCCGCCCATCCTCCAAAAGCGACCGTAACCGCGCCGGAGACGCTCAGTCGGGGACCGGCTCATGGGCGGCTTACCCGCTCGCAGTCCCGGCCGACGACGTCTTGCCGGTCGGCGTCGACCGAGTCTCGGCCGGCTCCGCAGCCGACGATGTCGAATTCGCCGTCGCGCGCGAAGAGGCGGTCGTCGCCGTCCTCCCCGAACAGCCGGTCGCGGCCACCACGCCCGGTGAGGGTGTCGCCACCGGCGAGGCCGCAGAGGAGGTCGTCGCCGGACGTTCCGGCGAGGCGGTCTGCTCGGGGCGTGCCGAGGTGCGTACAGGTCGGTTGCCAGTCGGCGTCGATGCCGGTGTGCCCTCGCGTCAGCGAAACGCGACCCGAGCCGTCGCTCCGCATGCGAACGATGGCGCCGTCGACATCCATTCCGGGATACGTCCCCGCGTAGTCGCCTGACTGGACGATCCAGCGTCCATCAGCCGACCAGACCATCCGGCCGGTCGCCTGAGTGCCGAACATCTTCTCAACGGTCCCGTCGAGCCCGACGATCTGAATCGTCGGCTCGTGCGGCCACTCCTCGTGCATGCACTCGTACCAAGAAACGAACGCAAGCTTGTGCGGCGAAACCCACGCGGGCGCGTCGAGCACGTCGAAGCAGTGTCCGTCGCCGGCGGAGCCCTCGGCTACCTTGCGAACGCCCCGTCCATCCGGCCGCATCACGTAAAGCTGCGGTCCTACAGCAAACGCGATTAACGAACCGTCAGGCGACCAACTCGGGCTGGAAACCCAGTCGCGGCGGAGGATCAGCCGTGCCGCCCCGCCAGAGCTCTTGACCCTATAGATCCCGCTCGTATTCGTCCCCCTCCCGCCAGCGAAGACGAGTTGCGACCCGTCCGGCGACCACGACGGAGTCCACCGCCGCGGGACTCCGGTAATCCGGATCGGCCGCGCCCGTCCGCCCGCCCTTCCGACGAGGAAGAATCGGCCTCCCCGCTCGAACGCGATCTTCCTCCCGTCCGGTGACCACGTGGGCCAACGCTCGCTGGCCGGGGTCCGCGTTAGCCGCCGTAAGCCCGATCCGTCGGCGCGCATCGTGTAGAGCTCGTAATCCTTGAGGCGCTTGCTGGCGAACACGATCAGGCCCGAACCCCCTGTCGACGCCGCCCCACCCGATCCCGCGACGACAAGAAGAACGAGCGCGATCACAACGGTCGCGGCCGCACGGACCATGCGCGCCTTCCTCATCCCCTGGCGAGGTAGTAGAGCTTCCGGCCGTCGGGTGACCACGCAGGCCCGCAGGATGGTGCGGTGAACGAGTCGACGCGGCACGACGACGCGAGTGCCTGGCGGGTTACACGGCGTGCACCGGTTCCGTCCGGGCGGACGGTCCACAGCCGGCCGCGGGAAAAGGCGATTCGCCGACCGCGCGGCCCCCAGGCCGGCGCTGCGGCGTCCCGAAAGCGCCCGAGGAGTCGCGGCCGGCCGCCACCCGCGGCAACCGTGAACAGCTGTCCCGCGGCCGTCGCAAAGGCGATTCGGCGCCCGTCCGGCGACCAGGTAAGCCCCCCGTCGATGGCGGACGGTGGGTTGGCCAGCCGGCGGATCGAGCGGCGCCGCAGGTCGAGGACGCGAAGGCCGCCGCCGCCCAGATCGGTGAACGCGACGTGCTCTCCGTCGGGCGCCGGCAAAGGGCGGTGAGCAATTCCAGCATCCACGTGCTGGACGACACCGCCTCTGGCCAGGGTGAAGCAAACGGCTTCGCGCTCGCCATACGGGTCGGGCATCGTGTCGCACGCCCAGACCATGCGCCGGCCGTCGCGCGACCAGCGGAGACTCTCGGCGCCTTCGATGGAGCGAAGGACGTGCCCGTCGCGAGTGTCCACGATCACGACGCGCGTCTCGTTGCACGGCTGCCCGCGAGGACAGGCTGCGGCGTCGATCGCGGTGTACGACAGCGCGTTCCCGCCCGGCGACCACGCGAGAGGGAACTCCGTGAGAATTGCGTCACCCGCATCGTCGGCGACGAGCTCGCGCTCGCCCGAACCGTCGCGGTTCACGATCCAGACGCTCGCTCGTTGCGGGTCGCCACGGAAGAACGCGAGCCTCGAACCGGCCTTCGACAGCGCGAAACCAAGCGCGCCGACCCCGCCGACCCGACGGCGCGCCGACCCGTCGGAACGAATCTCGTAGACCGCCGACGACGTCGCCGCCGGGGTCGCGGCACGCGTGGTTGCGCCGCCAAGCGCGACAAACGCAAGTGCTCCGCCTGCCGCCAGCAACAGCCGACGTTGTACGCGTGCGCCGTGCACTGGCTCGACGCTACGCCGGTGGTGTGACGGATTCGTAAGAAAACCGCAAGAGAACTAAGTCTGAGACAGCTTCTGCCGGCTCGCAAGCATGCGTGCCGCTGCGCACCGCTGCGGGAGCTGCGCCGAGTCGCGAGCTACGCTCGCCGAACCGCGATGGGAGTACTCCAGCACTGGCGGCCCGGCCGCGATCTCGCGGTCGACCTCGGCACCGCGAACACGGTCGTCTTCGCGCGAGGCGAAGGCATTGTCGTCTTCGAGCCATCCGTGATCGCCTTCGACGAACAGCACGGCCAGATCCAGGCTGTCGGCGCCGAGGCGAAGCGGATGATCGGCCGCACGCCGGCGACGATTCGCGCGATCCAGCCCCTTCGCCACGGCGTCATCGCGGACTTCGAGGTGACGGAACAGATGCTGCGCCACTTCATCAAGCGGGCAAGCGACGGTCGCTTCTCGTTCGCGCGCGTGATCCTCTGCGTCCCCAGCGGCATCACCGGTGTCGAACGCGACGCCGTCGAAGAGGCCACTCGGGGCGCCGGGGCCCGGGCGGTCTATCTGATCGAGGAGCCAATGGCGGCGGCGATCGGCGCTGGTCTACCGATCAGCGAAGCGTCCGCGAACATGGTCGTCGACATCGGCGGCGGCACGACGGAGGTCGCGGTCATCTCGCTCGGCGGGATGGTCGTTTGGCGCTCGATCCGCGTGGGGGGCTACGAGATGGACGACGCGATCGTCCGTCACGTTCGCGGCGAGCACAACCTCAACATCGGCCAGCAGACCGCGGAAGAGGCAAAGTTCGAAATCGGCTCGGCCTCCGAGCTCGAGGAGGAGCTCGAGACGGAGGTTGCCGGTCGCGACATGCTTACCGGCTTCCTCAGGCGCGTGACCATCACCTCGGAGGAGCTTCGCCGCGCGATCGAGCCGCCGGTCCGGGTCATCATCGACACAGTCAAGGCCGTGCTCGAGCAGACGCCGCCGGAGCTGGCGGCGGACATTTCGCAGCGCGGGATCAACCTCGTCGGCGGGGGCTCGCTCCTGCGCAAGATCGATCATCGCATCGGCGCTGAGACCCACCTGCCCGTGCGGCGCGTCGAGTCACCGCTCACATGTGTCGCGACCGGAGCCGGTCACGCTCTGGAGGAGGTCGAGACCTTCACCCGGATGGCGCGGAGGCGCTCGCCGACGCGGTTCCGCAGGCGAATCGGGCGACGCTAGCTCGAAGGGCGTGTCGCCTTGTGCAGACGCACGGGCCGCGACACGCCCTTGAGCGGGACGTCACCGACCAGCTCGAACTCGATGTCGGCTACGCCGGCGCTTCGTCGTGCGTCTTCGCTCACCAGCACCTCGTGCGGCCGCGCATAGTCGGCGATGCGAGCAGCGATGTTCACCGTTCTTCCGAAGTAGTCGCCTTCCTGGGCAATGACAGTCCCGGCGTTGATGCCGATCCGCGCCGGTAACGAGATGACCTCCTCCGCCTGCGCGACGAGGTCGAGACCGCTTTTGACGGCCCGCCCGGGGTCGGCGAAATGGAACATGACCCCGTCGCCGAGCCACTTGACCGGGCTGCCGCCGTGCGCCGCCGCTGCATCTCGCACTGTGATCGCGAGGTTGGCAGCAGCCTCGGCAGCGGCCTCGTCGCCTCGTTCTTCCGTCAGCGCGGTGTAGCCCGAGAGGTCGAGGAAGGCGATCGCCGGCGGCTGTTTGGGCTGCCGGGGCATGATTCCGCGTTCCTCCATGGAACCTTCGGTGACGTCGACGAGGTACTCGAGGACCGCGTGCTCTCGGTGCCGGCGCTGGAGCCAGGGAACGATGCTGCTCACGAGTTCCGTGAATCCCACCGCTTTGTGGTAGACGAGGCTGTCCTTGTCCGCGTTCGAGAGGTCGAACGTAGCGACGCGCTGGCGAACGGCTCGGTCGAAGAACTGGAGGCCGGCGCGAACCATCCGCTGAACCGTGCCTCCGTACAACCGGGCGAAGCGCGAGAGGTCGTCCTCGTCCGCGAGATCGAGCTTGCTAACGATGAGTGAGAGCATTTCCGCATCCTCTGCGCGCAAGCGGTCATCCGCGGCCGGCGGCAGGCCGACCTCGGAGCTGAGACGGCGCAACAGCTCAGGCGAACGGCCGAGTTCCGCTGCAAGCGCCTCGTAGGTAGCAGACCGCTGAACCGGCTCGGGAAGGAACAGGCCCAATGGAAACGAGAGCTCGCGCTCGGCCACGCCCCGCGCCACGTCGTCCAGCGAGACCCCGGCCTCCTCGAACGCGGCCATGAGGCGAACAACATGAGCGTCCGACGACGCGAACCTGCCGTCGGCTGCCTCGAGAATGCCGAGATCCCTGAGCCGGCGCACCTCCTCGACGGAGCAGGGCACGAGCTCGGCGAGCTCGTTCAGCGAGATCCTCGCCACGCCAGGACTCTAGCCTCGCGCCTACGAGTTCCCGGCGGAGCGGGCGCGCCCGCGGGGGGCGCGCCGCCTCCGTCTTCATTTAGCCGGGCGTGATCGAGCCGAAGAGTCCATGGCTCTCTTCGTCCGGCCCGGCGGTGAAGAAGAGCGTGCTCGTCGGCCCGGCCGTTCCGCCGTTGCCGAACTCGAGCGCCCAGAGACCGTCGATCGCGAGTGGGCTCCCGTCGGATCCGCGGAGCTCGCCGCGATGGGCGAACTGCCCGTTCGAGAGCTCCTCGTAGCCGTTGATCTCACCGTCGCCGAAGTTCCCGACGAGGAGATCACCGCCGAAGCGCCCGAAGCTCGCCGGTGCAAGCGCGAGCCCCCACGGCGCGTTCAGCTGTCCGTGCTGAGCGACCCGCGCCAGCAGGTTCCCCGCGGTGTCGAAGACATCCACGAAGCCGAGGCCCTGGCCCGCGATCTCGTCTTCCGCCTCCTCGTCCTGCTTGGCATAGGAAACGAAGACACGGCCGCCGATCGTCTGGATCCCGAACGGGGCGTACCCCGCGGGCAGGCCGGGATCGGCGAACGCGGCGGGCCCTCCGACGAGGTTCCACGAGCCGTCGAAGACATCGACTCGCGCGTTGTGGAAGTCGGCCGCGTACAAGCGAGGCCCGTTCGCCGTCTGCGCGATCGCGAGACCCTTGTAGATCGCCCCGGCGCCCGACCTGTCGGCGCCGACCAGTGCCACCGTCGGCGAAACGGCCGGGTTCCAGCCGCGGATCTTGCCGTCCTCGCTCGCGAAGAGGAACCTCGCGGACGCGGAGACGGTGCCGTTGCTGACGGCGAAGCCGCTGGTGACGTTGAAGACGGCGCCGGTCGGGCCGCCGGCGACATCGACGACCAGCGGCACGATCGCCCCGGTGTTGCCGTTGTAGAGCGTCGACTTGTCGGTGCCGTTGTCGGCCACCCACCACGGCGATGTCGAGCTCGCCGTCAAGCCCCACGCGTTGACGAGGTTCGGATCGGTGGTCGGCGCGGCTCCGGGCACGTCGGAAACGAGCGGGTGCACGGAGTAGACGTTGCGTTCGGCGGCTGAGCTCGGGATCGCGGCGACGAGCACCGTCGCGGCGATGATCACGATCCCAGCCG
>JBKPFU010000154.1:0-7837 GCA_046728975.1 Actinomycetota bacterium | reverse complement strand
AGGAGTTCGCCCGGCGGGCCCCGGCCGTCAAGCCGACCGAGCTCGACGAGCTCACCGAACGCGAGCGCCAGGTGCTCGTCCTCATGGCAAAGGGCCTGTCGAATGCGGAGATCGCGCGTGCGCTGTTCGTCGCCGAGACCACCGTGAAGACGCACGTCGGCCGCGTGCTCCACAAGCTCCGGCTCCGGGACCGCGCGCAGGCCGTTGTGCTCGCTTACGAGTCCGGCCTGGTGCACCCCGGCGACTGACCAGTACAGGGAGGTCTGTCGCTCTCGGACATCCAGAACCCTGGATAAGCTGCCGGCATGAGCGACGAGCCGCTTGCCGAGATCGACCGGGCGGTCTCCGCGCTGCAGGATCCGACGAGGCGGCGGATCCTGCTCGACTTCTACGTGCACCAACGCGAATGGACGGCTGCCGACGTTGCGGCAGCGGTCGGTGTCCACAGGACCGTGGCTCACGCCCATCTCGAGAGGCTAGTTGCGCTCGGCTACCTGATCTCGAGCCAGCGCCGGGGCACCGCTGGCAAACCCGCCAAGCTGTACCGGCTTACCGTGCGTCAGATCGAGCTCAGCTATCCGATCAGGCGATTCGCTCGGCTGGCCGCGCTGTTGGCGCAGGCATTGCGTGGATCGCCGGACGGGATCGGCGCCGCTCGCGAAGCCGGCCGAGGGTACGGCGCCTCCATGGTCGCCAAGCCAGCACACTCACCCGAGTCGGTTCTGCGCCAGCTCACCCCGTTGGGGGCCGAGTACGTCAGGTCCAACGGCGACGTCGTGGCTCGGAACTGCATCTTCCGTCAGGCGTGTGAGCAGGCCGAAGACATCGTTTGCGAGCTGCACGCAGGCATCTTGGAGGGCGCCTTCCGGAAGGCGGGGTTGGACCTGCGGACCGAGGCGTACCGCGACTATGAGGAGAAGGGCTGCGCGTACCGGGTCTTGACCGGCGGCGGATCGGGCTGATAAAGAGGGTTCATACCCTCTAAACGCTTTTGTCGCGCTCCGCGGACCGGTGACGGCACCGTGCGGATCTGTCCCGCGCCGGGGACCGGATATGGCCGCCTATTACCGCGGAAGACCTCAACCGTGCCCGCACGGGCCCCTCCGTCCTGACCATTTCCGCCGAGCCCTGACGAAGCAAGGAGCTCAATCAACCGAAGGGAAGGGGAAGGACGACATGGCGGAGCCGAGCCTGTACGAACGATTGGGTGGCGTGTTCGCGATCGCGGCGGTGGTCGACCACTTCAGCGATGCCCTCATCGAGAACCCTATCGTCGGCCAAGGATCGAAGAACCCGGATCTTCGTGAGTGGCATACCAACCACCTGGACCGGTTGCCTGGGCTGAAGTTCATGCGCACGCTGTGGGTCTGCAACGTCGCCGGTGGACCCTTGTCGTTCACCGCCACGAAGCCTGGAAGTACTCCTCTCGGGCTGGAAGAGGCCCATCGCGAGTTTCGCATCACCCCCGAGGAGTTCGATGAGGTCGCGGCTGAGCTGGGGCGCTCCCTCGATCACTTCGAGGTTCCTCCGCGTGAGAAGGAGGAAGTCCTTGCGGCCTTCGCGGCGCACAAGGGAGAGGTGACCGAGGGATCGATGGCTCCGGCCTGAGGCTCGCCCGGTCGTTGTCGAGTTCTGTCGAGAATCCCCGTCCACCGTTGCGGGATCTTGCGGTGGACGGGATCTGGCTGAACCTCCCGTGCCGGCCCGTCGAACGAGCAGCAACGTCCACACCCGCACTGGACGAACGTTCGGAAGGAGGCCGTCATGCGGAAGGTTCTGTTCCTCGCGCTGGCCATGGTGCCGTTCGCCCCGTTGATCGGGGCGACCCCAGCAGTTGCGGCCGGTGCGAACACGAGCTTCGGCTTCAATGCCCCCGACATCGCAGGGTTTCCGGCGGGGCAGGTCGCGTTGACCGGTGGCGGCGTCTTCAACGCCACCGCCGGATCGGTGCACGCCGGCGGATCCTTCAGTTGCGTCGCGCAGGTGAACCAGCCGCCACTTGCCGGCTGCCTCGCGGGCCAGGGCGCGTCGAGGACGTCTGGGTGCAGGGCGTGGGCGGCACGGACGGACTCGTGAACGTTGGCTCCTGAGATCCGAACGAAACCAACGGATCGGCGAGCTCATGGTTGAGCGAGCCGTGGCGACCCGGATCAGCGCTGCAGGACCGCGGACCTCGGTTTTCGCCCCGTGCTAGGGTCCGAAGCAGTGACGCCCAGTCCACCATCGCGTCGGTGAGCGGTACTAGGACCGGGGTGATAACCACGGGCGGTGAGCCAAACGCCGAGTCGGGGCCGGCAGCATGACGAGCGTTCACGAGATCATGAGCACCGAGCTGGTGACGGTCGATCCGACGGCCAACCTCACCGAGGCCGCGCGTGTCATGTCCGCGGGGAAGGCGGGGTCCGTGCTGGTGATTCAAGGCGGGTCCCTCACGGGGATCCTCACAGAGCGAGACATCCTCCGGGCCCTCGGAGAGTCTTCGAGCGCGGACCTGGCCAGGGTCTCGGCGGTCTCCGAGTGGATGACCCGAGATCCGGCGACGGTGAGACCCGAGACGACGGTGGCCGAAGCCCTCAACCAGATGCTGTTCGGGGGATTCCGGCATCTCCCGGTGCTGGACGGCCCTTCCGTCGTCGGGATGGTCTCGATGCGTGACCTCGCTGGGAGCATGGCCGAGAGGTGAGGTTGGCGGCGACCTTGGCCCACGCCGAGGATTCCGGTCGGTCTGTCGGCTAGTGGGATTTGAAATACCCTCCTTGAAGCAATGGATGACGTACTCGAGAGCATCATCCTCGGGCGGCTGGACGCCGACGACAAGGTGGCCGAGCGCACTCGGGCCCTCGTCATCGGGGCGTGCCATGGCGCCGAGGCCCTCGACGCGACGCTAGAGGGCAAGGCCCCCGAGCCCTCGAAGAAGGCTGACGCCAAGGCGCCCTCTGCCCGAAATCCCGCCTACATTCGATCGATCGAGGTGCAAGGTTTTCGCGGCGTCGGCCCACCGGCGTCGCTCCCGATCACCACGGGTCCCGGCCTCACGCTCGTCGTCGGGCGCAACGGAAGCGGCAAGTCGAGTTTCGCCGAGGCACTGGAGCTTCTGCTCACCGGCGACAACAGCCGTTGGAGCACCCGCTCGGCCATCTGGAAAGAAGGATGGCGCAACCTGCACCAGTCCGACGCCCGCATCGATGCCGAGTTCGTCGTCGAGGGGGCGAAGGGAACGACGGTGGTGTCGAGGGAGTGGAAGCCCGACGCCAAGCTGGAGGAGGCCGATACGGTCGTCTCAGCGCAGGGTTCGAAGAAGTCGGATCTCGAGGCGATGGGGTGGGCAGGCGCGATCGAGATGTACCGCCCGTTCCTCTCATATAGCGAGCTCGGCTCGATGCTCGATGCCGGGCCCTCCGCTTTGTATGACGCCCTCTCCGCAATCCTGGGGCTCGAGGATCTGATCGAGGCCGAGGCGCGACTCAAGGAAGCGGGCAAACAGAGGAAGAGACTCTCCGACGAGGCGAAGCTGGGGTTGCCGCCGATCCTCGAACGACTCGCCACGGTCGAAGACGAGAGGGCGGGCATCTGCATCGAGGCGCTTTCGGGCAAGACCTGGGATCTCGACGCGGTGGAGAAGGCCGTCATCGGAACCGAGGCGGCCGACCGGGAGGAGAGCCAGCTTGCGGTGCTTCGGCAGCTTGCGGTCTTGGAAGCTCCCGATGCCGATGAGGTGAGGACTGCCGCCGACGGACTCCAGGCTGCCGCGTCCGCCCTTCGCGAGCTGGGAGGCACCGAGGCGGCCAAGGCGCGCCAGACCGCAGAGCTGTTGGGGGCCGCGCTCGAGTTCCACGAACTTCACGGCGATCAGGACTGCCCGGTGTGCGGAGAAGGAGCACTCAACACCGAGTGGAGGACGGCGACCGAGGAGGAGATCGGCCGCCTTCGTCAGCTAGCGGAGCAGGTCGACCTGGCCCACCGGTTGATGGATGAGTCGATGAGGAGCGCCCGGGCGCATCTGTTGCCGGTCCCTGGGGTCCTGTCGAGCGCCTCCGAGATCGGGCTGGAGGTCGAAGACGTGATCGGCGCGTGGAAGGCGTGGTCGGCCGGCGCATCGATCGAGGAGTCCGAGGCCCTCGCGCAGCACCTGGTCGCATCTCTTCCGCCGGTCGCCGAGGGCGTGGAGAAGCTGAAGGCGACGGCTTCACAGGAACTTCAGCGGAGGGAAGACATCTGGCGCCCGATCGCGACCGATCTCGCGGGGTGGCTCGACACCGCGAAGCGAGCCCGTAGTGGGGAGGACGTGCTCAAGGATCTGAGTGCCGCCGAGAAGTGGATCCGTGCTGCCTCCAACGACATACGCAACGAGCGCTTCGCTCCCATCGCCGATCAGGCTCAGGGCGTTTGGGACATGCTGCGGATGCAAAGCAGCGTAGTGCTGAAGAAGATCGTTCTCACGGGCGCGGGATCGGCGCGAAAGGTCGTACTCGACGTGAGCGTGGATGGGATGGAGGGTGCCGCGCTCGGGGTCATGAGTCAGGGAGAGTTGAACTCACTCGCGCTGAGCCTGTTCATGCCGAGGGCGACGCTTCCGGAGAGCCCGTTCCGGTTCGTGGTCATCGACGACCCCGTTCAGTCGATGGATCCAGCGCGGGTGGATGGGCTGGCGCGCATGCTCGAGAAGGCCGCGCAGACTCGCCAGGTCATCGTGTTCACTCACGACGAGCGCCTGGCGCGGTCGTGCCGCCTGTTGGGGATCGACGCCAAGATCGTCGAGGTGACTCGAAGGTCCGATTCGGTGGTCGAGCTGCGCCCGGGTCAAGATCCGGTCAGCCGTCACTGCGACGACGCGTGGGCGGTGGCGAACAGCGAGGACCTGGATCCCGCGGTGAGGGCTCGTATCGTGGGGGTGTTCTGCCGTCTGGCGATGGAGGCCGCATGCACCGAGGCGGTCATGCGGCGAAGGCTGGCCAACGGCGAAGACTACGACTCGATCGAGGCTCTCCTCGATTCGGCGAAGGGCCTCGGGCAACTGATGGCGCTGGCTCTGTTCGACGATATCGCCAGGACCAAAGACCTGACCTCAAGGCTGGACAGAGGGATCGGAAAATGGGCGGTCGCCGCCTATAGGCGGGTGCAGGAGGCGGCGCACAAGCCGGTGAGCCAGGAGGACGTGCTGACTTTGGTCCGCGAGAGCGAGAGGCTCGCCCGCGGACTGGTGCAACTTCCATGATGGACATGAGTGGATCGAGCGACATGACCTCGGCCGAGATCCTCGAGCAGGCCACCGGTTTGCTGGATCATCCGACCGCCGAGACTGCCGGACTGTGGCCGCGTGCGACCGCGGTCCTTGCGCGGCAGGCTCTCGAAGGTCGTCTGCAGGAGGCGCTCTCGGGAAAGATCCTCGGAATACAGAACGCCCCGGTTCGGGTGCAGCTGCTCTGTCTTCAGTCCTACCTCGAGGACACCGAGACCGCGCATGAGGTGAACCTCGCATGGTGGGCGTTGTCGCAAGCCTGCCATCATCTCTCCTACGAGCTGCCACCGACCGCGCCCGAGCTCGAAGGTCTGATCGACGTGGTCCGCCGCTTCGTCCGAACCGCGTAGGAGCGCCGGTGGCGGAGCGGATCGAAACGCTTGCTCTGCTCTTCACCGACATCGAAGGTTCGACGAATCTCCTGAGATCTCTGGGCGCCGATTACCGGACGCTCCTTGCCGAGCACAGGCGTGTGCTTCGCGATGCATTCGCCGCTCATGGCGGCACAGTCATGCAGCGCGAAGGAGACGCTCTGTTCGTGACCTTCCCCGATCCCTCGTCGGCGATACTCGGTGCGATCGATGGACAGGTAGCACTGGCACGAACCGAGTGGCCTGCCGACTCGCAAGTGCGCGTTCGGATGGGGATTCACGTCGGGGAAGTGACCATCGATGAGGACGGTGAATACGTCGGCCTCGCCGTGCATCAGGCCGCGCGTATCTCGGCCGCCGCGCACGGGGGCCAGGTCCTGACCTCGAGGGCCATGCAAACCCAGGCCGAACAGCGGGTACCCCCCGAGGTGTCACTGAAGCCGATCGGACGTTTTCGGCTCAAGGACTTCCCGGAGCCCCAAGACTTGTTCCAGTTGCATCATCCCGACCTTCAAGGCGACTTCCCCGCTCCACGCACCGCCCCCGGCGCAAGACACAACCTGCCGAAGGCGATTTCCAGTTTCATCGGCCGGGACCGCGACGTGGCGGAGCTCGCCGAGTTGTTGGAAACCGCCCGGCTCGTCACGTTGACCGGGCCGGGAGGTTGCGGGAAGACGCGCCTTGCGATCGAAGCAGCCTCCGCGTCCCTTCCCGTGAGACCGGACGGAATTTGGTTCGTCGACCTTGCGCCGGTTTCCGATCGGCAGCTCGTTCTCTCGGTTGCGGCGAAGGCGATGGGTGTTCAAGAGAGCCGGGCCGCCTCGGCCGACGCCGCCTTGATCGATGTTCTGTCGTCGGGGAGACCCCTGGTGATCCTGGACAACTGCGAGCACCTGATCCCGACCTGCGCGGAGCTGGCCGAGACGTGGCTCTCGGCCTGCCCGGGGCTCACGATCCTCGTGACCGCGCGGGAACCGGTCGGTGTCGTGGGCGAAGTGATTCGCCGGGTGGGAGGTCTGAAGATCTCCTCGGACAGCGATACCGGTGAGTCCTCTGAAGCCGTCCAGCTCTTCATCGAACGGGCGAGAAGTCACGAGCCGGAGTTCGAATGCGGCGAAGGGGAACTCGCCGAGATCGCTGACTTGACCAACCGTCTCGATGGGATCCCGTTGGCGATCGAGATGGCCGCTGCCTTGGTCGGGGCGTTGAGCGTTGGAGAGATCCTCTCCCGGCTGGACGACCGGTTTCGTCTACTGACGGGAGGAGGCGGGCGCAACCTCGGACGACAGCAGACGCTTCTGGCAACGGTCGACTGGAGCCACGATCTGTTGTCCGAACCCGAGCGCGTTCTGTTGCGCAGGCTGTCGGTGATGTCGGGGTCTTTCTCACTGGAGGACGTCGAGGCAGTCTGCGTCGGCGAGGGGATCGATCGCACCGAGGTGGTTACGCTTCTTCGAAGGTTGGTAGCGACATCCTGGGTGATGAGAGACAGGGGGGGTGACCGCGCCGCATATCGGTTGCTGGAGACCTCGCGCCAGTACGCGCTGGACAAGCTCGTCTCCTCTTCCGAGGCGCAGAGTTTTCGGAGTAGGCACGCCGAGTGGTTCACAGACCTTGCCGAGACCGGTGCCGGGCCGATGCTCGGGGGGCCGGATCAAACGCGCTGGTTCGACCGCATCGAATCGGAGCTCGACAACTTCAGGACTGCTCTGGCCTGGAGCCTGGGCGCCGGAGATCCCGCGCTCGGTCTCCGACTCGGTGCCGCGCTTTCGAGATTCTGGGAAGTCAGGGGACATTGGTCCGAGGGGTTGGGCTGGCTCGAAGACGCGCTTGCCCGAGCGCCCGACGCGGGGGACGGACTTCGCGGACGCGCGCTGGTCGCGGCGTCGTTCCTCGCCTTCTATCGCGGCCGGCTCGAGTCGGCGCGTTCGATGGTGACGGAAGGCCTTGCCGCGGCCGTCCGCGCGCAAGACAAGGCAACCGAAGCGCGTGGACTTCGATTCGAAGCGGTGATCGAGCAGCGCATCGGGGATCGTGCGGCCGCGATCGACTCCGCTCAGAAGGCGGTCGAGCTGAGTCGGGCTCATGGTGCCGCGGCCGACCTCGCCTTCGCCCTGCAAGTGCTCGGCCGGCTGTTGGCGGATGACGATCGAGATGAAGCCCGCGCTCGATACGAGGAAGGCCTCGAGGTGGCGCGCAGAGCAGAAGACGCCGTCTCCCAGATCTA
>JBKPFU010000153.1:0-30002 GCA_046728975.1 Actinomycetota bacterium | reverse complement strand
TCGCGGGAGACACCGGCGACGACACGTTCGCCCACCTCCGACGGTCCGTCGAGCTGCTCCCGCGGTTCCGCGAGG
Organism: Actinomycetota bacterium; assembly: GCA_046728975.1. Classification (GTDB taxonomy): domain Bacteria; phylum Actinomycetota; class Thermoleophilia; order Gaiellales; family Gaiellaceae; genus JBKPFU01. The sequence goes on along the minus strand of JBKPFU010000153.1, from coordinate 29,927 downwards.
ACGCGCGCAGAGACGACGACTTCGCCGCCGTACGCGACGACCCGCGGTTCGAGCAGGCTCTTCGCTGAGCGCGCAGGTCTCGACCTTCTACGAGGTGAGACCATGGTCTGCCCGGCCTGCGGAGATCCGTCGGGTGACATTTCCCGAACGCTGCCCAGCGAACCCTAGGACGGATCCTGAAAAGATCCTGACAACGGCTGTCGAAAGGCAGCGCCGCGAGGCGCTCTCTCCGCATGAATAGGCGATGGAGCGTACCGGGATCGAACCGGTGACCTCCGGCTTGCAAAGCCCCTAGTCGGTTCCTAGAACCGCCTGCTAATCGCCGATTCCGCGCACCCGAAATTGGGCCGAGACCCTGCGGAGACCCTGCAACCCGGCTGAACCGCCGGGGCGGGCCGGGCGCGTTGAGGAACCGACTCGCCCCTCGGCCAGCGGCTAGTCGTCATCGGACGCGTCGGCGATCGACGCGTACGCGAGCGCGATCTGCTCCGTGCCGGCGGTGAGGGCAGCCCAAGAGCTAGCGAGACGGGATGTAGCGCGGATAGCCGTGCGACTTCCATGGCAGGGCATCGAGGACATCCTGGACCGCGACCCGCGCCGCCTCCAGCGTCTGGTCTGAGACCTCGACTTCCTGGTAACTCCCGTCTTCGGTCGTGCAGCCGAAATGACGTCCGTTCAGCATGTCGCCGACGAGGACGCCGCCTCCTGGAGCGTGAATCGCTGAGTTTGTGATCGGAGCGAGCGTCATCTTCTGCCGCTTGCGATTCATCCCCCGCATTCGGTCTTCGGCGTGTTCGATCGAATCACGCACGTTCTTGAGGCCTGGTATCGCGGCCTCGAACGAGACGCGCGCGGCGTCGATCTTCTGTTGCGAACCGCCAATGTCCAACTCGGCGAGCGCGATCAACGCGCGATTGATCTGGGCAAGCGACGTCAGGAATGTTCGAGCGTGAAGGAATGGCAAGCGGTGCCGATACTCGCGCGGCAGCTGACCCGCAGCGAATTTGGCACGCACGACATCCCGCTTAGCCTGCTCATAGAGCTTCATCCGCCAGGCGGCGTATTCCGCCGGATCTGAGGGCGGCGGTTCTTGAGCAGCTAGTTCCTCCTCGCGAGCGCGCTCCGCCTCGCGTTCCTGCTCCCAGGTTTGACGATCTAGCCCTTCCCGTGTCCGTTGTCTGTGATGCGGATCGGAACGAAGTTCCCGAGGACGAATCCGAGAGACGGATTGCCGACCTTGACGCGATCGATTCGGCCGGTAAGGGCCGCGTTATTCATGAACACGTTCAAGCACACAATCGATCCGCCGAACTCGACCCCGCTCGGGTACCTGATCCAGAAGTGGCCCCGCGGGTTCTCGCCGCCCGCGCCACTCTGGGCGTTCACGTGCAGCATCACACCGGTTCATGTGACCCGGGGATCGCCGTGCAGTTCAGGGTTCCGGTCCCCGCAGCAAGGTTTTCCGCACCCTGGCTCCCGCTTTGCGCGCTGCCCGCATCGCCGGTAAGGGCGCGCACGGAGGTGAGCGCCGCGCAGAGGAGCAAGAGAAACCGCAGGATGGCTGCCTCCTTTCCCACGCCAGGAAAGTGGCGCAAGCCGCGATACGCCCAGACTCAGGCGGTCCTTAACGTGCGACATCCCCGGCTAGACTGGTCGTACCTGGGGCGTTAGCTCAGCTGGGAGAGCGCCGGCTTTGCAAGCCGGAGGTCACCGGTTCGATCCCGGTACGCTCCATCCTCAGTAACGAAGCCGAATTCGGCGAAAGTTGCCGCAAATCGGCCGTTTTCGAGCCTCGACCGTCCGCGACCGTTTGACACCTTCCAAGTCCGCCCGAGACCCTATTCGCAGGTCTCGGCAGGGTCTCGGGCAACTCGCAGGGTCTCGGCAGGGTCTCAAATAGAGATTCGTGACCGCTTCTACTTGTAAACGCGCGTGTAACTAGGGGACGTGCTGCACGCCTTCAAGACCGTCGGCGGCGGACCGTCAACGGCACGTGAGACGATTCGGCTCCAATGACATTGTCTTGCGTAAAGACAAGGAGTGGAGCGCGATCGAGGGAACTCTGCCGCATCAACGAATTCATTCCGTGGGCGGCCCGCCTTCAAACTGCGTCCCGTAATTGCGGCTCGAATCGGTTACGCTCGAACCCGCGAGAACGGAGGAGACCTGTGGCAAAGAAGACGATTCGAGTCTCAGACATGAGTGGCGAGGAAATTGCGGACGGTAAGGGCGCGACGGTTCGAATTACGTTCGCCGACGCTCGCAAGGGCGTCCGCGAGCTTGACCTGACCGACGCGGAAGCCGAACGGCTAGGCGGTCGGGCAGTCGCACGACGCGGTCGCAAGCCTAAGGCTCAGGCGTAACAACTCGACCGGCCCGCCTTCTAAGCGGGTAGTTGGGGCACCGCGCCGCCGAATAGACGGCCTAGCCCTCGGGCGGCCCGCGCTGTCAATGCGATCTGCTAAAGAGCTTCAAATGGCACAACTGGTCGAGCTGTGACGGGAACGTGGTTAGAGGGCCTTGGTGAAGATGTGCAGCACGAAGCGGAAGGGCTGTGCCACGTCCTCACGTCCGCCATTACAGACGCAGCCTTGTCTCTGCTGATGTTCGAGGCAGCGGCTTGTCGGTCGTGTTCATGAATAACGCGGCCCTTACCGGCCGAACGCTCGACCTCGTGAATTTCGATCCCGGCTCGGAGAGTGACCCACACGGTTGTGCCGGAGCGGGGGGACATCCCAATCAGCCAGGGCAACTTCATCGTCCATGACGAGCCGGTTCTGGACCTCCTCCGCGCTGAACCTGCTGCTGGCCCAGTTCGAGGCAGAAGCGAACGATCCCTACGGGCGGGTAAGACCTGATTCGCTGCACAGCGAGAAGGTCGGGGCGCACCGCGTCCCGGCCTGCTTACGCTACCGGCTGTTTCGCGTCTCCCGTTCGCGGAGAGACGTTCGAGGGATCGAGCCAAGAAAGCTGCTGTGAACCGCGAAGAGCGACGGCGAGAAAACGAGCACGTCTTCCGCAGCGCCAACGAGCGTCTGAGGGAAGTTGTGGAAAAGCGATTCGCTCCCTCTGCACGCATCCCGTTCCTGTGCGAGTGTGCGGATGAAACGTGCATGGGTCGGGTCGATGTGACGCTCGAGCAGTACCGCGATCTGCGCTCGCACGAGCGCCGGTTCATCATGCTCCCTGACCACCAACGGACGGCCGGCGAAGAAATCGTCGAGCAACACGACGGCTACTACATCACCGAGAAGCCCGAGTGATGGATCGGAACGCGCGGCTCGCCCGCAACGAAGCGATCTTTCGCGAGGTCAACGAGCGGATCGAAGAGCTCACCCCGGGCGACGAGTCCCTCGAGATCCTGTGCGAGTGCGGCAACCCCGATTGCAGACAACCCCTCAAAGTGTCCGTTGCCGAGTACGAGCGGGTGCGAAAGGAGCCGACGAACTTCCTCGTCGCTCCAGGTCACGCGATCCTCGCGATCGAGGAGGTTGTCGACGGGACGGAAGGCTTCGAGGTCGTCAGGAAGCTCGCGGAAGAGGGAGAGCTCGCGCGGAAGACGGATCCGCGTTCATAACGGAGGCCCGCCGACCGCGACCGCCACGAGGTCCTCGCCTGTCGCGACGGCCGTCGGCACCCTCGGCAACCGCATACTCCAGAGGCGCCGCTTCCCATCGGCCTCGATCTGATGGACCGCATGGTCGTCGTAACTGACCGCCCAGGCCCCGCCCGAGTTGGCATCGACGTCTTCGGGATACGTCCCTGCCGACACACGCCGGTTCCGGGGCTCGGCCAGCCGCCAGACGTAACGTACCCCGTCGGTCACCCAAAGGGCGTGGTCGCTGTACGCGGCGCCGGTAGCGCGCCCAAAGTTGCGGGTGGAGAGACGGAGGGTGCGCGGATCGATACGCGCGAGCGTCTGGCTGGAGGGGCTCGCGATCCAAACGGCATCCGGCGCGAAGGCCAGCTTCGGCTCCATTCCCTCGGCGGTGGTGGCGGCGTTGGGAACCGTGCCGGTGACCTTCAGCGTCTCGGGATCGATTCGGAGCAGCTGGCCGCTGGTAACGATTACCCAGATCGAGGAGAAGCCGACGCCTGCCTCGACCCCGCCCTCGCCGAGGTTGATTGCGTCGGTTACCTTCCTCGACTCGAGGTCAACGCGGAAGAGGGATCTGGTGTCGTGGTCCGGTACCCAAAGCGCTCCCTCGCCGACCGCCGCGTCGAACGGCCTCACGCCGAGCTGTATGCGTTGCGCATCGTGGGAGCCTTCGTCGATCCGGTAGACCGCTCCTCGGTCCGGGATGGCTGCCCAGAAGGCGCCGTCTCCGTACGTGAGCCGTGCGGCCGCGCCCTGCACGGGCACGTCGGCAACGACGTCATGACCGCGAAGGAGCGCGACTGAATTGGTCTCGATCGTCACGTCCTTCGAGCCTCCGCAGCCCGCCGCCACGGCCGCTGCCAGGATCAGGAACCAGCGGGCGTTCGCGGGCACCGCATGGGATTCTCACACGTCGGCTAACCGCGCCGGCCGAAGTTGACCACCCACACCTCGACGTTCACACCGCCGAACAGCCTTCGCGACTTGACGAACCCGACGCCGAAGTCGGCCCAGCCGCGGTCGAATAGGTTCGCGCGGTGTCCGGGCGACGCGAGCCACTGCGCCATGGCGCTCCTGGCCGAGCCGAGATAGCCCTGGCCGTAGGCGAGGTTCTCGCCCACTTCCCCCATCACGCGCAGGTAGCCGCTACGGACATAGACGACCAGGAAGCTCTGGCCACAGGGGGTGTGCGAGAAGTCGTTGCAGGTTCGGATCGCAACGGCCCGCGCAAGCGCCGCCGAATCGAGAGCTGCCGAGGCGCGCAACGGAGCCAGCCCTCGCCGCCTCCGTGCGTAATTGACGAGGCAGCGCATCGAGCGCTTCTGGACGATCGCCGCGGCGCGGACGTTCGCCTGTCCGCGACAGACGCGGCGTGGCGCCAGGTAGCCCGGGGCGCCGGACGTGCTCTCCGGGACCGCAAGTGTGGATGTGCCCACCACCGAGGATGCAGCAGCGGCGGCAGTGCACAGGATGCACAAGCCGAGCATTGCTTCCTCCTAGGTGTTGTCTCCCGACTAAACAGATCCTGCCGCGCCGGGCCCCTCACGCCGCGCCTGCGAACCCTTACTTTCCTACTTCAAAAGGGGGAAAGCCGGCGGCTCGCCGCCGCCGGCTTGGGGGGAGAGGAGGATCAGGCTGCTCGCGCGAGCCGCTCTTCGTGGCGGGCGCGCGCGATAATGTCGTTGCGGTCGCCGAAGCGAACGCGGGCGCGGAGCAACCGATGCTCGTCCCAGAGCCGTTCCAGGCGCTGATCGAGCTCCTTCAGCTCCGCAGAAAGCTCGGGATCCGACCGCTGCCCCAGGACGCGCCAAAGTTCCGCGCGCCGTTCGGTGGCGGCGTCGATCTCCCGACGAATCTCCGAAAGGGTCTGCATGCCCATGGAAACGACGCCCCCCTCGCACGTATTCCTATTCGTAACCGAGGTCGCGGAGCCGCTCCTCCTCGATCCCGAAGTAGTGCGCCAGCTCGTGCAGAACCGTGATGCGGATCTCGTTTTCGAGCCCCTCCGCGTCGTTACCGAATGACCGTTCGAGGGGCAGCCGGTAGATCGTGATCTTGGCCGGCAGGTGCTGCGGTTGTTCGAAGAGGCCAAGCAGGTGCGGCTCCTCCGGGTTGACGTCCTCGACCACGACCGCCACGTTCTCGAGCGCGTCCGCGAGGTCGTCGGGGAGCGAATCGAGTGCGCGCCTCACGTGCTCTTCGAACGACTCCACCTACCAGGTGGGACGTAACGGCTCTCGAACGATCACCGCGCGCACGGTCAGCATTCCGAACACGAAGCCGCCGATGTGCGCGAAGAAGGCGACACCGCCGCCCGCTTGGGGCTCGACAAGCGAGAACCCGCCTTCCCAGAGCTGGAACAAAAACCAGATCCCGAGGAACAGGATCGCGGGGAGCTCCTGCAGGAAGAAGATGAACACCACGAAGATCGCCGTCAGCACGCTCGCGGTCGGCAGCAGCAGGAAGTACGCGCCGAGCACTCCCGCGATCGCACCGCTCGCACCTACGTTCGGGATGCTCGCGGACTGGGCGTCGCCGAACTGGAGCGTGACGTAGGTCTGTGAGGCGGTGGCCGCCAGTCCGCAGAGGAGATACCAGACCGCGAACCGGATGCGGCCCATCGAATCCTCGACGTTGTTGCCGAAGATCCAGAGGAAGAGCATGTTCCCGATGATGTGGAACCAGCTGCCGTGCATGAACATCGACGTGAACGCCCCGTCCCACCACGAGAGGTGCGGCACGCCGGCCGCCGGCGAGGCACAGGGGCTCTGGACGGTGCACGGGTAGTAGCCGTAACGGAGCACGTCGTGGTCGACGGACGTGCCGGTGAACTCCCAGATCCAAACCAGGGTGTTCACACCGATGATGGCGACGGTGACGAGCGGAAACGACCGCGTCGGTACGTTGTCCTTGAGCGGGATCAATGCCGACTAGCGGATGACGAGCGCCATGAGCGCCTTCTGGGCGTGCAGGCGGTTCTCAGCCTGGTCCCAGACTGCCGAGTGCGCGCCGTAGAGCACGTCCTCGGTTATCTCCTCGCCGTAGTGCGCGGGCAGACAATGGAGGACGATCGAGCTCTCGTCCGCGAGGTCGACGAGCGCCTCGTCAATGCCGTAGCCGGCCAGGTCGCGCAGACGACGCTCGCGCTCATCGTCCTGGCCCATGCTCGTCCAGACGTCCGTGTAGAGGACGTCGGCGCCGTCCGCTGCCCCGCGCGGATCCCGGACCACCTCCACGCTCGCGCCCGAGCGGCCGGCCGCGTCGCGCGCGATCGCAATGACGTCCTCGGACAGCTCGTATCTCTCGGGAGTTGCGGCGAGGAAGCTCGCACCGAGCTTTGCGCACGCGACCATCAGCGACGCGCAGACGTTGTTGCCGTCCCCGACGTAGACCACGCGCAGACCGTCGAGCCTGCCGAACCGCTCGCGCATCGTCATCACGTCCGCCAGCGCCTGGCAGGGGTGGGCGCAGTCCGTGAGACCATTGATGACCGGGATCGAGGCGTGGCGAGCGAGCTCTTCCACGTCGTCCTGCGCGAAGGTGCGGATCATGATCCCGTCGAGGTAGCGGGACAGCACCGTCGCGGTGTCCCGGATCGTCTCCCCCCGCCCGAGCTGAAGGTCGCCCGCCGCGAGATAGAGGCCCGTCCCGCCGAGCTGCGCGATGCCCACCTCGAACGAGACACGTGTGCGCGTCGACGGCTTCTGGAAGATCATTCCGAGCGTCCGCCCGGGGAGCAGGTGGTGCTCTTCGCGCCGCTTCTGGAGCTCCTTCAGCTCCTCGGCGAGGTCGAGCGCGGCGAGCAGCTCGCCGGTCTCCCAGTCGGCGACGCGCGTGAAATCGCGCCCTTTGAGATCTTCGGAAACGGCCAACATTCGGCTCAGCGATGCTAAACAAGGCAACTTGACAACCTAACGCTCAGGTTTTATATTTATCCGCGCTTAAGGATGACGAAAGGAGGGAAGATGGCCACACTCGTACGTTTCGAGCCGTTCCGTGAGCTCGCATCGCTCCAGAACGACATGAGCCGGTTCATGAACTCCGTTTGGGGCCCCGGCAACGGCGAGACGACCAGGACTTGGGTGCCGGCCGTCGACGTCTGGGAGACCGAGAACGAGCTGGTCTACGCGTTCGACCTGCCTGGCATCCCCGAGGACAAGATCTCGGTTGAGTTCGAGGACGGAGGCCTGACTGTCTCGGCGGAGCGCGAGCGCCAGACCGAAACCAGTGACGACCGGTTTTACCGCTTCGAGCGCCGGTTTGGCTCGTTCTCCAGGACGCTCAGCCTCCCGCAGGGCATCACCGAGGACATGATCAACGCCGACTACAAGGACGGCGTCCTCGAGATCCACGTCCGGAAGCCCGAGCAGCCGAAGCCGCGCCGGATTCAGATCGGGCAGGGCGACCAGGCGACGATCGAGGGCTCGGCGAACAAGAAGTCGTAACTTCAGCGCTCTTCAGCGTCTCGCCGACGCTTGCTTGGAGGCGGCTCGTTTGGGGCCGCCTCCGTCGTCTCAGTACCGCATCTCGGCCTGGAGCCCGGCCTGCTCGAGCAGCTCGCGTAACCGACCGAGCCCCGCGAACATGCGGCTCTTCACCGTGCCGAGCGGCTGGCCGAGGCGGTCAGCCAGCTCCGACTGCGTGTAGCCCTCGTAGTAAGCGAGCTCGAGCGCCTCGCGCTGCTCAGCCGGAAGCCGGCGGAGCGCTTCCTGTACGACCCGCCGCCGGAAGACATGCTCGGTCTTGTCGTCGACGTACGGCTCTTCGACGTCGACCAGCGGTTCGCCCCGGCGCCGCTCCTCGCGGCGAACGAGGTCGACAGCACGCCGGTGGACGAGTGTGAGCACCCACGTGCTCGCCCGCGCCCGCTCGGCGAGGAACCGATCGGCCGAGCGCCAGACGGCGAGAAACGCCTCCTGGACCGCGTCCTGCGCAAGCGCATCGTCGCGGAGGATTCGCAGCGCGAGTCGATAGGCCACGCCGCCGAAGCGGTCGTAAAGCTCGGCGAGCGCCGCTTCGTCCGAGCTCGCGACGAGCGAGAGCAGCGCCTCGTCGGTCATGTGCGAGAGCCCGGTCATGCGGGCTCCGACACGGCGAGCGGCGTGCTCGTCGGCTGCTTCGCTCCGCCGCGCTTCTCGATCGTTACGGCCACGCGCGCGCCCCGCGGCAGCGGCCGCGACAAGAGCAGCCGCACACGGCCGCCTCGGAACAGGCCCGCCGGCCGCGCCACGGCGCCTTGGATGACCCACGCTTCGTAGGTCTTGCCGGCCGGGGCCGGCGTCAACGTCGCCGAGAGGATGGCGTCGCCTTCCTCGGTCACGGCCACCCGGCCGGCGGCGCCCTTGAGATCGAGGTAGGTCGTGCCGCCAGAGCCGTTTCCCTGCCAGGCCCAGACGCCGAGCGCGACGGCGGCGGCGGCGACGGCCGCGGCGGCGCCGACCGGCAGCGCCCACCTGGCGCGACGGCGCAGGGGGACGACGTTGGGGCGCTCTGCGCGCGCCTGGCTCAGGATTCGCTCTCGCAGCTCCGGCGGCGGCTCTCGCCCGCCGGTGCCGTATGCGAGTGCCGCCGCCGCCTCTCGCAGCGCGCCAAGCTCACGCTGACAGCGCTCGCAGAGCGCGAGGTGCTGCTCGAACTCGCGCTCCTCCGTCTCCGGGAGCGCGTCGAGCGCGTACGGCGCGACCAACGAGTGCACGTCGGGCATCAGAAGACGTACGGGGCGAGGCTGAGCGCGCCGAGCGAGTACCAGATGCCGAAGGCGAGGCTGCCGGCGCCGAGCACGGGTGCGAGGCGGTTGAACGACATCCGCAGCGGTCGGCTGGCGAGCGTCGCGCCGACGCTGGCCGAGAGCAGCATCATCGACAGCGCGGTGAATGCCGCGAAGAGCGCGAGCGCGACGACCGCGAGCACGTGGTCGTGGATCGCCGCCAGGAGCAGGACGCCGACGCCGGCGCTGCCGCCCATCCCGTGGACGAGGCCGATCCCGAACGCCTGGGCGGGCGAGCGCGCATGGTGGTGCGGGTGCGCGTGGAGCGCGAACGCGCCGCGACGCCAGCGGACGAGAAGCCAGGCCGCCAGACAGACGATCACGACCCCGACCGCCGCCTCCGCTCCCTTCTGCACAGCGTCCGGCAGATAGGCGTTGAAGACGACGATCGGAAGGCCGAACGCGAACAGTGTGGTCGCATGCCCCAGCCCCCACGCGAACCCGAGCCGGCGCGCTGCGGCGGTCGTGCGTTCACGGCCCGTGGCGACAAGAGTCGTGACCGCGGCGAGGTGGTCGGGGTCCGTCGCGTGGCGGAGCCCGAGCAGGATGGCGACGAACACAATGAGCACGACGGTCGTCCCGTCGGAGAACTGCACGATCCAGTCGTCGATTCCGAACATGATCTCAGGTCACTCCCGGCAGGGCTCGAAGGGTCATGGCCAGGCCGGCTGCGAGGATGACCAGCGCGCTCGCGGCGGGGAGGAGCTGGACGAGGCGGCCGTTGAAGCTGAGGCGCGAGAAGGCCCGCTTCGCCAGCACGGCCGCGAGGCCGATCCCGCTGATCGTCGCCGCCAGGCCGAGGCTGAAAGCGACGATCAGGAGCAGGCCGAAGGCCACCCGGTGGAGCGAGATCGCCGCCAGCAGTACGACGAGCGCCGAGGGACATGGGAGCAGTCCGCCTGAGACGCCGACGGCAATTAGCGATTTGCGGTCGAACTCGTCGTGGCGATGGTGGTGATGGTGGCGGCGCGCGCGTTTGTACAAGACCGAGGCGCCGACACCTAGGACCAGCAGTCCGGCGACGAGGTTCAGCCACGGATAGAGCTGCTCCGGCACGACGAACTGCGACAACGCGAGCGTGACCAGCCCGAGCGCGAAGACGCCGATCGTGTGCGTGACCGTGACGATGGCGCCGAGCAGCAGCGCGTGCCGCGGCGTCCCGCGGCGGCCGACCAGGTACGCGGTGACGATCGCCTTGCCGTGGCCGGGCGACAGCGCATGTGCGGCGCCCCAGAAGAGCGCCGCGACGAGCGAAGCGAGAATCACGAGCAGGCTGAGCTCGCCACGGCCGATCAGCGCCGCGAAGCCGGCGTCGCCGCCGTGGTCGGAGGCCGCCGCCTGGCCTCCGACCGTGGGCGGCGAATCGCCGGTGGGCGAAAGGCGCGCCTCGATCGACGTGACGTCGAGCGGGCTCGAGAGCAGGTCTTTCGGGTACGCCTGCAGCTCGTGGCTTCGGCTGGGAGCGTGGGCGCCCACAACGATCTCCTTCCAGCCGATGCGGCCGGCGTAGTTCGCGTCCCGATAGCGCACCTTTGTTGCCCCGTCGATCCGTGGTCCGCGGAGAACGATCTCGACGCGGGTCGTCCGTAGGCCGCCCGCTCCCTTGGGATGCACGAGGGTCGCCGCGACCGGGATAACGCGCGCCGAGCGCCCACCGACGGTCAGCAGGGCGCCATGCGCCACCCGCCGGGCGTAGGTCTTGGCTCCCGTGCGGCCTGCCTGGAAGGTCGGGATCTCCGCGAGGTCGAGGACGTACTTGACGTAGACGTGATGCCCGGCCGTCTGGACCCGGCTGAAGCGGTTGATCGTGAAGTTACCGAGCGGGTGCGCGAGCGCGGATGCCGGAGCGGCCAGCGCCGTGCCGACGGCGAGCAGGACGACGAGCCTTCTCATCGCGGCGCCCAACGGACCGAGAAATGTGGGTTGAGCCCGAGCGCTCGGCGTAGCCAGCGCTCCGCTTCTTCGCCGTGTCCGAGGCAGCGCTCGATTCGCGACCGATGGAAGTACTTGAGCGCGTCCTTCGTCCCCAGGCGGAGTGCGCGCTTCGAATAGCCGAGCGCTTCGCTGCAGCCGCCGTTCCGCGCCAGCGCCCATGCGAGGACGTCGTCGCCGTCGATCGACGGCCGCGCCCGCCGCGCGGCGCGGGCGAGCTCGAGGCTCTGGCGAAGCCGGATCCCGTGATCGACGCGGAAGAGCGCGGTCTCGAGGTCGGTACGCACCCCGTTCGACGCCAGCAAGCGGTCGATCGCGCCGATCAGCCCGTACTGCCTCTTTGCGAGCAGCGGCCGCCCGCTCCGTTCGTACAGGTCGCCGAGCGTGGCGACGAACTGCGGCAGCGGGATGGTGTCGACGGCGCGCCGCTCGAGCCTGATTGCCTTCGCGGGGCGCCCGCTCGCCCACTCGACCTGCGCAAGCGCGTCGAGCGCGTAGACATAGCCCGGGAAGGCGGTGAGCGCCGCGCGATATTCGTCGGCTGCTGCGGCGAGCCGCCCTTGCGACCAGTACAGCTTGCCGAGCTGCGTGTGCGTCCAGGCCGTCGGCTCCGGCCGGCCAGTAGCGGCCTCGACGGCGAGCTTCATCGCCCTGATCGCCCCGGTGATCTCCCCGACCAGCTCCCGCCCGTAGGAGACGCGGGCATAGGCGGTCAGGTTCGGCTTCGTCGAAGCGAGCCGGTCGAAGGCGGCGAACGCCTGGTTGTAGCGGCCGAGTTCGATCAGCGCATCGCCGATCACGGCGTCGTTCTCGGCGCGGCGGCCGAGCGCGAGCGCCTGACGAAAGCGGTGCCGCGCGAGCGCCAGCGAGCCGAGGCCGCCGATCGCGACGCGGTTCCCGGGCTCGAGGCGGAGTGCGCGCTCGAGCGCCGCGGTCGATCTCGTGTAGTACGAGGCGTCGCCCGTCTCCCGCGCGCGCTGCTGGAAGTCGAGGCCGAGCCTGATCAGCGCCTCGGCGGTCGGGGTCGGGCGGGCCGGCTCGGCCGCGCCGGCCTCGCGAGAGGGCCGGAGTGCGCCTCCGAAGAGCAGGACGGTGGCGGCAAGCGCCGCCACCGTCCCTCCGATCCAGATCCCCCGTCGCTTCACGGGTTGGCGTGCTGGCGGTTGCGGCCGTCCCAGGGCGAAGCAAGGAACGGGAACGCCGAGGGCAGGACCTTGTCGTTCACGGACACGCCGTCGCCGGCGCCGGCGAACGCCGCGCCGCCCACGACGGCGATCGCCGTGTCGGTGACGTCGTCCGCGGGCTTGCGACCGTTCGGCCAGCTCGCACCCGGCGCCGAGTTGACGTCGACGCGGAGCAGCTCCGACAGGCCCCGGTCACCGGCGCCGTATTTGAGCAGCGCGTTCACGAGGTCGTCGCGAGGCGTTGCCGGAATCGGCGCGCCGCCGAACACGAGCGAGAGCGCGAGCGCGAAGCGCGGGTTCCGGTAGTAGTCGATGAACTCGCCCTCGTCCTCGGGCTCCGTTGCGTTCCAGCGGTCCTTGTCCTTCGTGCCGATTATCAGCTCGTTCACGAGCGGGTTCGCGAGTCGCTGCACCTGAACGAAGCGGCCGAAGCTCCGGCCGTGGCCGCGGACGGTGACGAGCGGGCGAGACGTGCTCGCGTACGCGCCGAGCTTGGGCTGCGACGTCGCGCCGGCACCCTGCCCGTCGGACGTCAGCAGGCCCGCCGGCAGCTCGAGCGCGATCGTGTGGACGTTGAACCCCGAGAGCATGTCGACGCCCGGGCTCCGCAGGTTCAACGTGTCGAACGCGGCGCCGAGGTCGATCGCGAAGGGGTCGTCACGCTGCCCCGCGAAGACGCGGATGCCGTTGCCGAGGTCGTAGATCCCCTGCGCGGCAAGCGCGTCGTAGTTGGGCATCGTCCGCGGGCCGACATTCGACGGCACCGCGATCTTGTCCACCATCGTCCCGAGCGGAACGCGCTGGCCGTGCTTGATCATCGTCACGGTGTAGTGCTGCCGGAGACCGATTCCCGGCGAGTCCAGCGAGGTGATCGGCGGGATCACTGATCCGTCGCTCGGCGGGACGTTGCCGACGTAGGCGAGCGGCAGCCCGAGGCTGTCGACCGGCCCGCGGATCTCGTTCTTGAAGCGGAACTCGAACGCGACGTCCTCGACGCCGTCCTTGTCGTTGTCGACGTGGAAGGCGTACTTGACGCTCGGGTCGAAGTTGAAGTAGTTGGGGCCCGAGCTCGGCTCCTCGCCGGGAATCACGTCCATGATGAGCTCGACCTTGCCCGCCTTGCCCGGCTCGTAGCTTCTGAAGAAGAAGAAGTCGGTGATGTCGGCGGTCGGGTCGAGCGAGATGAGCGGCGCCTCGCGGTGGCTCGCGGCCTTACCGGTTTGAGGCTCCGGCCCGGCGACGACGACCGCGGCAACGATCGATGCGGCCAGCATCGCCAGGAGTGCTGCTGAGAGCTTTCGCATGAGTTGCGGCTCCTCCCTCTCGTAGGAACGGGGTCGCCGCGTATTCGCGCGCGAGCGGCGGAACGGTTCGGACCGTTTAGGGGGTGATGCGTGTGCCGCCGGGGAGGGCCTCGGCAGACGTGATCAGCGCCTCGCTGCCTGTCGCACGGGCGAACGCGATCGCGGCCTCGACCTTCGGCCCCATCGAGCCTCGGGCGAGCTCCGGCAGGAGCTTCTCCGCCTCCTCGATGCCCAGCTCACGAAGCGCCTCCTGCTCGCCGGTTCCGTAGTCGCGGTAGACGGCGGGCACGTCGGTCAGGATCACGAGCCCGTCGGCGCCGAGCTGCATCGCCAGGAGCGCAGACGCTCGGTCCTTGTCGATCACGGCGTCGACACCGGCGAGCCTCCCGTCTCGGCGAGCGACCGGTATCCCGCCGCCGCCGCAGGCGACCACGATCGACCCGGCGTCGAGCAGCGCTCGCACCGCTTGCAGCTCGACGACCTCAAGCGGCGCGGGGGAGGGGACGACGCGCCGCCAGCCTCGCCCGGCGTCGTGGCTGACAACCCAGCCGCGCTCTCGCTCCAGCTCCTTCGCTCGCTCCTCGGCGTAGAAGGGCCCGACCGGCTTGGTCGGCTTCTCGAAGGCCGGATCGTCCTCGGCCACGACGACGTGCGTCAGCATGCAGACCACCGGCCTTTCCGCCAGCGGCGCCAGCTCCGTCTCGATCGACGCCCCGATTTCCGCCTGGGTCTGGGCGACGGCGATGTAGAGCGGAAGCGGCGGCACCTCGTCGGAGGCGCGCTCGTGGCGGAGCAGCTCGTTGCCCACCTGCGGGCCGTTCCCGTGCGTTACCACGAGGCGGGGGTCGTCCAGGAGGGGCCGGAGCGCCTCGCACGTCCTGCGCAGGTTTGCCCTCTGCTCGGCGATCGTCCCGCGCTCCCCCGGCCGCATCAGCGCGTTGCCACCGAGGGCAACGACCCTCGTCACACGAGGGCTTGTTCGCCGATGAGGCCGTGCTCAGCGAGCACGTCGGCGAGGGTGGGCTCGCCGAGCTCCTGGAGCTTGTAGCGGACGCGCAGAGCGGGCTTGTCGAAGTCGATCAGCCGGCGCAGGTCGATCGGCGTCCCGATCACGACGACCTCGGCGTCGGACCGCGCGATCGTCTCTCGCAGGTCTTCCATCTGGCTCCGCCCGTACCCCATCGCCGGCAGGAGCGCCCCGACGTGCGGATACGCCTGGAAGGTCGCGGCGATCGACCCGACGGCGAAGGGCCGAGGGTCGACGAGCTCCGCAGCTCCGTTCTGCTTCGCCGCCAGCACCGCCGCGCCGAAGCTCATCTCGCCGTGCGTGAGCGTCGGGCCGTCCTCGATCGCGAGCACGCGCTTGCCCGTGATCTTCGTCCCGTTCTCCTCGAGCTCGAACGGCGAGGCGGCGAGGACGATCTTCGCCGTTGGGTTGTTCGCCCGGATCGAGTCGACCACGGCGTCGACGCCGTCCTGGGGTGCCGAGTCGACCTTGTTGACGACGCAGACGTCCGCCATGCGCAAGTTGGTCTCGCCCGGGTGGTAGTGCAGCTCGTGGCCGGGCCGGTGCGGATCGACCACGACGAGGTGCAGGTTCGGCTTGATGAACGGCGTGTCGTTGTTGCCGCCGTCCCAGACGATCACGTCCGCCTCCTGCTCGGCCCGGTCGAGGATCGCCGCGTAGTCGATCCCGGCGAAGACGAGATTGCCCTCGGCGAGGTGCGGCTCGTATTCCTCGCGCTCCTCGATCGTCGCGTCCGCGGCTTCGAGATCCTCGTACCGCTCGAACCGCTGCACTGCCTGCTTGGTCAGGTCGCCGTACGGCATCGGATGCCGCAGCACCGCGACGCGCTTCCCGGCCTCGCGCAGAAGCACCGCGACGCGCCGCGTCGTCTGGCTCTTGCCGGCGCCCGTGCGAACGGCGCAGATCGCGACGACGGGCTTCGACGACGTCAGCATCGTCTCGCGCGGGGAGAGGAGGGTATAGGTCGCGCCGGCGGCGAGGGCGCGCGAGCCGATGTGCATGACGTGGTCGTGCGTGACGTCGGAGTAGGAGAAGACGACCTGGTCGACCTCGTTGTCGCGGACCAGCTGCTCGAGCTCCTCCTCGGGCAGGATCGGGATCCCGTCTGGATACAGCGATCCTGCAAGCTCGGCGGGGTAGACGCGGCCATCGATGTTCGGGATCTGCGTGGCCGTGAAGGCGACGACGTCGAACTCCTCGCGCCCGCGATAGACCAGGTTGAAGTTGTGGAAGTCACGGCCGGCTGCACCGGCGATGATCACCCGGGTCCGCGTCACGATGAATAGAGCATATGCAGGTACACAGGACGATAGGTAGCGCACTCGCTCTCGCGCTTGCTCTCGGGCTCGTGCTCTCGGCCCGCGGGACCACGGCGTCGCCCGCGGGTCCGGGCGAGCGCGCCAAGCAGACCGCCCGGCTGATCGCCGCCGGCGGCCCTCGCGTCGCAGGCTCGGCGGCCGAGCTGCGGGCCGACAGGTACGTCGCGGCTCGTTTCCGGCGTCTCGGCTATCGCGTCACGCTCCAGCGCTTCGCGCTGCCGCGCGGAGGCACGTCACGCAACGTCGTTGCCCGCACCTCAGGCGCGGTGCGAGCGATCGTGGTCGCACATCTGGACGGCGTCAGCGCCGGTCCGGCAGCGAACGACAACGCCTCCGGCGTCGCAATCATGCTCGAGGTCGCGCGGCGCTTTCCAAGGTCCTCGGGTGTGATCTTTGCCGCGCTCGGCGCCGAGGAGCGTTTCGAGACCGGCTCGCGGTTCCACCTCGGCTCGCTGCGCCTGGTACGCGGGATCTCGGCTGCGCGGCGGCCGCTGGTGCTCTCGCTCGACATGGTCGGGGTGGGGCCGACGCTGAACGTGCGCGGGCTGGAGGCGTCGCCGAATCGATCGGCGCGAGCGGCGCTGGCCGCTGCCCGGCGCGCCGGCGTCCGCGCCAGCTACCGCCAGGACTCCGGCCAGTCCGACCACGCCGAGTTCACGCGCGCGGGGATCCCGGCGGCATGGATCGAGTGGCGCTGGGACCCCTGCTGGCATTCGGCGTGCGATCGAGCGGAGCGGCTCGTTCCCGCGAAGCTCGCGGCGGCCTTCCGACTGACCGTCGAGGCCGTGAAGCGGGCTACGACGACCTAGGAAACCGTCTCTTGGATGCGGTCGGCGACGGCCGCCATCTCGACGTCGGCGCCCGTCACCTCGTGCAGCAATTCGTCGGCAGTCGGCCGCTGACCCTCAGACCAGAGCTCGCGCAGCAATGATCCTGCCTCCCGCTTGGAGAACCAGGCGTTGCCGAACTTCTCGCGCAGATGGGCGCGGAGCTGCGCCTCGAATGCCCATGAGCGCAGGTATTCCGTGACGTAGAAGCCCGAGTCGATGTCGGACAGGTAGTCCGTGTCGCTGGGGTCGATCTTGAGCGCGTCGCTGAGGAGCTCGACGTAGCGTGGCCGCAAGGGCTCGACCTCATCCGTCTCGTGGAACTCCAGCTCATACAGGAGCTTCGCGCAGTAGCGGCGGACGAAGTAGAGCAGGCCGGTTGCGCCCTCCTGCGCAAACTCCTCCGGCCGCGGCACGTCCAGCCGCCGCGTCAGCCAGGCCGGCTCGTCGGTCAGGTGCTGCAGCAGCATCGCCCAGCCCTCGGTGACAGCGTTGTCGCCGAGCCGGCGCTGCTCCATCGGCAGCTCCTTGGAGGTGTGGGCGAAGTGCTCGGTGTGCCCCGCCTCGTGGAAGAGGGCGCGCCAGTCGTCGGCGCCGCCGATCGGCTGGATGACGAGGACGACGCGGTCGGGAACCTCGATCGGCGCGCAGAAGGCGCGCGGCGTCTTCGACGGGCGCTGCTCCAGGTCGAGCTCCACGTTCTTCTGCCCACGCAGGTCGATGCCGAGATCGCCGAGCGTCGCCTCGAGCGCCGGCAGCATCTTGTCTGCCGGGAAGAAGTTGTCCCAGGTCTCCGCCCGAAAGACGCGCGGCACATCCCAGCGCCTCGCCTCGTCGAGCCCGACGCCGACCCGGTCGCGGAAGAGCTTGTCGGCGACGTCCTCGTACAGCTGCTCGGTTGAATCGAGGAAGTCGCGACACTGGGCCGCGAGCGCCTCGAGCTCGAACCCGAAGCGGCGGTACAGGTCGGCGTACGTCGTCGCGCCGAGATCTTTGATCGCGCGCAGCGTCACGTGGACGGCGTCGAGGTAGACCGGGTTGAGGTGCTCGTCCGTGAGCCGCGTCCGCTCCGCATCGAGGCGCTGCCGCCGGTCGCGATCGGGCTCGTTCGCGATCGTCGGCCGCAGCATCCGGTAACCGACCTTCTCGCCGTCGACCTCGGTCTCGAGCTCGGTCTCGAGCGCGGCGATCTTCTCGCTGTGCTCGCGCGTGAGGTCGCCGAGGTGGCCCTCGCAGGCGAACCGCCACAACGACCGGATGCCGCGGTCGCCGTTCACGGCCGCACCCAGCTGCTGTGCGCGTTCGAGCCTGGTCAGATCCGCGTGCCGCTCGTAGATCGGCTCCAGCTCGAGACGTTCCTTGAGGCCGGCGAAATGAAGGTAGTACTCCTCGTCGAGCTCGGCGATGAATCGGTCAGCCTGCTCGCGATAGGCGTCGAGCTCGTTAGGTGAGGGTGGGGCCGCGGCCACGGCCCTTAGGATATCGGCGTGCGTGAGATTCGCCTGAGGACTGACCGCCGGACGCAGCTCATCGACATCACGGATCAGGTCCAGGAGGCCCTCGGCGATCCCGACGGCGCAGCGGCGGCGCTCGTCTACGTGCCGCACACGACCGCAGGCGTCACCATCAACGAGGACGCCGACCCGGCGCTGCGCGAGGACATCGAGCAGGCGATGGAGAGGATCGTCGACGACGAGGGCGGGTGGCGCCACTCCGATGCCGACGGGCCCAACGCGCCTTCGCACATCCGCGCTTCGCTGATCAGCCCACAGGTGCTCGTTCCGATGGACAGCGGCAAGCTCGCCCTCGGGACGTGGCAGGGCATCTTCTTCTGCGAGTTCGACGGGCCGCGCGACCGCAAGATCTTCGTCACGCCGCTTACATAGCGAACCGCCGTCCTGAGTCGGGCCTAGGCTCCAACGGCGTGGCCCGCGAGCGTCACAGCGCCTTCGGCGAAGACGCGTTCGGCCGATGGGCGGAACGTGCGGCGCGCTTCTTCGGCACTCCCCAGTACATCGTCGGTCAGAGCATCGTCGTGGTGCTCTGGATTGCGCTCAACGCCGTCGCCGCGAGCCTCGCCTGGGATCCGTACCCGTTCATCCTCCTCAACCTCGCGTTCTCCACCCAGGCGGCGTACGCCGCGCCGCTGATCCTGCTCGCCCAGACGCGGCAGGCCGACCGCGACCGCATACGGGAAGACGCGGAGGAGCGCCACCGCGAGGCGCTGAGCCAGTCGGCTCGGCGGCGGGAGGAGGCGCTCGAACGGATGGCGTCGGAGCTGCGGACGCTCCTGGAGCAGAACACGGACCTGACGCGCGAGATCGGCGAGCACATTCGAAGGCGCTAGGAGGGCTTGGCGGAATTCCGCTCGTCGCCGGGGCGCGATGGGCGGTGCGAGAAAAGCACCAACGCCTGGGTGAGTTCGTTACGTCAAGTAAGGAGCCGTAGGCTGCGACCGAGGACGCCGCCTCGCGCCGTTCCAGCGCGTACCGGCGGCTCAGCGTGGTATTCCGCCAAGTCCTCCTAATAACCTGCGGCCATGGCCGCGCCGGTCTCGAAGGACCAGGAGCTGGAGCTCCGGATCGACTCACTCGCATACGGCGGGAACGGGGTCGCGCGCCTGAACGGGTTTGTCGTCTTTGTCCGACGCGGGCTCCCGGGCGACACGGTGCGGGCGCGGGTGACGAAGGTGAAGCGAAGCCACGCCGAGGCGCTCGCGTTCGAGGTCATTCGGCCTGGTCCGGACCGGGTCGAGGCGCCGTGCGCGCACTATCCGGCGTGCGGCGGCTGCCGCTTCCAGGACCACGACAACGACGCACAGGCGCGCGCGAAGGCGGAGCAGGTCCGGGACGCGCTCGCCCGAATCGGAGGGGTCGCGGAGCCGCCGCTCGAGCCGATCGTCCCGGCCGAATCGGCGTTCCACTACCGCAACAAGCTCGAGTACTCGATCACGCAGACGCCTTCGGGCCCCGCGCTCGGCTTCCACAGGGCGGGGCGGTGGGACGAGGTGCTGGAGATCGAGAAGTGCTGGCTCACCACCGACCTCGGCAACGCGATCCGCGATGCCGTCCGGGATTGGGCACGCGAAGAGCGTCTTCCGGCGTACAACCAGGCCGACCAGACCGGATACCTCCGCCACCTCGTCCTCCGCGAGGGGAGGAACACCGGCCAGGCGCTGGTCCAGCTGGTCACGGCTGCGGGCGAGCGCTTCGAACGCGACCACTTCGTCGACGTGCTGCGGCGATTCCCGGAGGTGCGGTCGATCCACTGGGCCGTGAACGAGACGCCCGCAGAGGTGACCAACCTGCCAACGACGCTGCTCTGGGGAGACGAGGCGATCGAGGAGGAGCTCTGCGGGCTTCGCTTCCGCGTCCGGCCGAACGCGTTCCTGCAGACCAACACGGCCATGGCCGAAAAGCTCTACGCGCACGCGCGCGAGGCGGCAGCCTTGACGGGGACCGAGACCGTGTACGACCTCTATTGCGGGATCGGCACCATCGGCCTCTCACTGGCTTCCGACGCGCTGACCGTCTGGGGTGTCGAAGTGTCGGAAGAATCCGTCGCCTGCGCGATCGAGAATGCGGAGCTGAACGAGATCGCCAACGTGGCCTTCTTTGCCGGAGAGACGGGAGCCGCCCTCGCCGAGCTGCAGGAGCGCGCGGGCGATCCGGACGTCGTCGTGGTCGACCCTCCGCGGTCGGGCCTTTCCGGCAAGGTCGTGCGCCGGATCGCGCGACTGCGGCCGGCGCGGATCGTCTACGTCTCGTGCAACCCCACGACGCTTGCCGGCAATGTGAAGGAGCTCTCCCGCGACTGGAGCTATCGGCTCGCGCGGGTCACTCCGGTCGACATGTTCCCGCACACGCCGCACGTCGAGGCGGTCGCACTCCTTACGCGCGCGGACTCGGACTAGCGGGCTTCGGCCGAAGCTTCCGCCAGAGCAGATCCGCGTTCGGCAGCAGGAAGCCCAGCGCGAGCAGCGGCAGCGCCGGCAGCCCCCGCTTGTCCCAGGCGATCGCCCAGACGAAGGTCAGCGTGAACGAGGCGACGAGGGCGAGCCAGGTCAGCCGCGGGCGAAGCCCGAACCTGGCGCTCGCTGCGAGGAAGAGGGCGAAGAACAGCAGGTCGGGCAGGCCGAGCTGCGCGCTGTTGTTCTCGCCGGGGACGGGGAAGGCAAACGACAGCGTCGTGAACACGTGCTCGTGGTTCTCGACGATGTCGCTCGTCGGGCCGCGCCAGACCGAGTACGCGTCGACCCACGGAACGATCACGGCGACGATCACGACCCACGAGAGCGTCTCGAAGTAGTTGAGG
Organism: Actinomycetota bacterium; assembly: GCA_046728975.1. Taxonomy (GTDB): domain Bacteria; phylum Actinomycetota; class Thermoleophilia; order Gaiellales; family Gaiellaceae; genus JBKPFU01. The sequence continues at coordinate 8,655 of JBKPFU010000153.1, read as the reverse complement.
AACCAGAAAGCGGCCGCGGTCATGGTGGCGAGCTTCGCGAAGTCGCCGAGCGAGTCGAGGCCGGCCGCCCTGAAGAGTACGGCGAGAACGCCGAAGGCGATCGCCAGCAGCGCGAGCTGGAGCGGTGGCGAGCGCCAGGCGGGCAGGGCGAGGTAGACGAGCGCGAACACGGCCGGCATCACGACAAGCCCGATTACCGCGACGTCTCCCCATTCGGACAGGTCAGGCAGCGACTCGTGCAGCCCGTAGTAGGCGCCGAGGAGAACGGCGAGCACCCCGAACGCGTGCGCGCGGCGGGATGCTAGTAGGGCGGTAGCTCCGCCCACCAGGGGCCGAGCTGCTTGAAGGCGTTCCAAAACTTCGTCTTGGCGGGTTGCTCGTCGAGCGACGTGTCGATGTCCGGAACGTACAGCGCCTCGATGGTCGGCGTGAAACGCTGAAGCTCGCCGAGCTTGGGCTCAACCTGCACCGCCAGCGGGAACTCGAGCTCGTTCAGGAACCGAAGCGTCTGCTCGCCCATCACGACCACGAGCTTCGGCTGGACGATGTGGAGTTCGCGGATAAGCCATCGGCGCCCCTCCTGGTCGTCCTCGCCGGCGAACTTGAGGCAGTTCGTGCCGTACACGGACATCGCGTCGACCCGCAGGCGGTCGAGCGACTTCTTGATCGCATCGCCGGAGCGGCCGAAGAACGCGACGCCTTCCTGGATCTCGGCGAGCTGCGGCTCGTACTTCAGAAGGAGGATGTCTGCGAGCGGGTGCCCGGACCCGTGCACGGGCACCTGATCCTCCGCGGCCCCTGCAATTTCGTGGCCGAGCTCGTTGATCTCAACGATGGCCTTTTGCAGGTATTTCTCGTAGATCTCGTCGGTGGGCACAGAGGGCGCGGAAGACACGGGGCCGAGAACCTCAGTTCTCCTCTACCGGACTCTTTCCTTGGCCTGCGCCGCCCACTTGAGCGATTGCAGGTAGAGAAGCGACTTCGGCCGCCGCAGGACTTGAGCCGAGTGCAGGCTGACGAGGAACTCCTCCGGATCCGCGAACGCCCGCATCCGCAGGGCGCCGGTGCCGACGCCCTGAAGCACATGGGCGTCCGAGCCCGCGCCCATCACGAGGTTGTACTTGCGTGCGAAGCGAAGCGCCTCGTCGTTGTACGCCTCGAAGAGCAGGCGCGCGTTGTAAACCTCGAAGACGTCGATGTCCGCGAGGTGGCGTCGAAGCGTCGCGGAGTCGGGGATCGCGTGCATGCGATCGAACGGGTGCGGGAGATAGACGAGCCCGTCCTGCTCGTGGATCGCGGCCAGTGTGTCGGCGAAGGACATCCCGGGCGGGATCTCGTCGGTGAGGAAGAGCCCGATCACCTCGCCCTGGCCGTCCGTCTTGATCTCCTCGCCCGGGATGACCGTCAGCGGCGCCGCTTGTTCGGACGCCTCGAGGGCGCCGCCGAACACGTTGTGGTCGGTGATCGCGATGGCGCCGAGACCTTCGGCCTCCGCATGCGCGAGCAGATCGGGCACTTCGACGCCGCAGTCGTGCGACCACGATGTATGCATGTGGAGGTCGGCCAGGATCCACTCGCGCCCCGCGAGCGGATCGCCGCCTCTCGGTCGTGCGCGACGGCGGCGCGCGAGCTCGGAGTAGAGCGCGTCGAGCTCTTGTGCGAGCGCCTCGAAGCTCTGCTTCTCGGCGCCCGCTCGCGCTTCCGCGCCGCGCTCGGCGCGGAGTGCGTCGTTCTCGGCCAGGCGCGCGACGGCCGCGGCCGCGAGCTCGGGTTGCTCCTCGACTCTGGGCGGCGCCGCGATCGCGCAGCCGGCGGCCGCTGCTTCGAGTGCGACCCGCTCCAGGCCGTCGAGCGCGGGCACGAAGATCGACGCCTCGTTCAGCAGCTCGGCGCGGGCGGCGCCGTCGCGCGCCGTGCGAACGCCAGCGCGCCCGCGAAGCGCTCGCGGAACGGTCGGCGTCGTCGTCAGCGTCTTCGTTCGCACTAGCACGAGCTCCCAGTCCGGCAGCTCGGCGAGCGCGCGGAACACGGCCTTCGCCAGCGGCCGTTCGGTCGGCCGCCACTCGAGAACGACGCGCCGGCGCTTCGACGCCGGCCGGAACAGGTCTGTGTCGACCCCAGGTGTCACCACGCGGTAGTCGCCGGGGAACCGTTCCCGCGCCGCGCTCGCTGTCGCGTCGGAGGTGGCCACGAGGGCATCCAGGCGGGCGAGAAAGCGAGCGCGCTGGCCCTTGCCGGGCGGATACGCGAGCCGCTCCGGCGAGAGGAAGGTCGCCACGGATAAGGCGTAGGACTCGAGGAGCGCCAGGTACGACAGGCTCGGCAGCCCGGGCTCGAAGCCGTGGACGACGTCGAAGCTACCGCGTGCAAGCGCGAGTGAGAGGTTGGCCCGAACGCCGACGGGGACGCCGACGCGACTGCGCCGCGAGACTGGAACGGCGGGGCCGACGGCAATCACGTCCGCCTCGCCGCCGCCGTTGAGGAGCGCTTCGCGGCCCGCCTTCAGATCCGCGGCTCGGGTCGACGGCGCGAGCACGGTCACGCGATGGCCGAGACGGCGCAGCTCGTCCGCGACGCCACCGACGTGCTCGTTCACATCGTGCGGCTGCGACCAGGCGAAGGGGGTGACGAGGCAGACTCGGAGCCTCATTCGAACCGAGTCTAGTGGGGATCGTCGCGGGTGGAATGAGGGGGCGGCGCGTGGCCGCCCCCGCCATTCACTTCTTTCCGCGTTTCTTCGCCGCGTCGATCACGATGACGCGGCTCGGCGCCCCCTGGAGCGACAGATAGAGGCGCTTGCCGTCGTGCGAGAACCACGGACCGGTCGGCTCGCTCTTGGTCGAGGCGAAACGAACCAGCGCCCCACCCTTCTTCGGCAGGATCCAGATCTCGTTGACCCCGCCGGCCCTGGGAACGAGGTCTGAGCCGTTGTCCTCCATGATGTAGAGGTCGCCGCTGTTGTTAAACCGGAGGTTGTCCGGGTGGCTCATCGTGGCGAAGTTGCCCTCGGCGAGCACGCGACCGCGGACGGTCTGCTTGTTGATTCCGCGCAGGAGCCAGACGCGCCCGGGGTGAGCGGTGGCGCCGGATTCGCTGAACACGACCGCATTGCCGTGGGCACGAACGATGCCTTCCGCCTTTTCGAAGCTGTTCGTGGCGTTTGGCGGTCCAACCCGGGCGACCATGTCGCCTTCCGGGTTGAGCGGGTTGAGCGGCCCGACCCAGTGACCCGTGTTGGTCGCGCGGTCGAACACGAGCCCGTACAGCTTGCCGCTCGCCAGGTCGCGGGCGCGGTTCGGGACGAACTTGTAGAGGTACTGGTAATTCCCCCGGTCGTCCGTCAGGACCCACGCCTTCCCGACACGGGCCTCCTGCTCGTGGCTGAAGCGACCCATGCCTGTGGCACGAGTCGCCTTGCCCGTTCGCGGGTCGACCTCCCATACCCAACCCGAGCGCTGCTGCGGATCGGCGAGGAACGGGAATTCCTCGTTCGTCAGGAACGTCTTCCACGGCGTCAGGGCGCCCGCACAGAGGTTGTGCAACCCGGTTGTGATTACCTCGGCGAGCTGGACAGAGCTGCCGTCCTTTCCGAGCGTGATCCGCGACACCGAGCCCCAGCCGTCGGAGTCGTCGTCGCCCGGCGTCTGCTCATCGACATGGCACTTGCCCGCGTCCCCCTGGAAGTCGCCGGCGCGCGGCTGCGTCAGCTCGTGGTTCGAAAGCAGCCAGAGACGACCTCCGGGCCCACGCACCAGGACGTTCGCGTCGAAGTCCTCGGGCATGACGTCCGTGCGACCGCTCTCGGTGAGCCGCACCGGCGTTGCGCAGCTCGTGGCGATGACTTTGTAGCTGTAGCCCGCGGGCAGGTCGATGATCCCCGCGGGGTCGGTCTGTGGAGACCCCGGCGGGCGTTTCTTCGCAGCGGCACCCGTGGCGACCAGCGCTGCGACCAGCGCGAGTGCCACAGGCGCCGCGAACCGCTTGATCTTCATCGAATTCTCCCCTCGACAGTGGTCGGGGAGGTCTATACCCCGGAGCGGGAAAAAGCTACGCCTTTCCTGAAACAGCCCCCTTTGCATGCTGTTTCTTCTTCGCAGGCGCGTTCTTGCGGATGAACTCCTCGACGAGATCGTGCGCCTCATCGTCCGGGTACTGCTTCGGCGGCGACTTCATCAGGTACGACGAGGGGCCGCCGAGCGTGCCCGAGATGTCGTTGTCGAGCGCGAGCTTGCAGAGCCGGATCGCGTCGATCACAACGCCGGCCGAGTTCGGCGAATCCCAGACCTCGATCTTGAGCTCTGCGTTCAGCGGCACGTCGCCGAACGCCGTGCCCTCGAGCCGGATGTATGCCCACTTGCGGTCCTCGAGCCACGGGACGTGGTCGGACGGGCCGACGTGGATGTTCTTATCCTCGATCTCGTACGGGAGCATCGACTTGATCGAGTAGGTCTTCGAGATCTTCTTCGATTCGAGGCGCTCTCGCTCGAGCATGTTCAGGAAGTCGGCATTGCCGCCGAAGTTGAGCTGGAACGTCCGGTCGACCTTGACGCCGCGGTCGCGGAAGATGCTCGTCAGGACGCGGTGGGTGATCGTCGCGCCGACCTGCGACTTGATGTCGTCGCCGATGATCGGCACGCCGGCCTGCTGGAAGCGGTTGTCCCAGTACTTCTCGCGGGCGATGAAGACCGGCATGCAGTTGACCATCGCGCAGCCCGCGTTGAGGACCTGCTCGGTGTACCACTTCGTCGCCTCTTCAGAGCCGACCGGGAGGAAGTTGACGACGACGTCGGTGCCCGTCTCCTTGAGGATCCCGACCACGTCGTCGGTCTGGCCGGGCGCCTTCTCGACGACGTCCTGGAGGTAGAGCCCGATGCCGTCGTGCGTCATCCCGCGCGACACGGTGATCCCCGTCTTCGGAACGTCGGCGAACTTGACCGTGTTGTTGGGGTGCGCCCAGATCGCTTCGGCGAGGTCCTTGCCGACCTTGTCGGTGGTTACGTCAAACGCGGCCGTGAACTCGATGTCGCCGACGTGGTAGCCGCCGAGGTCAACGTGCATCAGGCCGGGGACGAACTCGTCCGCCTTCGCGTCCTTGTAGTACTCGATGCCCTGCACGAGCGAGCAGGCGCAGTTTCCGACGCCGATGATCGCGACGCGGACCTTGTCATCCGAGCGAACCCGCCCGTTTCCCTTGCCGTTCGTTGAGGCCATTGGTTCCTTTCTCCCCTCCACGCCGAGGCTCTCGGAGAGCGCTCGGACGATCAGGTCGTTGGTCGTGGTCTTCGACTGGCGCGCGTCGGCCTTGAGCGAGCGCTTGAGCTCCTCGGGCATGCGCAGGACGACGACGCCGCTGGCACCGGGCGTGACGCTTCGGCGCCCCGACGGCGCGACGCGCAAGCCGTACTTGTCGCCGAGGATCCCAACTGCGAGGTCGTTCATGCTCTCGCCGCGGCGCGCAGTCTCGAGCGCCAGACGTCGCTTGAGTTGCGGCGGCACCCGGACGATTACGCTTCTGCGACTCCTGCTATCAGCCATCGCGTTGATAGCACTCTACATTACGTGCGCGCTTTCAGCTGCCTCCTCACTGATAGCACACGTTGCACAACGGTCAGCCACGCGGTGGCCGTCAAGAAGTAGATCGCCCACGGCAGGACGCCCCAAGGCGCGAGGATCAGGCCGGCGGAGATGACGACGACGCGCTCGGCGCGGCTTCCAATGCCGACGTCTCCCTTGAGGCCGATCAGCTCGGCCTTCGCCCGCGCGTAGGAGACGAGGAACGAGCCGGCCACTGCCGCGACGCAGAACGTCGCCGCGATGTCGTTCCCGTCGCGCGCGAAGACGTACGCGACGGCGCCGAGGACGAACCCTTCGCTGATGCGGTCGGAGATCGAGTCGAGGAACTCGCCGAAGGGAGTGGCGCGCCCGCTCTGGCGTGCGAGCGCACCGTCGAGGATGTCGAGGATCGACCCAACGATGAAGAGCGCCGCTGCGCTCCAGTAAAAGGCGTATTCGTTGCGATCTTCGAACGGGATCAGCACCGCGGCGGCGATGCACAACCCAACGCCCGTGGCCGTGAGCACGTTGGGCGACAGCCGCGTCTGCGAGAGCCCGGTGATCCACCTTGCTGCGAGCCTGCGCGTACCACGCGTGTAGCCCTCCTTGAGGGTGGCAGGCAGACTCACAGCGACGGGACTCTAGGAGGGTTTGGCGGCAGCGGGTGTCGCGAACCGCCGGATCTCGCGGCGGTAGACGACGCAGAGGGCGACGAGCGCCACGGCGACGCCGGCGACGACGTCGAGCCAGAAGTGGTTGCCCGTGGCCATCACCGAGAACCAGACCCAGGCCGGCCACAGCAGCCACACGCCCTTTGCGACGAGGCTGCGGCACACCGCCGCGAGAACGAGCCCGACGATCAGCGCGTCCGCGGCATGGAGGCTCGGCATCGCGGCGTACGGGTTCGCGGCGAACTCGATCACGCCGCTGCCGTGGTTGAGGCTGCCGAAGTCGGCGAGCGTGTCGACGAAGCCGAAGTCGGGGAACATCCGCGGCGGCGCCGTCGGCCAGATCACGTAGCCGACGAGGCCGATTACGTTCGCAAAGAGGATCGCGTTTCGGAACTTCGTGAACGCGTCGTGCCGACGGAGGTAGACCCACAGCAGCGCGATTCCGACCACCGTGAACTCGGAGTTCCAGTAAGTCCAGGAGGCGAGACTGGTCAGGAAGCTCGATGAATCGGTGACCCGCTGCACAGAGGTCTCGAACAGGGCATTCGCGTGCTGCTCGACGTCGATCACCTTCAGACCGTTCTCGAACGCGCGGGCGGGGTTCCGGTCGGCGATTCCTCGCGCGATCTGGTACACGGCGAGGAAGCCGAACCAGATCGCAAGCTGGCGCGCGAAATCACCCCATCCACATGGGAGAACACGGCGTCCGGCGGCGGCGATCGAGGTCATCGGTCCAGGAGCCTCAACGAGATGGTGAGATTGTAAACAGCAGCGCGGGCGTGGCCGAAAGGCAGTGCCCTAGCCACCGATCTGCGACATAGAGCGGCTTGCTCTCACAAAACCGGGGTCGCTGATCTTGTGCTTGAGCTCCTTGTGGCGGACCGCGAAGCGGATCAGGCCCGTCAGCTCCTCGTCCGAGGCGCCCTCGCGGAGCGGAGTCTTCAGATCCCACTCGCGGCGCGAGAACAGGCAGGTGCGCAGCTGGCCGTCGGCGGTGAGGCGGATGCGGTCGCAGCTGGAGCAGAAGGGCTCCGAGACGGGGTTGACAAACCCGATCTCGCCCGCGCCGTCGGCGAACCGGAACCGCCGCGCCGTCGACGAGGCCTTCGCCGGGATCTCCTCGAGCGGCCATCGCTCCTCGATCAACGCCCGAATCTCACCGCCCGTGAGCACGTCGTCGTCCCGCCACGCCTCATCGGCGTCAAGCGGCATGAACTCGATGAAGCGAACGACGTACGGCTTTCTCCGCGCGAGTTCGGCGAGCGCCGGCACTTCCTCCTCGGTGAAGCCCCTGATCGCGACGCAGTTGACCTTGATCGGCCGCAGCTCCGGATAGCGCTCTGCCTCCTCGAGGCCCGCAAGCACGCGGTCGAGCGCGTCCCGCCGGGTGATCTCGGCGAAGCGCACGTGCGACAGCGAGTCGAGCGAGACGTTCAGGCGCTTCAAGCCCGCGCGCACGAGCGGGCCGGCGAGCCGGTCGAGCAGCACCCCGTTCGTCGTCAGCGAAAGGTCGTTCACCCCGGACGCCTGCGCGAGCATCTCCACGAGCACCGGGAGGTCGCGGCGAACCAGCGGCTCGCCGCCCGTCAGGCGCACCTCCTCGACGCCCATCGCCGCGAGGACGGCGACGATGCGCGCGTTCTCTTCGAAGGACAGCACCTCTTCGCGGGGCAGCCATTCGAGGCCCTCGGCCGGCATGCAGTAGCGGCAGCGGAAGTTGCATTTGTCCGTCACCGAAACCCGCACGGACTTGATTTCGCGGCCCCAGGAATCGACGAGCGGTTCCATCGCGAGGAGGTTAGCGGAGGTTTGGCGCGCGCCTACGCGCGGAATCTCGCGCGTACAACAACCCCAAGGAGGGCCGTATGTCCGAGTCGGAACAGGAAGGTCAGGAGGGCCAGGAGGGCGGCGAGATGGGCGGCGGCTCTGACGAAGGCATGGGCGGCGGCTCTGACGAAGTCGCGGGGGGCCAGGAAGGCGCCCTTGGCGGCGACGGCGGCATGGGCGACGAGGACTCGGGCGAGGCGGTCTGAGCCATGACCGACCAGGAAAGGGAAAGCGGAGAAGAGTCGATTGAGGCGGGTCAGAACCCGACCCAAGAACGGATCGACGAGGAGAGCGGCTCGGAGCGGCCGGCGGACGTCGACTGGGAGGAGACGACCGACCAGCCGCATCAGGGCGAGGAGGGTCAGACGCCCGTCTGACCGCGCCGTGGCTGGAAAGACCGGAAAGGGCCTCGGCGAGAGGCCCTTTCCTTTCCTCCGCCCGAGGGATGGCAACCTCGGCGGCACCGGTCGAAAATCAGTCTCGAAAGGAGAAGGGCATGGCCGAAACGATCTTCGGCCGTGCGGCCCGGCCGGTTTACGAGGTTCACGAGCTCACCCGCGGTGAGACCGACCTCGGCCTGCGCTACGCATCCGACAGCCTCGAC
>JBKPFU010000152.1:0-9856 GCA_046728975.1 Actinomycetota bacterium | reverse complement strand
AAAACGGCGCTCGGCCCGGAGGCCGCGTTTCAAGCGTCGAGATCGCGGATACCGGAGCGGTACTAGTCGAAGGCAAGCCATGCGCGCACGGTCGCTACGTCATCTGATCGCGCTTCTGGCGGCAGGAGTTGCGCTCGCACTTGGAGTCGGAGCGTCAGCCGATGTCGGATCGGGGTCGGGACCGCCCACCGCTGTCGGTACCGGCGGTGCCGCCGCGACGGTCGAGCGCCTGGCCACCCAGGCGGCTATCGACACGCTGCGCCGGGGCGGCAACGCCGTCGATGCGTCGGTTGCGGCGGCAGCCGTGCTCGGCGTGACGGAGCCGTTCTCCTGCGGAATCGGCGGCGGCGGCTTCATGGTTCTCCATCGCGCCCGCGGCGACAAGACCACGACGGTCGACCACCGCGAGCGTGCGCCGAGCGCGATGCGACCGGACTCGTTCTTCGAGAACGGCGTGGCACTGGCCTTCAACGACGCCCGCTACAGCGGCCTTTCGGTCGGCGTCCCCGGCACCGTCCGCGGCTGGGCAAATGCCCTCGACCGCTACGGAACGATGTCGCTCGCGCAGGTACTCGCGCCGGCGATCCATGTCGCCGAGCACGGCTTCGTCGTCGACCAGACCTTCTTCAACCAGACCCAGGAGAACGTCGACTACTTCGACGACATCCCGGCCACAGCGGCGCTTTTCCTCGACCCGGACGGGACGCCGCACGACGTCGGCACCGTCTTCCGGAACCCGGAGCTGGCCGCGACGTACCGGCGGATCGCACACCTCGGGCCGAAGGGCTTCTACCGCGGCCGCGCCGCCGCGGCGTTGGTGAGAACCGTCCGGCATCCCGAGGTCTCGCCGACCGCGAACCACACCTGGCGTCCCGGCGTGATGACGATGCGCGACCTCGGCACCTACACGGCGCCCGAGCGCCCGCCGACGCACGTCACCTATCGCGGGCTTGACCTGTTCGGCATGGGGCCGCCGTCGAGCGGCGGCTCCACGGTCGGCGAGGCGCTCAACATCCTCGAGGCGTATCCCCTCTCGTCGATGACGCGCGAAGCCGCGCTGCACTACTACCTCGAGGCCTCGCGCTACTCGTTCGCCGACCGCGGCGCCTACATCGCCGACCCCGACTACTTCGCCGTTCCGCTGCGCGGGCTCCTCTCGAAGGAGTTCGCGGCCACGCGCCGCAGCCTGATCACCGATCGCGCAGCGTCGCCTCCCGTCGTCCAACCCGGTGATCCGTACCCGTTCAACGGCGGCGGAGCGGGCGCAGGTCAGGCTTCACTCACCTCGACGCGCCCCGGGACGACGACGCATCTGACGGTTTCCGACCGCCAGGGGAACGTCGTCTCCTACACGTACACGATCGAGTCGACCGGCGGCTCCGGCCTCGTCGTTCCCGGCTACGGGTTCCTGCTCAACAACGAGCTAACCGACTTCAACTTCAACTCGACCACGCATCCGAATCGGGTCGAGGGCGGCAAGCGCCCGCGCAGCTCGATGAGCCCGACGATAGTGCTCCGTAACGGCAAGCCGTTCCTCGCCGTCGGCTCTCCCGGCGGGTCGATGATCATCACAACCGTCCTCCAGATCCTGCTCGACCGGATCGACCTTGGCCTCACGCTCCCGCAGGCGATCGCCGACCCGCGCGCGAGCCAGCGCAACACGGCCACGACGAGCGCCGAGCCGGCGTTCGCAGCGAGCCCGGAGGCAGCCGCGCTCACCACGCGCGGCCACGTCTTCAGCTCGACGCCGGAGATCGGTGCCGCCACCGGGATCGAGTTCCTCGGTGGCGGGCGTGTGCTCGCCGCCGCCGAGCCCACTCGCCGGGGCGGAGGGAGCGCGATGGTCGAGGCCCCCTAACCGCAAGACGCTTACGGCGCTACCTTGTTCTCGCCGATGAGCTCGACGACCGTCGAGACGAAGTACTGGCATCGGCTCGAGGACGGCCGGGTGCAGTGCGACGTCTGCCCGCGCGCCTGCAAGCTGCGCGAGGGCCAGCGCGGTCTCTGCTTCGTCCGCGCCTGCGAAGACGGCGCCGTCGTGCTCACGACGTACGGGCGCTCGAGCGGCTTCTGCGTCGACCCGATCGAGAAGAAACCCCTGAACCACTTCCTGCCGGGCTCGTCCGTCCTCTCGTTCGGGACTGCGGGCTGCAACCTCTCGTGCCGCTTCTGCCAGAACTGGGACATCTCGAAGTCCCGCGAGATCGACACGCTCGCGGACGCAGCCGCGCCCGAGCAAATCGCGGAAGCCGCAGAGGCGCTCGGCTGCCGGAGCGTCGCGTTCACATACAACGACCCGGTCATCTTCCTTGAGTACGCCATCGACGTGGCCGATGCATGCCGCGAGCGAGGGATCAAGGCCGTCGCCGTGACCGCGGGCTACATCTGCGAGGCGCCGCGCCGCGAGTTCTACACGCACATGGACGCCGCCAACGTCGACCTGAAGGCGTTTACGGAGGACTTCTACTCCCACGTCTGCGCCGGTCACCTCCAGCCCGTCCTCGACACGCTCGAGTACCTGAAGCACGAGACGGAGGTCTGGTTCGAGATCACGAACCTGCTCATCCCGGGCAAGAACGATTCCGCCGAGGAGGTCGACGCGATGACGCGCTGGATCGTGCAGCGGCTCGGGCCGGACGTGCCGATCCACTTCACCGCCTTCCACCCCGATTACAAGATGCTCGACACGCCGCCGACGCCTCCGGAGACGCTGACGCGGGCGCGCGAGATCGCGCTCGCGAACGGCATTCGGCACGCCTACACGGGGAACGTCTTCGACGCAGACGGCGGGAGCACGTACTGCGCCGGCTGCGGCGAGCGCGTGATCGAGCGCGATTGGTACACGCTCGGCGAGTATCGACTCACAGACGACGGTCGCTGCGTGACCTGCGGAGCCCGGCTGCCGGGAGTCTTCGAAAGCGCGCCCGGCCACTGGGGTCGACGGCGCCTCCCGGTCCGCCTCGCGGGCGCGTAGGACTAGCCGACCCGGAGCGTTCCCTTCATTCCGGCCTGCTCGTGCGCGTCGACCGAGCAGTAGAACGTGTACTCGCCGGGCTTCACGCTCACCGTCACGATCGACTGTCCGTCCTTGCCGACCACCGGCCCCTTCTCGTCGACGCCGTTTCCCTTCACGGCCACGTTGTGCTCGACCGAGGAGGGGTTCGCCATCACGAGCCGGATCGTGCCGGCGTTCGCGTCGATCGAGTCCTTGTCGAACTTGAGCGCGCCGCTCTCCTCCGCGCTCAGCTGAATCACCTGCGACGGCGAGACGTTCGTGTCGGCACGTGCGGCCGTGTTCGTGGTTCCCTTGCCGCCGCCGCCGCAGCCGGCCGCGACGAGCCCGATCAGGAGAACCGGGATCAGCCTCCGCATCGTCCGGGTTCTACCGTAGCTTCGACTCGTGGAAACCACGCGGCTGGAGACGTTCAGCGACGGTGTCTTCGCGATCGCGATCACGCTCCTGATCCTGACCGTCAGTGTCGGGGAGGCACACGGCGAGCTCGGAGAAGCCCTCGCGAGGATCTGGCCCTCGTACCTGGCGTACGCAACCAGCTTCGTGACGATCGGGATCATGTGGGTCAACCACCATACGATCCTGCGGCACATCGTCCGGGCCGACCGCATCTTCCTCTTCTTGAACATCGGCTTGCTGATGTGCATCGCCTTCGTCCCGTTTCCGACCGAGCTGATCGCCGATTTCGTCCGCTCTCCGCACGACCGCAAGTACGCCGCGCTTGCCTATGGGCTAACGATGACCGTTACCGCGGTCTTCTTCAGCCTGGTCTGGAACTACGCGCAAATCGGCGGGCGGCTGCTGGCGGAGAACTACGACCGGCGCGAGGTGAGCGGGATCACACGGAGCTACCTTCCCGGAATTCCGCTGTACGGCGGGGCGACGGTGATCGCCCTCGTGAGCCCGATCGTGAGCGTGATCCTCTTCGCCGCGATCGCGGCCTTCTACATGCTTTCGAGCGCGATCTTCGGCAAGGACTAAGAGGAGAGGGCGCAGATCGGCAGGTTGAGGCGGCTCGCCGCCTGCTGCTCCGCGGCGCCCGCCTCGTCGAGGTCGCGCATCGCACGTCGCGCAGATGTCCGGTCGCGGCCCGCGACCGCCGTTCGAAGCTGGACTGCGGCTGCTTCGACTTCGCGCCCGGCCGACAGGAGAGCGTGGAACTCGGCTTCCTTCTCCTTCGGCGGCGTCAGCTTCGCGAGCAGCTTGACCTTGCTGCGCTCGAGCAGGATCAAGGTCATGACGCGGTCGGCAAGCGAGTCGCGGTCCTGCTCCAGCCCGCGGAGCATCCGGCGCCGGTCGGCGCAGATCGCGAACGCGCGCTCGTCGAAGGGCCCCTCGGCCTCGTGCCCCGGCACCGCGGGCAGCGGCTCGCCGGCCGGGACGGCGGCGCTTGCGAACCGAGGCTGTGAGCCCTCCACCTTGAGCCCGAACTTCTTGCCGCCGGGCTGCCGGCATTCGTAGTCCCAGCCGTTCGACCCCTTCTTGCAGTCGGCGCCGTTGAACTCGGTCGAGACCGCCTTCTCGACCTTCGCAGTCTTCGATTTTCCGCAGCCGGCGACCAGCAGCACGACGACCAGCAGGAGGGGCGGCACAAGGCGACGCGGCATGAGCGTTGCTTCGGCAGGCGACGGTTCCCCCTTGAATGCTCGAGCACCCCGGCGTACGGTTGCGCCAAGTGCGCCGTGCGGTGCTCATCGCGCTCGCGCTGGCAACCATCGTCCTCTCCGTGGGCGGGGCGCACGCGGCGCAGATCAACGGCACCGCTCGCCCCGACCGACTCGCGGTTCAGTACAACGGCAAGAGCGACGTTGTCCGCTGCGGCGCCCGCCGCGACATCGTCACCGCCGATCGCAGCGATGTTGTCGGGAAGGATTGCGAGGTCGTCAGCCGGCAGTTGTCGCGCGATCCCTATCGATCCGATTTCGCGCAGCACGAGACGCAGGTCGAGCCCTCGAGCTTCGCCGTCGGCCGCACGATCGTCACCGCCTTCCAGATGGGCCGCCTTCAGAACGGCGGCGCGCTCGGCATCGGTTTTGCCACCTCCGGCAACGCGGGCAGGACCTGGCACGCAGGGCAGTTGCCGGCCCTGACGTTGTTTTCGACGCCGGCCGGGAGCTTCGACCGCACGAGCGATCCCGTCGTCGCCTACGACGCCCGCCACCGTGTGTGGCTGATCGCGACGCTCGGCGCGACGCCTGGCGACGAGACGCAGATCGCCGTCAGCCGCTCGCGCGGCGGAATCGCCTGGAGCCGGCCGATCAGCGTCACCGGCCGCCTCGCGGGCGACTTCGACAAGGAGTGGGTCGCCTGCGACAACAGCGGGCGGAGCCGTTTCTACGGCCGCTGCTACGTCGCGTTTCTCGACTTCGCGACCGCGCGGATCATGACCAGCCGTTCGAACGACGGCGGGCTGCACTGGTCGGCGCCGGTCGGTGTCTCCGTCCGCTCGACCGAATTGGCGATCGTGAACGGCGTTCAGCCGGTCGTTCGTCCCGACGGAGCGCTGGTGATGCCGTTCGCAGCGTTCTCCGGGCTCGAGGCGGTCGGCAGCAACGAGATCTCCTTCATCCGCTCGAGCGACGGGGGAGCGTCCTTCGGCGGGCCCACGAAGATCGCGGATCTCGCCGAGGTGGAGATTCCCGGGATGCGCGCCGCTCCCCTGCCCACGACCGCGGTCGGCGGCGACGGGACGGTCTACGTGGCCTGGGCGGACTGCAGCTTCGCGGCGGAGTGCGACGCGAGCGGGATCGCGCTCGTACGGTCACGCGACGGTGTCGGCTGGTCGGCCAAGGAAGTGATCCCGACGGGCGGCAGCCGTACGACCGACCGCTTCCTCCCGGCCCTGGCGGCCTTCGGCCGGCGCCTCGGGCTCGCGTACTACACGATCCCGCACCAGCACGGCTGCGACTACACCTGCGCCGGCCTCGTCGACGCTTGGTTCGTCGGCTCTGACGACGGGCGGACGTGGTCGCGGCCGCAGCGTCTCTCGACGCGCTCGATGCGGTACGCCTGGATCGCGTCGGGCGGCACGGGCCGGATGATCGGGGACTACGTTGGGATCTCCTTCGTCGGCGGCAGGCCAATGCCGATCGTCCCGATCGCCTCGCCGCCCGCCAGCGGCCGCTTCCGCCAGGCCGTCTTCGCGACGACGCGCCTTTCTCGCTAGCGGCTTAAAGGGCCATGTCCAGGGGTCAGACCCCTGGACTTGTCTCTTCGAGACGTGATGCGCAGTCGTTGCGCGCTCCGAGCGGCGAAATGCGCACGTCGGCCGGCCGCTCGGACGGGCAGATCGGCCATGTCAAGGGGTCAGACCCCTCGTTGGAGGGTCTCCTCGACGCCGGCACGGCTCGATTCGTTAACCTGGTTAACGATTCGTGTCGACTCCGCTGGCTACCCATCCGGTCGTGACTGCGGCTCGGCTTCGGCCCGTGCTGCTGAAGCTGAACCGTGAGCTCCGTCGCGAGATCCAGTCGCTCGGCGTCACCGGCGGCCAGGCCTCGCTTCTGTTCGCGATCCACCGGCGGCCGGGGATCGGCCTCGGCGAGTTGGCAGCGCAGGAGCACATGTCCGCGCCCGCGATGTCCAAGTACGTCGACCGGCTCGAGGGCGCCGGCCTCGTCACGAAGACGCAGGGCCAGGACCGCCGGCGTGTCGGTTTGCGGGTGACCCCTGCAGGCGAGCGCATTCTGCGCTCGGTCAAGTCCCGCCGCACGGCCTGGCTCGCAGCGCGGCTCAAGCACTTGTCGCCGAAGGAGCTGGCGGCGGTCGAGCGGGCGATCGACCCCCTCGCGAAGCTGCTGGAGGACCCCGAATGACGGCGATGGTGCTCGCGCTCAACCGGCGGACGTTCTCGAGCCTGCACCGGCATCGCAACTACCGCTTCTTCTTCTTCGGTCAGGTGGTCTCGGTCACCGGCACCTGGATGCACCGGATCGCCCAGGCGTGGCTCGTCCTCTCACTCACGCGCTCGCCGGTCGCCGTCGGGTTTCTCGCGCTGGCGCAGTTTCTGCCGTTCACGGTCTTCGGGCTGCTCGCCGGCGTGATCGTCGACCGCTTCGATCCCCGGCGGATCGTGATCTCGACGCAGGCGGTGCAAATGGTCTTCTCCGCCGCCTTGGCCGCGATCGCGCTCGCCGGAGTGGCCCAGCCGTGGCACGTCTACGTGATCGCCGCGCTCCTCGGGACGGCGCTCGTCGTCGACGCGCCCGGGCGCCAGGCGCTCACGTACCGGATGGTCGGGCCGGAGGAGCTGCCGAACGCGGTTGCACTCAACTCCAGCCTGTTCAACGGCGCACGCATCTTCGGCCCCGGGCTCGGCGGCCTGATCATCGCCGCAGCCGGGGTCGGGTTCTGCTTCGCGGTCAATGCGGTCAGCTACCTGGCTGTCCTCGCCGGGCTGCTGGCGATGCGGCCGCGTGATTTCTTCCCGGTGGAGGAGTTCGAGCGGCCGACGATCCTTCGCGGCATTCGCGAGGGCTTCTCCTACGTCGGCCAGCGCAAGCGCGCGCTGGTCGTGCTCGCGCTGGTGACGGTGACGAGCACCTTCTGCTTCAACTTCAACGTCCTCCTCCCCGTGCTGGCGAACAAGACGCTGCACGCCGGGCCGGAGACGTTCGGCCTGCTGACCGCGTTGTTCGGAGCCGGCGCGTTGCTGGGGGCGCTCGCCTCGGCAGCCTTCGGACGCGCGAGCATGAAGGCGCTCGTGCTCGGAACCGGCGGCTTCGCGGGGCTTCAGCTCCTGCTTGCGCCTCAGCACTCGGTCGCCGCGGCGGCGGCGATCCTGTTCACGATCGGCTTCTGCTTCACCGTCTGGACGTCGAGCTCGAACTCGACGCTCCAGCTCGAGGCGCCCGACCACATGCGCGGCCGAGTCGTCGGGCTCTACTACTACGCGTTCAACGGCGCCGCGCCGCTCGGGGGGCTGATGGCGGGCTGGCTGGCCTCGAAGGGCGGAACGTCGCTCTCGTTCGCCGTTGCCGGCACGATCGGCGTCGCGATGAGCCTGCTCGCAGCCTCGACCTTTTCGGAGAGGCCGTTTTACAAGCGCATTACGCGCCTAGGGCCCGGTTCTGACGAATCGCGGCCACACTAGAGGCATGCGGAAGTCGAAGCGCTTCTACCTTGCGCTGCTCGCGATTCTGGCGCTGAACACGTTCTTCTGGCTCGCGACCACGGGATTCTCGCTCCCGCCGAAGCTGGCCTCGTACTTTCTCGGACCCAGGATGGTGCGTGCAGAAGTCGTGCTAAGAGACGCCAACGGCGCGTGGCACGACTATCGCTTCGACCAGGGCGTCATTCGTGGCGTCAGCCGGCGCGACCTCCAGTTGAAGGTCCTCGAGAAAGACGGTCAGGTCGTCACGCTTCAGATCGCACCGAACGCGCAGATCAAGCTGAACGGACGGCCCTCGACGCTCGGCGCGCTGCGGCGCGGCTACAAAGTCACGGTCACGCGGGACAAAGACGCAGCCGCCCACTCCGTCCTCGCGTACTCGAAGTAGTGCACCCTAAGACCGTGGACGGCGACTCCCCGGTCGGAGCCACGGGCGGAACGATCCTGCTCGTCGAAGACGAGCACTCGATCGGCAACCTGATTCGCGGCTATCTCCAGTCGACGGGCTACAGCGTCGTCTGGGTGCGAACCGGCGAGGAGGCGCTGGCCGAGCTTGACCGCCACACCGTGCGCCTGGTCGTGCTCGACATCCGGCTGCCCGGGATGGACGGCTTCGACGTCTGCCGCCAGATCCGCTCCCGCTCTGCGGTCCCGATCGTGATGCTCACCGCCCGAGACGAGGAGCCTGACCGGGTCGCCGGCCTCGAGCTCGGCGCCGACGACTACGTGACGAAGCCGTTTTCGCCGCGTGAGCTCGCTGCGCGGATCAAGGCCGTCCTGCGCCGCACGGATAGCCGCCCCGAGAAACAAACGCTGACGGTGGGCGACATCGTCGTCCAGCGCGGCGCGCGCGAGGTTACGGTCAACGGCGAGCCCGTCGAACTGACCGGCAAGGAGTTCGACCTGCTCGCGTGGTTGCTCGAGAGCCCCGGGATCGTCTTCTCGCGCGAGCAGCTCCTCGACCGCGTCTGGGGCATGACGTACCCCGGCGGTACGCGGACCGTCGACGTCCACGTCGCACAGCTCCGCCGCAAGCTCGGCCGCCCCGACCTGATCCGGACAGTGCGCGGCGCGGGCTACAAATCAGTAAGACCGTGACCGGCGCAGAGACGAGACGGCGATGAAGCGGCGCTTCTCGCTGCGGACGTACTTGTTCGTGGCGACCACCGCAGTCGTCGTCCTCTCGGTCGGTCTGATGCTCGTCATCGGGTCCCTCCTGACGCGCCGGGAAGTCGAGCGGGTCACGCTCCGGAATCTCTCGCACCAGGCCGACCTGCTCGCCGGGCGTGAGCGGGTCGCCGTGTTTCCCCTCGGCCGGCTCAAGGAGCTCCGGCCCTCGCTCCGCCGGCAAAACCAGCGCGCGGTCGCGGTCCAGCTGACCGGGCCGACGATCTACCTCCCCGGCGAACGGTGGCGGCGGGTGCGAAGAGGTGAGTCGCTCGACGGGACCGTCAGACTGGGCGGAACCGAGTACTTCTACTCGGCGCGAAAGGTCGGCGGACAGGCTCTCGTTCTGCTGCGCCCGAAGAGCGTCGGACGCGCGGCGTTCACGCCGTTTTTGGTCGGGCTTCTGATCGCGGCACTTGCGGGAGTGACGCTCGCAGCGGTGGCTGCGTTCCTGCTGGCTCGGCGAATCGTCCGTCCGGTTCGGCACGTCGCCGACGCAGCCCGGCACTTGGCGGAGGAGCGGCCGCCCGAGCCGGTTCCGGTCGAGGGCGCACAGGAGATCGCTC
>JBKPFU010000151.1:0-5388 GCA_046728975.1 Actinomycetota bacterium | reverse complement strand
GACCGTCTTCGTCCAGAGCCACGTGACCGCGCACGCCGAGGCGGCTTGGCTGCTCTCGGCGGTGACGAGCTACGGGCAGCTCGGCCGGATGACCCAGTTCAAGGACAAGAGCGAGCGGCGGGAGTTCGTCTCGGCCGGCCTGTTCACCTACCCGGTGCTGATGGCGGCGGACATCCTGCTCTACCAGGCCGACGCGGTGCCGGTCGGGGACGACCAGCGCCAGCACATCGAGCTGGCGCGCGACGTCGCGCAGCGCTTCAACGCCCGCTACGGCGAGACCTTCAAGGTGCCCGAGGGCATCTTCCCCGCGCAGGGCGCCCGGATCATGGATCTGCAGGAGCCCGAGCAGAAGATGTCCACCACCGACGGCACGCCGCAGGGGACCGTTTTGCTGGTCGATCCGCCCGAGACGATCCGCCGGAAGTTCAAGACTGCGGTCACCGACTCCGGCACCGACGTCCGCTATGCGCCCGAGGAGAAGCCGGGGATCTCGAACCTGCTGGAGATCATGTCCGTCGCGACCGGCGAGCCGATTCCGGAGCTCGAGGCCCGCTTCGACAGCGGCGGCTACGGCGTCTTCAAGGAGGAGGTCGGGGAGGCGGTCGTCGCGCTCCTCGACCCGATCCGGACGCGCTATGACGAGCTGCGCGCGGACTCGGCCGAGCTGGAGCGCCTGCTCGCCCAAGGCGCCGCCAAGGCCCGCGAGGCCTCGGCCCCGACGCTCGAGCAGATGTACGAGCGCATGGGCTTCGCGCGGCTCTGATCGCACCGCCGACGCAGGTCGCGTCCTCTATCGGACTCCGTTAGATTCGCGGCCGCCGACATCCATGAAGGAGGCCTCATGAAGGGGAGAGCCAGGAGGACCGCCTTCGCCGCGCTGGCCGTCGCGTTGTTGACGGCGGGTGCGGTGTTGGGCGCGACACAGACCGCGAGCGGCGGCGGCACGAAGAGCGTGCGGGGGCACCACGGCTCGCCCGCTGCCAAGTGCAAGCTCGACAACGGCGTCAAGCACGTCGTCTATCTGATCTTTGACAACGTCCACTTCCTGCGGGACAACCCCAACGTCCCGTCGGACGTCGAGCAGATGCCGCACCTGCTCAACTTCGTCCGGGGGAACGGTCGCTTGATGACGAACGACCACACCGTGCTGATCTCGCACACCGCGAACGGGATCCTCACGAATCTGACGGGCATGTACTCCGACCGACACGGCCAGGCGGTGTCGAACTCGTACCGCTACTTCCGCGCCGACGGCTCGACGGCGTCGTCCTCGTCCTTCAAGTACTGGACCGACCTCGTCGACGACCTCAACATCCCGGCGACCGACCCGACGCCGAACATGGTCACCGGCGACAGTGGGTCGCCGAAGAACACGCCTGCGCCGTGGGTGCCATACACCCGCGCCGGGTGCGACTTCGGCGCGACGGCGCTCGCCAACGTCGTGCTCGAGAACACCGGCACCGGGCCGAACGGCGATATGACCAAGGTATTCGGAGCGGGCTCACCGGAGTGGCTCGAGGCCCAGACCTCGAACGCCGCCCCAGCAGGAACGGCAGCAAGGGCCCTGGCACAGACCGATTTCGTGGGAATGGCGATCCACTGCGCCAAGACCTCGAAGAGCATCTGCGCCGGCAACCCGAACGCCCGCCCGGATCTCCTGCCGGACGAGCCCGGCGGCTACGGCGGCTTTCAGGGTCTCTTCGGCGCCAAATACGTCAACCCGGCCATCTGCACCGTCTCGACCTCGAACTGCACGAACGCGACGGTGAATGGGCAGACGGGACTGAAGAAGCTCGACGGGACGCTGATCGCCGATCCGTTCAACCAGCCGGGGTTCCCGGGCTTCGACGGATTGTTCGCCTCGACGACTCTCTCCTACGTCGCGCAGATGCAGGAGGCGGGGATCCCGATCACGTTCGGCTACATCTCCGACGCGCACGATCTGCACGGGGCTGCGGGCGAGATCCACACCACGCAGGGGCCGGGCGAGACCGGCTACGTCCAGCAGCTCAAGGCATACGACGACGCGTTCGCGAAGTTCTTCGACCGCCTCGCCGACCACGGGATCACGAGGAAGAACACCCTGTTCGTCTTCACGACCGAGGAAGGTGACCACTTCGCCGGCGCGATCCCGACTCCGGCGGGCTGCGACGGCGTCAACGTGCCCTGCAACTACAGCCTGAAGGGCGAGATCAACGGCAACCTGGCGGGCCTGATGGCCACGCAGCAAGGGATCACGACGCCCTTCACCGTCCATGCGGACATGGCGCCGACGATCTACATCACCGGCAACCCGTCCAGGACGGCGCCTGTGACCCGCGCCTTCGGTCGGGGCCTCGGCAACCTGACGGCGACCAATCCGTACACGGGAATCACCGAGAACATCACAGCCGCGCTGGCCGACCCGATCGCGATGAAGACGCTGCATATGATCACGGCCGATCCGCAGCGGACGCCGACGCTGACGATGTTCGCGCTCCCCGACTACTTCCTCTTCGCGGGCGCGCCGAACTGCTCGTCGCCGTGCATCACCGTGCCGACGACGCCGCCGACGAGTACGTTCGCGTGGAACCACGGCGGCATCCAGCCGGAGATCGCGACGACCTGGCTCGGCCTGGTCGGACCCGGGATCCGGAAGCAGCACAACGACGACACCACCTGGGCCGACCACACGGACGTGCGGCCCACGATGCTCAGCCTGCTCGGCCTCGAGGACTCCTACGTGCACGACGGCCGCGTGCTCGTCGGGCAGCTCGAGCGGCACGCGCTGCCTCACTCGCTCCGCGCGCACTCGGGGACGCTCCGCCGACTCGGGGCGATGTACAAGCAGCTGAACGCACCGTTCGGCGCGTTCGCGACGAACCTGCTCCAGGCATCGACGAAGGCGATCAGGAGCGGGAACGCGAGCGACGACAGCCGTTACACGTCGATCGAGAACCAGATCGCGGCGCTGACGACGGCACGCGACAACGTGGCCTCCCAGATCCGCGCCGCGCTCGACGCGGCCGCGTTCGGCGGGACGCGGATCAACGAGAACCAGGCCCGCGCCTGGATCGCACAGGCGCAGGCGTTGATCGTGCAGTCGGCGGCTCTGGCGGCGATGACCTGAGTCGCGCCGTTTCGGAGGGCTCGAGCTCGCGCCAAGCGCCGGGCTCGAGCCCTTCGAGCGTCAGTCCCGCATAGCGGCTGCGGTGGAGGCGGATCACCGGGTGGCCGACCGCCGCGAGCATCCGCTTCACCTGGTGCTTGCGGCCCTCGTGGATCGCGAGCTCCAGCTTCGAGGGCGAGAGGCGGCGGACGTGCGCGGGTGCGGTGACTCCATCGTCGAGGTCGACGCCTTTTTGGAGCCGCCTCAGCGTTTCGTCTGACGGTTCGCCCTCGACGTCGACCTCGTAGACCTTCTCGACCTCGTAGCGGGGGTGCGCCAGCCGGTGCGCGAGCTCGCCATCGTTCGTGAGCAGGAGCGCCCCCGTCGTGTCGGCGTCTAAGCGTCCGACCGGGACGACCCGCGACTCGTGCTCGACCAGGTCGACCACGGTTTTGCGCCCGTGCGGATCGCGCGCCGTCGTTACCACCGCTGCGGGCTTGTGCAGCAGCACGTACGCAAGCGCCTGCCGCTCGACCGGCCGGCCGTCCACCTCGACCCGGTCGCGTGCGCCGACGAACGTGTTCAGCTGCCCCGGCTCGCCGTTCACGTGCACGCGCCCGGCCTTGATCAGCTCGTCCGCCTTGCGCCGCGACGCCACTCCCGCCCGCGCCAGATAGGCATTCAAACGCACAGGCCAATTCTGGCCAGGTCCGAGGGTCTGACCCCCGGACCTGGCTCGCGCGGCCTTGACTTCGCAAATTTGGCGCTGTTTCGTTGCTGTGTGCCGCATTACGTGACGCTTATGCGATGGACGTCGCAGGGAGTCGCCGGACTTCCTGCCTGGCGCGAGCGGGTCGAGGACGGGGAGCGGATCATCGAGACGGCCGGCGGCCAGCTGATCGGCGTTTACGTCACGCTCGGCCGCTACGACGTCGTCGAGATCTTCGAGGCGCCTGACGACGAGACCGCCGCCGAGATCCTGATGAAGCTCCAGCGCGTCGGCGCCGAGCACACCGAAACCCTCCGCGCCTTTACGCGCGACGAGGCCGAGGCGATCATCCGCAAGCTCTGATCGCGCGCCCCGACACCGACTTTCCCGGAACTTCGCAAACAACGGTCAAAAGGTTCGGAAAGAGCGTTCTCCTGAAGAGCGGGCCGCAGGAAATGAGCCGAAGGCTGATCTACCAAATTAGAGCCGGCGGGTTGCTTCGCCAGCCAGTCCGGCCGCCAAGCACCCACCGGCTCTCTCTAGACGGTAGTGCCAGCGTGGATCTTTCGACGGTCAATCGTGCGAACACAACAGGAGAGCCGCTTCGGCGGCTCTCCTGTTACTGACCCCAGACCGCTGATCGTTTGGTGGTCGATCCCCCCCAGCGGCCGAGTCGAGGCCTCCTCGCCGGCGCCCTCGAAAGTGCGACTCCCCTCACACTCTCGCCGGACTGGCAGCCACGAAGATCAGCACTGCCCGACTGTAGAGCCGCACCTCCCGTTTCGCCTGAATCCTCAGGCCTAAATGAGATTCAGCGACAGGATCTAAGTTGGGCCTAGTGCGCCCACGGGCGCCGTCGCGCGCAGGCGGCGAGCAACCTCGGCGCGGCGAGTCACCTGAAGCTTGGAGAGGATGCTGTGGACGTGGTTCTTGACGGTCGCCAGCTCGATGTGCAGGCGCCGTGCGATCTCCTTGTTCGGCAGGCCCTCCGCGACGAGCGATGCGATCTCGAGCTCGCGCGCCGTCAGGTCCGCCTCCGCACCTGCATCGGGCACGCGGGCGGCGAGCGCCGACAGGCGCTGAAGCAATGTGGCGGCGAGTCGCGGTGGGCACGGCGCTTCGCCGTGCGCGACGCCGTAAATGACTGCCGCGAGCTGCTCCAGCGACTCCTGGTGCAGGACGAAGCCGTTGACTCCAGCCTCGGCGAAGCGGACTAGGTCGGGCTCCTCCTCGGACGCGGCGAGGACAACGACCCGCACCCCAGGCCAGACTTGCCGAACTGTTTGAACGGAAGCGACGGCGTCGGGCACGCTCGCGTCGACCAGCGCCACGTCTGGCCGATGCGGCGACCCATGTGCAGTGACATCCCCCGCGGGAGCCGCCGCATCGCAGATCGCTATTCCCCCCACCTGCGCGAGCGCTGAGCAAATCGCGTCCCGGTAGAGACGGCTCTCTGCCACGACGAGAATCCTGAGATCAGGCAGCGCGACCACCTGGTGGCGTGCCTCGCGGCTGCCGCAGCAACGAGTCGGCTCCAGCTCGCACTGGCTCCCTTCCTCTGTTGCTGGAAGTAAACAATTATGCCCGAGGC